>CAZJTP010000144.1:0-11489 GCA_964548955.1 uncultured Phycisphaeraceae bacterium
TGCAGAATCTGTCAGGCGAAGACTTGCTCAAGCTCATCGAGATCCATGCGAAGAGCTGGTGGGCACACGAACGTAAGCGCCCACCAGAACCATTGTTGACAAGCCCGTTATCCTGGCGTGCGTGTTGATTTCGTGATGACGCGTGACCAGGAGGTTCGGCATGTCTCGTCCGTCCGATCCCAAGAAGCTTGCCATGTGGCGGGAGCGGTTTGAGCGTTTCTCTGCGAATTCCGGGATTCCCGTTGGGCAGTTCTGTTCGCGAGAACGGGTCTCGGTGGCCTCGTTCTATCACTGGCGCAAGAAGCTCGGGCCCAAGGGTCGGCGTCGGCGCATGACGGACGGGCGTGGTGTCTTTCAGCAGGTTACCGGTAAGCGCCCACCAGAACCATGGGGCTCGCCAGCTTCGGAGCGCGATTTAGCGGATCGTGTCCGGAGCGGATCGCAAAGTAGAGGAAGGCTTGGCGTATCGGCTCCCGCCTGCGATCCGACTCACCCGGATTGGCAAGTCTCGATGCAGCAAGCCACGCCTATCGCAGCCCAGTCCATCTTCTCGATTTGCGATCGCAGATTATCTCGATGATCAGCCCCGCAACACCAACCAGCCCAAACCCGAGCATAATGGGGTACGTGGGCAGAGGAAGTCCAGGCCAGGCGCAGCGTATGGCGTACAAGACTTCGCGAATGATGAACACGATGAAAACGAAAGCCACAAATCCGAAGAAAACAACGCTGACAACGAGATGGATGCACCGCATGACAAAGAGCGATGCGAGTGCGGTGATTCCCAATAGTGTTACCGCTCCGGAGATCGCCACCTCCATCACAATCCCAGACAGAGCCCATCCGGACAGATACTGGGACAGAGAAGTCACAAATGCCAATGAAGCTGCTACGACGGGAGCCGCAATCAGGCAGATGCGAGCATATGCTAGGACGCCCTTGATCGAGCTTCGAGTTGGACTACCGACAAGGATTACTGCGAGGCCCAATCGGACTCCACACTCGGGACAGGTTCCCGACGTGTTCGCCCGGAGGTTGTACCCACAGGACGGGCAGGGGACATCTTGATCGTTAGGCAACCGAACCGGCGTCGTTTCCGATGAGGTCGCTTTCTCGGAATCGGCCACATCCATTCTTCTGTACGCCCGACAGCTTGCCCCACCCGGTCAGCTCAATCGGAATAACACCTTCTCCTGGTCCAGTATACCCGACCAAACACTGGGCTGCCCGTCGATTCTCTCCGATCCGCCCCGAACTTGGGATCTCGATCGGGGGCTTCGGTCGCTGGGACATCCGCGTTCCTGGGACCCCGTTGGACTCGTTCTCGTGGCCGCTGGTGGGCTCATGAGGATCGGAAGACCATCGGGGGACCCGGCGGACGCTCAGAGAGGCTCTATTCGCGTTTGTCACTTACTGTCACCTCCTGGCACTGGAGAATACTACGGTTGATGCCTTCGCACTGAAGAATATTACGGTTGATGGCTCCTACGTCTCACCCGATCGTTCGACCCCCGTGCTCCCGTTAGGTCTGACCGATCTCCTGGGCATAGACCTGCGTTTCTGCCCCAAAAACCGAGGGGCCAGATGTCCCCCCCTTCACAACGACCCGGAATCGACGATCGGTGGACCTGGATTTCGAGTGTATACACCGGGACGTCGAATCCTCGGGAGCCCGGCCCTCTGCATCGATCCCAGGGATTGTATCTAGTTCTAACGCGGGTAAGAGCTTTTCGTGACCCAGTCGGTGGCGGAGGATATCCCCCGGACCCAGCTCCATCGGGGGCATGATCAACGAGCGAAAGAGGGAAGGTGCTGGAAACGCGCATTGAATATTGAGCCATTTGGATAGGTTGTCACGCATCGAATTTTGAGCCCCGAGGATGCCCTGCGGGAGTTTCGGAAGAAGGTGCTACGGTAGACACGGGTGGGCTCCAGACGACCGGCGCGGGCCAGAGAACGTCATCCGCCACGAGTGACACCAGAGTGGACTTCTTGACGCGTATGCCTGATCAGGCGGCTTCCGACAAGATAGGCCCGCGGGCTGATATACCGGGAGTCTGCAACGCGGAATCCTGTGACACGGTTCCCGATGGATCCCGGGAGCAAAAGTCAGGTAAGACGGGTTTACGGTTTCAAGACGGGGCAGACATGGCTTGTGCTCGAGGCGTACTTTCACATAAGTCGTTTATTTGAAAGAACTTACGAATGGGCGATACAGGACTTGAACCTGTGACCTCCTGCGTGTCGAGCAGGCGCTCTAGCCAACTGAGCTAATCGCCCCAACGCCTCAGACTATTAGAAATCAAGCACTCCAGCCTGTCAATCCCAATCCAGACTACCTCATCACGCCTTCGGGTGTCACTTCGGCGCCGTTCTTGTGCCTGGATTCCGGTTGGCTGACCGGCGGCGTCACCGGTGGTTTGTAGCGTATTGCCGCCTCGCGCAAATCCGGCGGCGAGCTCCACTCCCAATGGAGTTGCTTCTTCCCGACGGCGTCGGTCCATTTCTCGCTCAACTCATCACAGAAGCGGCGCCAATCAACGGTCATAGGTTTGAACTCGCTCACCGGCGACTCCAGGCGCGACAGTGCCAGCAGGTCGGCAACCAGCGCCTCCAAGCGCGCACTGTGTATGTCGATGACGCCGAGAAAGCGTTTAGCTGATTAAGCGTCCTCGGATAGGTCGTTGTCCAACAAGGCCTCGATTGCACCTCGTATTGCTGAAAGTGGCGTTCGCAGTTAATGCGAGTCGTCTCCTGGCGACTAAGCCCCGACGTCGAGCAGCGTGCCAAACTGCGTATAACCACGCCGGCCCAAGTCGTTGATAATCCGTACCGCTTTGGTGCGAGCATCGCCTCCGGCGCTCATGGCCTCATTCAAAATCATTCTTGCCTGATCGCGCCATCCAGAGATGTGCCAGCCCTCGCAATCACCCTGAACCATACGATCGAGAATGCGGACAGCCGCGCCGATGTCGGCCCCACAAGTCTTGGCGAGCTGTTCCGCAACGCCGTGATTCGATCTTAAGGCTCATCAATCCGGGGGCGACTCAGTGGCTGGATTTGAATCTACACAGGTGCCCTGGGAGGCGTCCCCAATCCTCGCTGGCGCTGCCCCTGGCTCAGTTGAGACCCCGTCAGACCCGGGAGGTGCCTTGGCTGGATTTGCCGGTTCCCGCGCCCGCCGAGCGTAATCGGCCACCGTTTCCCGATCGACCCCTAACGCCCCGCGATCCGTCGCTGGGACCATCCCCGTTCCAAAAGCACTTGGATTGCGTGTACCACAGCCACCTTCAGCTGCTGATTCGCCATACCTCGCCTCCTTCAATGAAACATTCGTTGAAGGTGGCCTGCGGCCGACGATGGCTCTTCCAAGTGGCTGGGTTTGGAGGCGCATCTACGTGGCGGGTCTGAACGCCTCCTGGCAGCCACGCGTAGCTTGTCTCGTTATACGCCACAATGTCACAACTCTGTCACAATGTCATATTTCTGTCACAATGTCATATTTCTGCCACAATAACAGGGATGCGGTCTGGGTCTTTGGATTCAGGGAAGTGCAAGTTGTGCGTGACGCTGTCGGCCTCGAGGCGCCCGCTAGCGGACGTCAGGCTCGGATGTTTGTGCGATCTACCAGCCTTCGACACCCCTCAGCGGAAGTTTTGAGGCATAAAAGGCTCGAAGAGAAGCGACACAAAACGGCGTTTTTGGGGTCTTCAGGCGGATTTGTGTGGGTTGCGTTCTATCGGGGCTCTAATAATTGGTGATATGAGACAAATTGGGCAATCTGCAAGTCCATTGATATGAGGAAGCTGGAAAAAAACGGTTGACTCAACATAGCGGACTCTGGTAGTATCGGGCTCGTCAAGGATAGAGGCTCAGGTTCCATGTTCAACTCAACATGAGGCTGCGCTAAGTGCATTGTGAGGCCGTTTGCAACGGAAGTGAACGGCGGAGAGGTTACACATTACGGAGGGGCAACGTTGGGGTTGGTGCTTAGTAGCATTAGGATGGGGATGAGCTCTCGTCGTTTTAGTATTGCAAGAACTTGTAAAACTCTGATGTTTGCTTTGGGGGATTAGATCGAGGATCCCTAGCCGGCGCGTCGCGCCGGGGAAAAGGTCCTGTGGGAAGAAAGTGGAGTGGTGAGCCAACCTGTTCGGGGTGGGACGGGAAGAGCTTGAGGCGATGTGCCAGGCGGGTTGTTACCGCAGGATTTGAGGCGGTTTGACTTAGTAGTGAGGTTAAGGGAGTCGACCTGGCAGTCGCGATCATAAACGCCACATTCCGGAGGTGAGGTTCGGTGGGTTCTCGTGCATTGAGAACAGGGCCGATTGTGGTGAGGCGCTTGCGTCCCCCAAGACGCTCTGTTTCTACCCCGACTTTCCCAAGTTCGGTGTATCATATCTCGGTCGCTTCGACCGAGTTTCCTCGTATTCGATTCGTTATCCGCGCTGGTGTGAGTGCTCCGGTGTGGCGCGTGCCCCATGCGAATCCCCTGCACAACGACAGGGCGAAGGTATGTGCTGTTGGTGCCGGGCCGCCAAGTGTACCAGCCGGTTGTGCTTTTGCGAGTTGCGAACCGGATCGCGACCTGACTGGGTCTTTGCAGGCTGCCGCTTTGCCGATCGCGGGATCGGCCGGTTTGTTGGCTGGCGGAATCGTTTTGCGAATAGGAGGTGGAGTAACTGACGGCCTGGTTGGGTTCTGATCTTGAAAGGATTTTTGTTTTTCCCCTACGAGGGTTTGGAATCCTCGGGGGGTGTGCGTCTGAGGAAAGTGTTCCTTCTGGGAAGGCAAGGGTTATGGGTTCCAACTGACCACCAGCGTCGGGTGGCGATGGTTGGGTGGAAGCTGTTCTGATGGAGGTAAGGTTCGATGAAGGCAGGTAACGGTGTGATGAGATGGCGCACCCTGTTCGGTGTGCTGGCTGTAGGCGTGTTTGCCTGCAGCCTGACGCTGGCGGGCACGCGCTCGACGAAATCCGGGGCAACCCGCGTGAGTAAGTTGAGGGCTGGAGCGCTGATGTCGGATGGCGGCCAAGTAGGGATTCCGGTCAGTCAAATCCCATTTGCCGTCCCGACCGAGGGCAAAAAGCCACAAGACGTTTTGGTGTATGAAAGGTCGAGAACCCCGCTCCTTTGGTTTGAGCGGCACGACGAGGGTTGGGCGGGTATGATCGCCGCGCGTAGCGGCGGGCCGACCGGATGTGAGCTCGATGAAGAGTGCGACCCGTGCGTGGACTGCTACGAAGGCGTGTGTGATATCCCCTCTGGCACATGCATATCTAGCTACACGCCTCTTTGTGAGCCATGCAGTAACGGGGTTTACTGCGACGGTCTGGAGCGGTGCGACGGTATTGGCAACTGCATCCTGGCCACGGGCCAGAAGATGTACATCTGCGTCGGCGGCGCGAAGGATGGCCAGGGTTGCGATCCGGATCAGAACTGCCCTGAGGGAACTTGCGTCGCAGGTACGTGCGACGGTGGACCGAGGCACGGGCTGGAGTGTGATTGTCCTGACGGGAATTGCGAGGCTGACTGGTTTGAGGCGGATCCCTGTGCCGACCACTTCCCGACCATGATCTGCAACGAAGAGCCGCCGGACGCGACGGAGGGTGAATGCCTCCCGCCGTGCGATACCGATGCGGATTGCGACGACGGGAAAGCTTGTACCGGTGTCGAGGTCTGCGTGAAGGACCCGACAACGGTCGGAAGCGGTGGCGTGTGTATCGGCGGCAGCAGCGAAGGCAATGCTTGCACGGAGAACGCCAACTGCCCGGGCGATGGTGCGTACTGCGGCGGTGTCTGCCGGGCGCCGGCTGAACTGCCTTGCGGTGAAGGTGCAGTCTGTACAGAGGGGCCTCCGATGACGTGCGGCAACGGACGTTGCTGCGAGGCGGATGGTGCTGAGTGGATCTGCACCCGCGTGCCCAAGACGCAATGCACCTCGCCCAAACTGTGGCTCGGCGTTGGCGACTGGGATCCGAGCACGCCCGCGGATGAAGGTGATTGCGATTTACCCGCAGGCCCGGAAGCTCCCCAGCCCGGCGAGGATTTCGGGTGTCCCAAGTATGAGTCCGGCATGGTTGACGGCGGTATGCTGCTGGAGGACCTGGGTCCTGCCGGTGTGGCCCCGTGTTACCCCTACCATGAGATTGGCGACGACTACAAGCTCTCGAACTGCGAGCCGGGAGTATGGTATGAGGTAACAACCTTCCGATATGTTGGTGGATTCGAGGAGGGCACCGGGGAACGGATGCGTGTTACGTTCTATGACACCCAGGGGCTCTTCATCGAGGACACGATTACTCGGCAGTTCGTGGATGCGGGGATCTACCGCCGCACGGTGGTGTTCAGCGAGAAGCCCGTCATTCCGTGCGAGGGTTATGTCGCTTTGAGGCCGGCGGTCACCTTTACGCCGGATAACCTGGCGCACTGGATGTCGACGGATCAGGCGTCGGTCCACGCGGGTACGAACAAGCCGGACGTGATGTGGATCAACGGGGCACCGAGCGCCAATGTCCTTACTGAAGGTCCGGGCATCCTGGCGTTTGAGATCGTCGGGGAGAAGGCGGGAGCGCCTCTGGGTGCGTGCTGCAGCCACGAGACCGGTGCCTGCGAGCTGAAGCTCCCGTGGATCTGCGAGGAGGAAAGCGGCTTCTTCCAAGGGATTGGTACGAACTGCAAGGTGTGCTTGGACCACCCGTTCGTTTCGTGTTTGGTGAGCGATCCTGATTGCGTGCTCTGCATCGGCGGCGCGAACGACAGTCAGCCTTGCCCCAACGGCGATTCGGATTGCGCGTCACCCGGTTATTGCAACACCGAGCCGAACTGTGTTCCGAGCCCGCCGGCCTGTCAGATAACGGCCTGCTGCGACCCGAACACAGGTACGTGTAGCACGGTGATGGGCGGCTTCTGCAGCGAGACGACAGGCACGGAATGCATCAGCGATGATGATTGTCCGGGCGAAGAGACCTGCGAGGCGAATTGCCCGGCTGGAACCGTGGGACAAGGGTTCGGTACCAACTGCGTCCCGAACTGCTGCGAGCAGCCGATATTTGACGGATACGACGACTGTGCTCTGGCGAGAACGGGTGTGGTCTACATCCCAGTTCCGTCGCCGGATCTGGACCCGATCACGGTGACCTTCACCAGCGACAACAAACAGGCAGACTTTGGTGACGTGACCAATGGGACCTGTGACACGGGCATCTTCGACGAGTTAGGTGGAACCCGGGATCGTGGCTGGTGGCATGCGTTCAGCCTGGACGCCGGCGAGCACGACTGCAGCGATATCCGGATCGACATGTGCTGCACCGATCCGATCCATCAGCCGCAGTGGGCGTTCCTGTACACCGACTGCGACCCGTGCGGAGGAACGATCAACAACACGATCGCTCCCTCGCCGATCGGTAGCGGCCTCACCGACAACGACCGCGGTCTGCCGTTCTGCACGGCTGCGGACAACCTCTGGCAGACGTTTACGCGGCTACGGAACGGGATCTACTATCACCCGATCTACACCGCGACGGGAGGCCACTTCGGGCAGTACCAGCTCCACATCACGGCGCGAGCGTGTGCCATTGCGGCCTGCTGTCTGCCGGATGACGATGTGGACTATCCTTGCAAGGAGCTAAACGTGCTGGACTGCGAGGAACGAGGCGGTTACTGGCTTGGCTTCGGCAACATTCCGTCAGACGTGGCACCGATGGTCGCTTGTACGGTCGGTGAATGGCAGGCGTGTGAATACGGTTCGTGCTGCCTCGGCCCGGGTGAGTGCCAGGACAACGTCGCTCCGGGCATCCCGTGCAACCGTGCCAACCCTGAGGCGACCTGCATGGACTCGGATCTCTGCGACACGCTGGACAGTCTCTTTATCGGCGGCGCCATGTGTGACTGGCCGAAAAAGCCGTGCCCGACGTGTGCAATCTCGGGCGACAACAATTGCCAGCTCCCCGACTGTGATGTTCGAAACTACAACATCATGAGTGACCTGAGCGTCCCGCCTCAGGGGGCGGTCGCGGCTGATGATTTCGTTCCGACGGGCGATACGCTTGCGGAAATCTGCATGTGGGGTGTCTACATGGACGACAAGGCACTGGCGTCGAAAGACCAGAACTGCATCGGTACCGTGGAGGCGGGGACGGAGAGCTTCCGGATCCGGGTCTATCGGGATGCTGTTGCTCATCCGGATCTGTGGAATGATCCTCAGCCGGGTCAGCCGGGTGAGCTTGTCGGTGAGGCGATCGCGGCCGGTTCGAACGTTTTGCGTGCCCCCGTGCCGTGTACGTACCTCAACTCCCTCTGGCCGGAACTGAAATTGCAGGGTTACACGTTGTACCTCGATAACCCGATCACCGGCTTGGAGCCCAACGAGACGCACTGGCTCGAGATCGCAGCCAACCGGCACACCGTGAGCGACCGTGACACCTGTTACTTCCACTGGTACCAATCGTACTTAATTGAGGGTGTCGGCAACGACTATTCCGTGAACGGTACGAATGACCGGACGGAGCAGGCCGGGGCGATCGGAAGCGGTTATGTCCACGGGAGCGCTCGGGCTTCGGATATGACGTTCTGTCTCGGCGGCCTGAACCAAGCTCCGCTCGATTTCACCGCTCCGGAAGTGCCACTGGGTTCGTGCTGCGATTGCGAGGACTTGTGTGTTAACGACACGACCCGGGCGGAATGCAGCGAAGATGGGGACATCCTCGGCGTCTGGAATCGTGGAATGAGGTGTACTGATGACGGAGTCTGCTTCTGTGAAGGAAACGACTGCTCAGGTGGTACCGGCCTTACCGCGACCGGGCTGGTCTGCTCGTCTCTCGGCGGCGGCGGCGGGGCCCTTCCGGTAGGTGATGGGATCCACGGTTTCGACACGTCCTGCTACACAACGGATGGTCCGGTGCATCCGGACGTGAGTGTCCCCGGAAACGTTTTGGGCAAGGACATCTGGTATGCCTATACCGCGACCTGTACCGGTAAGATGGTAGCCAGCATGTGCATGAGCGGTACCGGTCAGGGTAGTTACGACAGCTATATCGCCATGTACCATGATCCCTCCCATTCGAATGAGTGTCTGTGCCCGGGTTCCAGCATCTCGACCCAGATCGCGTTAAGCGATGAAGGTTGCAACGGGCTTCCCGACGAGGGTTCCGGGACCATGAACTGGATCGTCTTTCCGGGTGAGTGCTATCTGGTCCGCCTCGGCGGATGGACTGACGGAGGTCCATCAGAAGCCGGCGCTGGTCCGGGTCTTGTGGACATAGCCTGTCTGGCTGCGACGTGTTACATCTCCACATCGCCTCTGCCCGATCGGTTGTACATCGAGGGCGCGAGCCCACCGGACCCGATCAACCAGAAGGTCCGTTACCTGTCGTTCGAGATTGCCCCGGAGGATGCCGGACGTTGGCAGAACATCCGCGTGACGTTCGAGGACCTGCCGGTGCCGTACGACGTGTGGAATGGTGTCCAGATGTGGGTCCAGGAGCCGCGGACGTTCTGTGAAAACTCGGGTCAG
This sequence comes from uncultured Phycisphaeraceae bacterium, assembly GCA_964548955.1. Classification (GTDB taxonomy): domain Bacteria; phylum Planctomycetota; class Phycisphaerae; order UBA1845; family UBA1845. The sequence goes on from CAZJTP010000144.1 coordinate 9,517, forward strand.
GGCTCGCCTCCACCTGCGGGTTGTGGTCCTTCGGGTGGTCTGCCTCTCGAGTTCGAGGCTCATACGCTCGGTTGTGACGCGATAGAAGGCGGTCGAGATTGGAGTTTGGACGGTGTGATCGACGTGTATCACGAGGGCATCGTTCCGGGCGGCGTCTACCACGTCCAGACGATCGACGATTCGTGCCTGTTGACTGAGGAGACGGCCTACACGGAGCCGCTCGTGGTGACCATGTCGGCTTGGGGCGATGTCGTGCAGGACTTGAGCACGGATCCACCTAAGCCGCCGGACGGCTCTGTCGGTGTGACGACGGACGTGACGGGAGTGCTTGATAAATTCAAGAACAAGGCGACATTCTTGCCGCTGACTACGGTGCGGGCGGATATCGAACCGGCTACCCCGGACCAGAAGGTGAACATCACGACCGACGTGACGTTCTGTTTGGATGCGTTCCGTGGATTCCACTACCCACCGGCGTCGTTCCCGGAGGTGGGTCCGCGTCCGTGCCCATGATGACGGGCCGGTAGGTGAGAAAAAGTGATCCGACGGGGATGGGGTGGGCTGCGGAGCCCGCCCCGCCCCGGCGGCTCTAGGAGGGAGGTTGATTGCGAGTTTGAAATACGGTAGACTCAACGAAGTTGCCTCACATAGTGAGAAGGAAATTGTGTTGTGTGTTGTGTGTTGTCTGGTGGTGAGTGGGTCTGGGACGACCCGGCCCGAGGGTGTTTTGCAGGAGGAAATAAGATATAGGTGAAACGAACATTTGTGAAAAGCTGTTTTCGTAAAGGTAATTGTAAGTCGTATCGATTGGGACTATTTGGGTATCTCTTCCCAGAGGAGGTTTGGAAGATGAAAAAAAGATGTAGTATTGTTCTTGCTTTGGGCGTCTTAGCCCTAAGCGTCAATGCGTATGCCGATGGGCCGGCGCAAGTCCGCCCCGGTGACGTTGTGAAGCTGGACATCGGTCCGGACACACCGAGGCACGTGCTCTACTCTGACCAGACGTTGGAGTCGGGTAGTGTTGCGGCGGGCGCCTACAAGGTGGTCGTCTACGACAACTTCTACGACAGCGGGTACGGTGTGGTCATGAGCTACAATGTCCAAGCCGGCGGCCCGGTCGGCGGGACATACAGTGCCGACAACCTCGGATTGGGCAACGGCTTCGTAGGCGGTGACGAAATTTCGGAGATTTGGATTACTGTGTTCCGCAGCTCCGGCGACCTGTCGGTTGGCCAGGAGGCAACCGTTCATCTTGAGCTGTGGGACGGTGACCCGGAGGGGTTCGTCGACACGGCCGCAAACGGCTTCTCCGGGACGAAGATCGCCGGTAGCGACGCGGACTGGAGTATCGGAACGATGAGCGGACAGTTCGAGCTCCGCCACGTGTATGCCACACCGGTGGTGATCCCGAACCAGCGTATGTGGGCCGTGACCCAGAGCACGTCGTGCCGGATGTTCTACGACTTAACCTATCGGAAGCCGACGGTCGGGGATGATGCTCCGGGCGACTTCTGGATAGACCGCATGGACGATGATGGCGCAACCAACGGGAGTGGCGTCTGCTGCCACGATGATACAATATCGTGCCTGGAGCCTGATGTCAGTTGCGGTCAGGCTAACGCGGACGCATGCAGCGACGGTGATGCCGAAGCGCCGGGTTGGTGGAGCTTGGGCGGTCCGTGCGATGGTGTTGACGCCACGGATTCCTGTTCAAACTTCATGCATATGGTGTTCACGACGACGGACACGGTCATCTCCTTCTTGCCGGTCGCTGCGGATACGAAGGACACTACGAGCAGCGGTGACTGGGAGATCGTCGACAATGAGATCACAATGGCGGCTGGTGCCCGGCCCGTCTGGTTGGAGTTCAAGGTCTCCGACTGGGATCCGGCTGCTGCGGGTCACGCGCACTGTGAGACTGGTGATGTCTGCATGAAAGCGTGGCAGATTGCTCTGGATTCGTCGGGCTACTA
>CAZJTP010000145.1:0-11456 GCA_964548955.1 uncultured Phycisphaeraceae bacterium
GGAGCTTGCAGGTGTTCCTCATCCCTTCCAGAGGCAGGGGATACGACTGGAACGTCGGTCCTACGGATTCTGCCGGACACTCTCGTCACCCTGAAGGCAATATAGGCGGCCGGATTTAGCTACGAGATAGCGGCGCAGGGGCGAATGCTGCTTACGAGGCGGTCAAGGGTGACAGGTTTGTTCAAGTCGAGCGGCAGAAACACGCCGTGGTTATGATCGCTCGCCAGGATCACCATCCGGTCGTGCACGACGTCGTAGCCCGTTTCCTGAGGTTGATGCCCGCACAGAAAGAAGTCGACGTCAAACAGCTTGCACAGCGTGGTCAACGCAGTCTTGGTTTGATATCGACCCCAGACGAGCGCGCGGGCGGATCCGTCGTCGTCAAGGTCCTCTCCGGTGGGGACGCGTGAAAGCACGGTCGGATCGAACGTGGGAAGGTTGCGCGGGCTCGGAAGCGAATGCGAAAGAAGGACGCGGTTGGGGGTTCGACCGGCCAGCGGAAGCGAGCGGATAAACGTGTCGATCGCCTCCAGCACCAAACGGCCGTCCTGACCGTACGCGTCAAGGACGCCCTCTTCGAAGCTCCGCGTCACGACGCGTCCGTTCTTGGTGATCTCGTGCCGGTTGACCTGTGCGAGTTCGTGGTTCCCCAGCAAAAAGTGCACCTGATCGGGAAACTCACATTTCCACCGGGCGGCCTCTGACAAGACCTCATGCGAGGTGTCGTGCGACGTGAACAATTCGACCTCTTCGTGGATGATCTCGTGGAGGATTACGTGCCGGGCGCCGAATTGCCCGAGGTCACAGAAACGCTTCACCTTCTCGAAGTTGCGGCGATGCCCGTGCAGATCACCCGTCATCACGACCTGTCCGTAGTTGGGAAAAACCAGAAGAGAACCGCTCAGCAGCGGATCCTCCCGGTTCAACCGGGCGGCTTCGAGGATGACCTCGGCAGCTTTTGTGGCGTCGATCACGCGTCATCCTCAGTGGGTTGGGGCGTCTTCTTGGCGGGTGGGAATATATCGGCGAGGCGCCCTGCACGAGCACTGTCGCGATACTTATCCCAAAGTTTTTGAACCACCATCAGCCTTGCGAGCACCTGTTTCATGTCGGCCGGTCGCTCGACCGGGTTCTCACGACAACACTCCATCACGAGCGTTGACAGCGAGATGGGAATCTTATCATTGTGCTCAACCGGGGCAATGGGCTTATGAGAGGTCACGATATTGATGCCGCCGCGTGAATCGAGGCCGCGGATGGCCGTCGGATAGTTTTCCGAGGTCAATACCCAGTACATCGTTGCTCCCAGATTGAACACGTCCGTGCGCTGATCGAGCAGCAGGCGTTGCACCTGCTCCGGTGCGATGTAGTCGGGCGTACCCTGGATTCGCTGCTTCCGATGGTGGATCCGGCACGATTGGCCGAAATCTATGATTTTTACCACGCCGCCCTGGGCGATCAAGATGTTGGTCGGTTTGATATCCGTGTGGATGAACCCGACCTCGTGCATCGCGTTCAACGCCGCCGCCACTTTCTGAAAAAGAAGCAGGAAGGTTTTGAGGCGATTGGGTCGTGCCTTTTCCAGGTTCAGACCCTCCACGTATTCCATGACCAGCAAGAGCTCTTTCACTTGCAGGCGCTTGCGGATTCGCTTGAGCGAAAAGCTGCGCCGCAGACCCGGATGGTCGAACTTGCTGCTTACCTTGTACTCGTTTTCGGCCTGGGCAAGGAACCGCTCATCCTCGGGTGTGTTACGCACGACGTGCTTGACAGCCACTGTTTTGCCCGTTTGCAGCTCGATGGCGACGTAGAGCTTAGAGCCCGCACCGACACCTATCTGTCTGGTGACTCGGTATCCGGCCAAAATATCGTCCACGGGATCGATCCTCGCGGCGGGTGGGATCGACGCGCAGCGAATCCCGGCGCCGGTCTGAACAACCTCGCGCTTACCGCCGCGCGCCTACGCTCGGTGTACTACTCGCATCGACCTCGACGAAAAGAGTAGCAGCCTTCCGCCCACAAACCAAGTCCCCCGCCACGTGCTGCGTGCTTTCCTGCTGATCGCCGCGGTCCGCAGCCGGGTCGGCTCCTATAGAATCGGCCACTTGCCTGCCAGGCGTGAGAGCGACGTTTCCGGTCGGATTCCCCGCCGACGCGCCACAGGACGGATGTGTTGCGTGGACGTTGATGAGTGGCCGTGCGCGGATGCTGGGAACAAGCCTCCGCTCGAAAACGGCATGGCGAATCCCGCGCCGGTCAACAGGTTTGCCTTCGCCTACGGTTGGACCAGGGATCGGGCGGCGGAGGTCGGATCAAGCTTGACCGCCTGCCGGGCGAGTTGCTGTGCCGATTTATTGTCACCAATCTTGTGCGCGGCGAATGCGGCGTTTTCGAAGTGTTTGGAATTATCCGGTTCGAGTTTCGTAAGCATCTTGTATTCACCAAGTGCCGTTTTCGTGTCGCCTGCCTGCATGCTCGTATCGCCCAGCAACTGGTGCAGCTCCACGCTGAACGGATTGATGAACAAAGCCCTGCGATACCAGTACGCCGCTTCACCGAGCCGGCTGCGACGCTTGTAGATGCCTGCGATCTCGGCCGCGATTGTGGCGTCGCCGTCGTCGAGCCGGGCCAGCTCCAACAGTTGTGTAAGCGCCGGACCGTGCTCGTCTTGCCTTAGATGGATGCCGGCCAGACCGCGCCAGCTTGCGGGATCCATCGGACACAGATTTTGGAGCCGCTTGTACCAGTCGGTCGCCAGATCGTACTGTTCGCGCCGCAGGGCGATCTCAGCGAAGAACTTCGGCGCGGTCCGGTCGTTAGGCGCTATTTTCACCAGCCGCCCAAGCACCGGCAGGGCCTCTTCATAGTACACGCGTTTGGCCGACTCGTTCTGCTCCTGTTTGACGAAGAATGACAACACCTTGGCAGTCACCTCAAGCCCGTTGGGTTCGTTCTCATCGAGTTCGATCGCCCGTCGCGCCGTGACCAGCGCCCGCTCGAAATCCCCGTCGTCAAACTCCGCCTGCGCAAGCCGGCCGAGTACACCCGCATCGACGCCCGCCGTCTCCGAAAGGGCGCGGAGTTCGTCCACGTTCTCCGGCGGTGTCAGGTCAAAACACCATCGTGCCGCTTGATCCTGCGCCCACTTGCGAAAATCCCGATCGAAATCCTCCGGCTCAATACCGAGAAGCCCACTGAAGACCTCCTGCTGCGTCCGGCCGTTATTGAATCGCCTCAGCATATCGTTGATGATATCATACCCGAACCGCTCGATAATGTATTCACACATCCACTCGCTCTGGGCATAGGCAAGCTGGCGATCGCCGCGGCGTAGCGGCCTGATGAATCCCCAGTCGATCGATTCGAGCGTGAACAACCGACCGCGACGGATGGCGTCGGCCAACATCTCACACCAAAGGAAATGCCGCGGGGTATCCTCTTGAGAGACGGCCAGGCCCTCCGTGAACCAGTGTGGGATCCGGTTGAGCGTCGCTTCCAGCGTGACGGTGTGTGTGAATTCGTGCTTGAGCACACCGGCGATGTTGTATGGTGTCAAGGTCACCGAGTCGCGCGGCGTCGCCAGCGCAATTACCCGCCCGGTGCACGCACCGATCGTGTGGATCCACGGTTTCCCCGTAATGCGGACGCCGAACGCGCGGTGGGTGGGGAAGAACTCCACGATCGTTTTCGTTTCAAGCGGCGTTTCGTAGTCATCAGTGACGGTCTCGTAGATGTCCTCCATAAACGTCGTGACGAACTCACCGATTCCGGGATTGCGAACCGCGTCATACTTAATGATGAAGTGCGGCGTCTCGACGCGGTCGAACCTCTCGAGCATCTCGAGCAGCTCGAGCGTGAACTTCGTGCGTTCGTTGAATGGATCCAGCGACCAGGCGGCCTCAAGCGCATCGCGGGCCTTTCCCTCCAATCCCCACTGCATGTACATCATGCCGAGTTCCGTGCGGGCGTTGACGTCGGTCGGCTCAAACTCGATCGCCCTTTTGTATTCACGCTCCGATGCGGCGTATTGGCGGATGCCCGATAGCGCGTCTCCCAAGATGCGGTGAAGCAGTGCACAGGTGGGATTGATCGCCGCGATGCGTGTGTTTTTTCGCGCTACGGCGGCTTCGTCATACTGACATGCACTGGCGGCTGCGCTGATCGCAATGGCTGTCAGGTCATTGGGATTAATCGCCAGCGCCCGCTCGCAGGTTTCTGCTGCCTGGGCGTAGCGCCGCTCATACATGAACTTTTTAGCGAGCAGGTGGATCGCGGGTGCGTGATTCGGATTGACCGCGAGCGCCAGCTCAGTCTGCCGTTCAACCTCCTCGAAGTTCCATCCTTCAAGCGCGACCTCACCCAGCCCGACGTGAGCCTGCGGGAGGTTCTTGTTGCTGCGCAGGGCGGCTTTGTAATCCGAAATGCTGCCGTCCTCCCGGTCATTGTTGTATTTTTCGCGCAGCAAGTCGGCGGCTGCGATGCGTGCCGGCCAGTACGTCCGATCGAGTCGTCCGTAGGCAACTTGGAGCATCCTATTAAGCGCGTGCTTTGTACGCCGTGCCACGCTGGTCCGCGTTAACACGCTGTACCGCAGAAAGCCCACCGCCGTGTGCGTGATCCACGCCGAGTCGCGCGGCAATTCCGCACGCCCGGATATCTGCCTATCGAACCACCGGTAGGTTTCAATGGCCTCATCGCGCCGGCCCAACAACTCCAGCATTTGCCCGAGCAGAAGCCTGGCACCGGCTTGGTTCTTATCAAGTTTCACAGCGTCACGTGCGTAACGGAGTGTCTCCTCATATCGTCCGGTCAACCGGTAGAGCTCAGCCAGCAGGTAGTGCCAGTCGGCGGACTGATCGGCGGAAAGCTGTATTAAACCCGCGATAGCTTGGGCGTACTCGCCAATCTGAAGGCGACATCGCGCCAGACCCAATGCGGCTTTAAGCGCATGACGCGGCTCGTTGGCAAGGGCTTCGTAGGCTTCGATGGCCTGTTCATATGATCCCCCCATGAGCAGGTCGCGCGCACCGGCGAGCGTTGGAGGGCGCGCGTCCCTCTTCGCCTCAGCGGAATCCTTGTCGGCATCCTGGCCGAACGCACCGGCCGCATAACCCGTCAGCATGACTGTGAACACAACCAGCGACCTACTCATTGAGAGCTAGCATCCCAATGCAAAAACATCTGAGAGTACGTACATCCTTCCACCGGCGCTGCTTCCAAGGTGCAGCGACTTCTAGTCTGTCCAGAGGCGGGCCATATCCTCGGCCTTTCGAAATGTTCGCAGCAGGTTGCCGCCCAGAATTTTGAGAATGTCCTTCTTGGAGTAGCCGCGGTTGAGCAGTTCCTGCGTGATGTAGGGGTAGCAGGACACGTCTTCGAGTTGCTCGGGGAGCACGCTGCAGCCGTCGTAATCCGAGCCCAGTCCTACATGGTCGATACCGGCAACCTTCACAATGTGATCAATGTGATCCACGACGGTGTGAACCGTCCCGCGAGGGATGGGATTCTGCTGGCGCCACTGCTTGATGGCCTTCTCGAATTCCTCCTGATCGGGATGCTCTTCACGAATCCCCCGGATGGTCTCGAAGATATGCTCCATCATGCGAGCCGCTTCGGGCTCGACAAACCCTGAATAGAAGTTGACCATCACGAGGCCGTCGTTCTCCGCGATCGAGCGCAGCACGTCGTCCGGAACGTTCCTCGGGTGTTGAGCCACGGCATAGGCCGATGAGTGCGAGGCGATGATCGGGGCGCGAGTCACCCGCAGGGCATCCCGCATCGTGTCGAACGAGACGTGGGAGATGTCCACAAGCATCCCCAACCGGTTCATCTCGCGCACGACCTCTTCGCCGAAGGTCGTGAGGCCGCCATGACGGGCTTCGTCGGTGGCGGAGTCCGCCCAGTCGATGGTCTCCGTGTGGGTGAGCGTCATGTAGCGAACGCCCAGCTCGTAGAACATCCGCAACGTTCCCAGGGAGTTTTCGATGGTGTGGCCACCTTCAACGGCAACCAGCGAGGCGATCTTACCCTTGCGGTGTATTCGTACGATGTCGTCGGCCGAACAGGCCATCTCGAACGTATCAGGATAGTGCCGGATCATCCGATGGATCAGGTCGATCTGTTCGAGTGCCGTACGCGCGGCACCACCGGTCCGCATGGTCTCGGGTGGGACCCAGGCCACCCAGAACTGTGCACCGACGCCGCCCTTCCGGAGGCGCGGAATATCCGTGTGTGCGTCTTCCCGGTGCTTGGAAAGATCAAAGTTGTCAAACGACGATCCCCCCTTTTCTCGCACCTTCCACAACAGATCGTTGTGCCCGTCGATGAGGATGGCGGAGCGATGAATGCGCAAGGCTTTTTCAGTAAGTATGACTGGAGCACGTTCACTTGATATCATCAATGAGGCCGCGCCGCGTGAATCGGGCTGTGCGTCCGCCGCGCCGGCCGTTGACGGCGCCCGACACGAAGAGACCAGCAATCCACCGATCACCATCCAGCAAAGTAGCCGTTTCATGATAATCCTCCGTCAGCTGAGGTCTGCCGTCAATTGGACTTTGTAGGCCATCCGCGTTCGTCATGCAAACGTCTTCGGACGGCGTCGCAACCGCCGGGGATGAGTGTCCTCATTCCGAGCCCGTTCCTAAACCGAGCCCCAAGCGCGAGCAACGGGTCAAGAAGCAGTATGGGAATCATACCACGCGATTGCGCTTGGGGCTCGATTCAAGAGGATTCACCGTTGAATCGTGCCGTATCGTCTGCATATCTCAACCAGTCGGCCTATTGGGATTGCCTCACACGTACGGCCTCTAAAGCCGGTCACGGTTGTAGCTCTAAGCAGGCTGTTGATGATAGCCTCCTCGGTGGCTTCACGCGTGGCCTGGAATAGAGGCGAAAGAGCTTCGTCTCTAAGGAGCGTGCGCTCTTGTATCGGCTCATTGGCGTTATGAGGCACGCGAACCAACTCAGCCGTTGAGAACGCAATGACGTAATCCCCGCTTCCGTGCGTCATGGGAGACCCCGTGGCGGCAAGGCCGAGCAGCGCCCGTTTGGCGATACGCCGAAGCTGTCGCGCGTCTGTCGGTGCGTCGGTAGCCACAACAACAACGCACGACCCTCCCTTGGAAGATCGGTCATCGTGAAGCTCCTGGAGATAAAACCGGCCCAGCTCTTTGCCGACGGGTGCTCCGTTTACCGTGAGGATGCCGCCGAAGTTGGTCTGGACCAGCACGCCAAGCGTGTAGCCCCCGAGCGACTCGGGCAGGCGCCGTGACGCGGTTCCGATACCGCCTTTCCAACCCAGGCAGCGTGTCCCAGTACCGGCTCCCACCGAACCCTCCATGACGGGACCGGTCCGGGCGGACGCAATGGCTGTGATGACATCACCCGCCCCCACACGCCGGGCGCGGATGTCGTTGAGGTACCCGTCGTTCGTTTCTGCCACGACCGGGTTAATGGACAGCACCCGGCTGTTGCCTGTCAGGCTCAGCATATAGCCTACCAGGGCGTCGGCCGCGGCGAACGCGGACAGTGTGTTCGTCAGCACCACCGGCGTTTCCAGCGTGCCGAGTTCCTCGATCTGGGTGAAGCCGATGAGCTTCCCGAATCCGTTGCCCACGACAATCGCCGCCTGGACCTTCTGTTGAAAGACGTTCCCGCCGTGGGGAAGGATCGCCGTAACACCGGTGCGGGTGCCCTCACCTTCGATGAGGGTTCGATGGCCGACTCGCACTCCGTCCACATCCGTAATCGCGTTCAACGGCCCCGGTTGGAGAATCCCGATATTAAGACCGATCTCGCGTGCCCTAGGTCGCTTCACCGCGTCTTTCGGCTCCAAACCACCCACTTGTCCCCCTGAAGCAGCAAACGGGAGAATGCAAAATCCCGAAACGACGCAGGTAACAAACAGAAGATGTGAGACGCTCATTGAAGTTCTCCTCCGCTCTCAGCTATCGGGTATCATCTCCAGCGTTTTCCGAAATCGTGTAGCGGGACTCCCCTTTCATCCCCCCTTGCCAAGGGAGAAAGAGGGGGGTAGGGCGATACACAAATACGGAAAATGCTCTAACAAGTCTCGCCCCTCAGTCAATCCACAATCCATTAACGGATTCCCAATACTGCAAACCATGTTACAAGCCCTGGCAACTCTTCATGTAAACTTATCACCGAGTGCCGTACGCGGCAAAGAGGCGCATAGCAAACACGTGCATCTTTCCGATAAAGGGGATAGCCCATTGGGGGCTATTATTGATTCCAGGGAGGTTTCGTCGGCTGCACGACCGGGATGTTCGTAGTGCCTGTGTCGGCCGGCGTCTGTCTGTTTGAGGAGCCAAAGTATGCTACGCCGCTTTTCCGCTTGTTGTCTTGCCGTTTCATTGGCCTGGGTGAGCACTGAGGCCGGTCCTCCGTCCGACAACCGGGCGGTCGATGTCGCCGAGGTGATGAAGCTGGCGAAAGCCGAGAACGCCGGAAAGCCGTCAGAGAAAGACGGCGGGCCGAAGCTTGAAGACGTCACCAAGGACATGGAACCGCACAAGGGATTGTTCACGCTCTGGTACTACCCCGAAGGCGCCAAGGACAAGGACACGGAGAAGCTGCTCGCTCAAATCCCGTCCGGTTTTCTGGGCACGAAGTTCATGCTGTCGCTCAGTTTCTCCGGCGGCGGCTTCTTCACCGGTTGGCCTCTCGAAGAGCGTGTCGTTCAATGGGAAATCCTCAACAAGCAACTGCTTTTGATCGAGCCGGAGACCCGGTTCGTTGTGGACGGGAAACACACGGTCGCCGACGTGGTGCGCCGCACCTACCCCGAACGCATCCGCGTGGCCGTTCCCATCATCACCAAGTCGGCGGCGGGTGATCCACTGATTGACTTAGGACCAATACTCAAGAGCAACTTCGCCGACCTTGCCTGGATGTCCGGCGGGATGTTCCCTGGGATGCGCGGCGGCGCCATCAATTCATCGCTCAGCAAATGGACGAAGAAGAAAACATTCCCGCTCAACGTGGAAATCGCCGCGGAACTTGCGGTCAGCCGTTCGTCCCCGCCCGGATCGTACGACAAGAAAACCGTGCATTACAGTTTCTGGAAGCTTCCGGAAAGCGGTTACACGCCGCGCGTCGCGGATGACCGTATTGGCTACTTCCTCACCACGAACCAGGACTGGGCCAAGCCCACCGACTCGCGCGACATCTTCAACCGCTACATCGACCGCTGGCACCTGGTGAAACGCGACCCGAGCCTGCCTCTGTGCGAGCCCAAGCAGCCGATCATCTTCTACATCGAAAAGACCGTTCCCGTGAGATTCCGCCGGGCCGTTCGCGATGGCATCCTCGAATGGAACAAGGCGTTCGAGAAGATCGGTTTCGTGAACGCAGTCGAAGTAAGGCAACAAATGGGCGACAACGAATGGAAGGACCTCGACCCTGAGGATATGCGTTACAGTTTCATCCGCTGGATCGTGACCGGCGCCGGATTCGCGATGGGACCACACCGCGCGAATCCGTTCACCGGACAGATTTATGACGCCGACATCATCTTCGACGACTCGATGGTCCGCTACTTCATGCAAAGCGCCGAACGCTTGCTCCCGTCGACGGCGACAGCTATCAAGATGCGAGATCCGGTGTTCCGGGAGTTCCTTCTAAAGCACCCCGAGTGGAAGCGCCCGGACCGTAGTTGGGAGAGTTCCGTTCTCGGTGATGCAGAGGAGCCGGCGATTCGAGAGGCGATGAGGAAGCGGATGCACGACCGCGGGCACATCGGCTGCGACTACGTCGAGGGAATGAAGCATCAACTCGCCGTCGGCCACGCCATGCTGGCGGGCCAGCCAAAGGAGGTCGTTGACAGGTTCCTCTACGAGGTCATCAAGGAGACGGTGACTCACGAAGTGGGCCACACGCTCGGACTGCGGCACAACTTCAAGGCCAGCACGATCTACTCACTCGATGAGATCAAGCGGCGTCGCACAGCCGGTGAACCTCTGGTTGGGTCCGTTATGGACTACAATCCGATCTTGTTCTTTGCGGAAAACGCTCTTGAGGGTCACTTCATCACGCCGACGATCGGGCCTTACGACTACTGGGCAATCGAGTATGGCTACAGGCCCATCGACGGCTCGTACAAGTCGAAGAAGGCTACCAAGGATGAGGAAGAGCCGGCCGAGAAAAAGGATGAAAAGGCCGAGGACGCCGGGTCGGCAAAGGCTGACGACGATCCGTTGAAAGACATACCGAAGGAGTTGCTGGATAAGCTGCCGCCCGAGATGAGGGAACTCATCGAATCCGAGGCAGCGAAGAAGATGATGGCCAAAACGTCCTCGGGAGAGAAGCCGTCGGCGCCGGCGCTTACCGGTCCCAACGCCGCCGAACTGAAGATGTTGCACGAGATCGCCTCTCGCGCGGCGGAGCCGGAGTTGGCGTATGCGAGCGATGAGGACACGACTTTGTTGGGCCCCGATCCGCGCAGCGCCCGGTTTGACATGGGCAGCGACCCCATCGAGTGGGCCCGGTTACGCATCGATCTGGTCAACAAACGGATGGACAACATCCTCGAATGGGCCGTTAAGGACCGTGAGAGTTGGTACCACTTGCGACAGGCCTTTGTCGCTCTGTATTTCGAGAAGGTACTGGTGCTTGATTACGTTGGCAAGTACATCGGCGGACAGTACACCACACGCGCTCACCGCGGCGACCTTGACGCCGAGGCGCCGTTTACGTTGGTCGACGCCAAGACCCAACGCGAGGCTCTGGTGTTCATCGAGGACAATCTTTATCGCGACGACTTCTTCGCGGTCTCACCTGAGGTACTCAACCATCTCGCCGCTCCGCGCTGGTGGCACCCTGGTGCAAGGATCGACTTCATGGTGGACTTCCCAGTCCACCGTCTGATCGCGGTGTTGCAGTGGTGGAACCTCTCGGACCGGCTGTTCCCCAACACACTGCGGCGCATTCACGACGGTGAGATGAAGACGACGGCCGAAGACAAGTTCACGGTGGCCGAGTACCTGCAGCGGATTCAAGATGCCTGCTGGGCGAACTCGCTCGACACAAAGACAATCGGCGAAGGGACGTGGACCGACACGTCTCCGTGTATCTCGAGCATTCGGCGGTCGCTCCAGCGAGAGCACCTAAATCTGATGGAGCCGCTGGTCAGGACGCAGCCCGGCATGGTGCTATCACCGGACCTGCACGCCATGGTTCAAAACTGCTTGCGCAAATTGAGTGGCCGGCTCGACCAGGCTTTGGCGACCGGGAAGCTGGATTTCGCCTCGGAGAGCCATTTGGCGTCGTGCAAATCGCGCGTCGATCGGATGCTCAAACCGCAACTTAACGAGTACGGATACTTAGGCGTAGGATTCTGAATCCCGTCCACTGCAAAGCCGACCGGGGGTTTGGCGCTTAGAAATTGTGGTATGTAGCGTAGCGCAGGGTCCGAATCCTCGGATCAGTTTCAGCAAGGC
>CAZJTP010000146.1:0-11283 GCA_964548955.1 uncultured Phycisphaeraceae bacterium
CACCTCAATACCCCGGCTCTGGAGCAACTTGGTTCGAACCCCGTCGAAGAAGCCAACCGCATACGCACGTTTGGCCCAGCGATCCTGATTGTGGCGGATTGATGACACCAAACGCCGGACGTGTTCGTCACGCAGCCCATAGCCGGCAAAAAGTACGACCTTATCGCGCAACAGCTCTGCGACTCGCTCCAGCAGTCTTGCGTGGGATAGGTGATACAGCTCGTACTGATATGCTGTTGCAACCAAGGTGGCCGGCCTGTCAGCCGAGCCATGCATCTTGATCACTGCGGTTCGATCAGAGCGAAATCCGTCCACATCATCATTCGAAGATATCGTCCGGGCGGGATTTCCCGTGTTCTTGTACGCGTCCTCAAACAGGAGATCCCAATTCGTCGTGATGATAATCTTGAAGGCACGGGCGGCTGCGATATGCTGGGGAGATGCGTCACGATCCCGTGGAATGAGGTCGGAAATCCTGTTGGCTAACTCCTCCAGCCCGAAGATAGCTGCGTACTCATCTGCAACGACTTCGAAGGGGCGATCCTCAACGTCATAATCCTTATAATCGTGCCTAATCTCCGCAGCGAGTTCTTCCATGAGGTGCGCTGTGGTAACACCAAGCCAGCCCGCTGACATGCCTGCGCCGGCAAAGAGAACGGCTCGTTCGTTAGAAACTGCTTTGATCATCGCACCCGGTATCTCAATCGACTCTGTGGGTGGTGCGACTGGCCCAGCTGCTGCTCCTCCCGTCATTTCTGTCGGATTGATCCTCCAGATACGAATCGAATCGGCCAGCCCGCCGAGCGTCGCAAGTCGCAGGCGCTTGGGATGAAAGGACAGCGGGCCCCAGATGTTGTCGGTCGTCGGATCGAGCAACATTGCCGCCTCTCTCCACTCTCGAGTTTCCCAAAGCTTGACTGTTCCGTCATCGGACTTGCACGCCAGGTAGGATCCGTCGTGAGAGAAGTCGAGGCTCGTAATCTGACCATTGTGCGCGTGTATCGATTCTCTTGGCTTTCGCCAATTCGATCGGTCCCACACGTCGATAACTCCACCGTAATCGCCGACCGCGAGGAGCCGACTATCCGGCGACCATGCGATTGCAAGAAGAGGTTCCTTCCCACGCTCCAAGCGGTCAACTGTTCTCGGGCTCTCACCTTCCCACAATTGAACAGCTGCATACCCTCGGCCACCCCCCGCAGCAAGCAACGTACCATCCGGGGACCAACACACACAGAATGGCGGTACGATATTGGATCCTGCGAGAACCTGCTTCTGTTGCCAAGACTTGGTGTCCCAGAGGCGCACACCGAGGTGACCAGCCAGGGCAAGCGTCATGTTATCCGGCGACCAAGCGAGACCGTGCACTATCGCGTAGGCGTCGATCACTCGCACGGTCGTGCGGTCCGCAAGCCGCCAGATGCGCGCCGTCTTGTCTTCCGCGCCGGTCGCTATGTACTCACCGTCCGAAGACCATGCGAGGTTCAACACGGTTGCCTGATGTCCCTTCAACTCAGCGTAAAGATCTCCATTATCTCTCCAAACACGAATAATGTGATCACGATGAGCGGTTGCCGATGCGAGAGCGTCACCTTCCGGCGCCCAAGCCATCGTCTGAATAGTATCCGGTTGCTTACCGATCAGCTTCTCAGGGCTGAATCCCACCGGGATATCCAGATCGACACCGACGCGTCGAAAGAAGTTGTGAAAATCCGTTTCCGTCGCGCATTGGTGCAGGCGATCAACTACCGCATTGTTGTTCAGCATTTTCATCAGCGGGTTCACTAGTGCGTCGGGTGTGTCACCTTCTGGGACAATTAGCAGACACACTAGCTTGATGTCGGACACGCCTTTCCCTTCCCAGTCCATGGGGCGCGGACACTTTCCGATGGCGAGAGTCGGACTTCCGATCAGCGGACTTTTTGCATGAGGGAATACGACCGCTCCTAGCTCGTGCGCACCTCCCTCACGCTCTCGCCGCTTGACGGCATCGGACAGTTGGTCCGATTGCGGCGTTAATCCCAGCCTTTTGGCAATCAGCGAACAAAGTTCCTCTATTGCTGTGGGCTTGCTCGTGGCCCGCATCGGGGCCTTAACACAGGCATTCCGCAGAGTATCATCAAAGGCCATTGATCTACGCCATTAGAAAGACAGCAGCACCAGAGGTCGAGTCAAGCGGACTTACCGCGCGGCACCTCCTTGCTGATGGCCTGAGTCAGGGCGTCCGTTTCTTCGTCTATCGCCTTATATAGTTCGTAAGCACTGGGGGCCGTGATAACCCGCTGGCGAGCGGATGGACAGCTCAATACACGTGACATGTCCTCTATCGCTCGCTGGTAGCTCTCGTCAGGACCAACGGTCAGGTAGACAATCCAGACTGGTTTGCCGTCTATAGCTCCCCAGTCAATCGGCATTTGCAGGCGCCCCATTGCGGCGAACAGACCGGGACATTCTGGTTCCTTGGCATGCGGAAACGCAATGCCAAGCGCTACTGATGTCCCCCCCGGCTCAATTATCTCTCTCTTCATCGCCTGCGAAACAAGCCGATCGGCGCACGTCACGTTGTGTCGGCGGTCGATCAGATCCATCAGTTCTTGTATTACATCCTCACGGGTCTCTCCAAGCAAGGGCACCTTGACACACGCTGGGTCCAAGAACCCCGTGACGACTGCGGTTTCGCCGAAACGGTTGTCAACAAGTTCGCGGAGCGCCGCGACAGCCTCCGAGGCCTCATCGCCGTCAGCTTCCATTCTGATAATAGCGCCACAGCGGGCACCAAGGGTCGTCAGGTCAATCGTACTCTTCCCGTCGCACTCGTTGCCCGCGCACGTGACGCGTATTCTGCAGCCCCGGTAGCGTTTTGCCGTATCTGCGAATTTGCAGGCGGAGCGACTATGCAACCCAAACGTGTTGGTGAGCGTTACGGTCGCCGTTGCCGATTCTGAGCCGCTGGTCATTTGATCCTCCGGGGGCTTATCCGTGCACAAAGGGGCAGGTGCAAGATCGCCCTCCCGTAACGCCGTGCGCCTCCACGCTGTGCACGTAGATGATAACCGGATAACGCGCGTTGCAAAACTGAAACGCCGGGCCACTTCTACTTTGGAAGGGTGGTCCAAATCTGTGCACATGGTGTCACGATTGCGTACCGTTGCTTGCTTGTCACGGTGATGTCACGTGCACGGTCGTCTACCCAACTGCTCTGACGGCAAAATTGAAGCGGCACTGATATCGCAATCCGGTGCCGTTGCCCACCTCACCGTTCCTTGCCCGCCGCCCACTCCAACTCACGCGGCGTCATCTGGTGCCTACGGTCCATTGTGTCGCCGACATCGGCTCGGGATGTATCCAAATCCTCCAGCGTCAGATCCGCGATGTATTGGCTCAGACTTGACGTAATCGCAGCGTACAGATCACCATCTACCAGGATTGCGATCAACGGAGCCCGTTGTGCACGGGGCCCCAGAGGATTGAGCACGGGTATCACGCGGCGGTTCGAGAAACGAGTTGACTTGAGCGGATGGCGGCGTAGGTACTCGGCATATGTGCCAGGCAGCTCCCCGTGTGGGGAGGTCCAACGCAGCCTGTTTATGAACCGCCCGTCCTGCCGCGCCCGCTCGCGGGGGGCGTCTCCAGGATTCTGCGCGAAAACAGCTGTTGCACCCAAGAGCCATGCCAACACGCTAACAGTAACTCGTACTCTGAGTTGCTCGTGCATAATCCTCTCCCCTTCAACGGCAATCGATGGTTCAGGCCACTCGTTCAACGATCCCCTGGCCAAGCCGAATCTCCGTTGTCCCGGAACTGAGCGTACACAAGCCCGTCCCACTCTGTCAATTGAAATCACAGGAGTGGCGCGATTGATACGTTTTCAGACGGACAGATGGGGCTATGCCGAGAGTACGTCGCGAACATGGTCGACGATCCGTCTATGAACGTCTGTTAAAGATCCGGCGATCCGTGCACCAGCGGCACGGGTGTGGCCGCCGCCGTCGAAGGATTGGGCGATCT
Organism: uncultured Phycisphaeraceae bacterium; assembly: GCA_964548955.1. Classification (GTDB taxonomy): domain Bacteria; phylum Planctomycetota; class Phycisphaerae; order UBA1845; family UBA1845. The sequence continues at coordinate 4,009 of CAZJTP010000146.1, forward strand.
TGGCGACGTCGATGTCCGTCCGACGTCTTTGGCTCGGAGGGATGGGGCGCCCGCCCGCGTCCGCGGCGTCTTGAACTGGTGGTTTGCTCCGGAAATTGACGCGGATGTTGCCGTCGCCGGCTTCCACTAGCAGAACGGACACGACAACCGAACCGATGCGCATCGGCTCATTGACTATGTCCTCGGTGTCATTCCTTGTAGCTCCCGCGCCCGCGATGGCCTCGGCTGATAGAGTCATGACGGCGAGGTGATCATCAAGCAGCAGCTCAAGCGTGGACAAAGCCGCGCCAAGCAATCGCACGCGGGCGGGCGTCTCACACAGGTATAACCGCTCATACAGATTGTGCGCATCAGCTCCGCGAGCGACCAGATCAGCCGCAGCCGCGAGGACTCGACCATCCGTGTTGGAGTACCTGAACCAACCGGTGTCCATGGCCATGCCGACAAACATGGCCTCGCAGGTTTCGGCATCGATCGGCCAATCCACCGCTTTCGCCCAGTCGTAAATGATCAGGCAGGTCGCGGCGGCGGACTCGTCAATCAGGTAAAGGTCCGCCACGTCCTCGCGCGTGATGTGGTGATCGATCGCGATCTTCTCCACGGTGGCGGCGTGGAACCAATCGGCGATCGGATCGACCTGTATGTAAGTGCAGGTATCGAGCAGGATGATTCCGTCGAACCCGGCCAGCTCCGCTTCACGGATGTCGCGACCGAGCACGGACATCGCTTGGTATTGGTGGAAAAGGGCGTATCGATCCGGAACCGCGCGAAACAGCAGTATCGTCGCGTCGATACCACTCGAGCAAAGCAGGGTCCGCATCGCGACCAGTGAGCCGAGGGCATCGCCGTCGGGATTTGCGTGGGAAATCAGCAACGGGCGTTTCCACGATAAGACCTTGGCGGCCGCCTCGGTGAATGCCTTCGCGTCCAGGGCACTCATGACGCCCGTGCCTTTCCGTTCCGTGCGTCGGTTCGAGAACCACCCGCACCGCCGCGCACGGCCTCGATGTCGCGATGTAACTGCTCGATCAGCGTCTCTGGTGAGTCGAACGTACGCTGGTCGCGCAGGCGACGTTCGAACTCGATCCGGATCGGCCGGCCGTACAAATCACCGTTGAAGTCGAGCAGGTGCGCTTCGACCTGTTGTTCGGTGCCTCCAAAAGTCGGGGTGTGTCCGATGCTGATCGCTGCCATGAGTATGTCATTTCCCAGTACGGCCCGCCCGGCGTAAACGCCCTCCCCTGGGACAAGCTGGTCAATGACGGCGATGTTTACCGTGGGGAAGCCGATCGTCCGGCCCCGGCGATTCCCCTTGACTACCTCACCGATCAGCGTATAGGGACGTACCAGGCACAGCGCCGCCCGGCGGACCTTCCCTTCGGCCAACAGCCGCCGGATCAGCGAACTTGAGATCATCAGCGTTTCGCCCTCGTCGATCTGCAACATAATGGGTTCGACGATGTGGACATCGCATCCGAAACGGGCCGCGACGCGCCGCAGCAGCTTTGGCGTTCCCTTTCTACCCCTGCCAAAGCCGAACGAAGGCCCTTCGACGATATGAGTGGGGTGAAACCGCCGAACAATAACCTCTTCCACGAAGCGCTCCGCAGTGAGACCCAATAGACTTGGGTCACTTTTCGCAACCACGGTGATGTCCGCGCCGGCATCAGCCAGCCGCCGCAGCTTCTCGTCGGGCAACGACAATCGCTGCGGTGCCTTCGAGGGCGTAACTACGGTCAGTGGGTGGGGCTCGAATGTCAGCACCACGACCGGCCCGCCCGTGTCGGCGGCGAACATACCTGCCTGGGCGAGGAGTTGCTGGTGTGCGCGATGCACCCCGTCAAAGTTGCCGACCGTCAACACCGAATGGGCCAGCGGTGGATCGAGCGCCTCAAGACCGTGCACAACCTTCACGAGTAATCCTCACCAACGCAGTGCGTTTAGTGTTCACCCCAGGCAGCAGTATAAAGCACGCTGGCGGCGCTGGCCATTGATCCAAGCGATTCCACTTTGTGCGGTTGACAGGCGGCGGGAGCAGGGTTGTTATGATGTTTGTGTCGGATGTGGCGGAAAACCAAGGCGTGTTGCCGGTCAACGCCGTACTGTGCGTCGATCGCGAGGCGTTCGACCGGTTTGGCAGGGTGCTTCGGCACCTGTCGGTCGGGCTCGTCGATCAAGCCGTCAACCTCCGACTCCTAAGCTGCGATCCGAGCGTCGAGAAACTCGCGTTGGGACCTGTCCAAACGGTGGTCCACCAGAGAATCGGCTGGCCCGTAGCCGAGCGGAGGACGGAAGCGCTTCTGGATACCCTGTCGTCCCGACCGCCGACGGTTGTCCACGCCCTATCGGGCGCTTCTTATCGTGTAGCGGGTGCGATCGCGGAGGCGTTCGATACCGATCTCGTTTTCCAGGTGACGTCGTTGAAGGACTGTGACGCGATCGCCAACTTCGCCGGACCGCTTGTCGGGCGGTTTGTCGTGCTCAGTCCGGCGCTGGCAACGGTACTCGAAGAGCAGTTGAAGATCCCGGAAGACCGAATCAACGTGATCCGCCCCGGTGTGCTGGCATCGCAGCGGATCGCGTGTTTTGCCGATCCGCAACGGATTCCGACGTTGCTGTGTTTTTCGCCGTTCGAACGTGGTTCGGGCGTGGATCGGCTGATCAAGGCTGTGAATTATCTGCGAAAGCGCGAACATGCGTTCATGCTGTTCCTGCTGGGCGCCGGTCGGCAGGAATCAGTGTTGCGTCGCATGATCCACGAGCGCAAGCTCTTGTCGTGCGTCACCTTCGCTCACCCCGTGGAGGGCCTCAACCAGATCTTGCAGAACGCCGACATTTTCGTGCGACCGTCCAAGGCCACCGCCTTTACCGACGACGGTCTGCAGGCGATGGGTGCCGGGATGGCTGTTGTTACACTGGCGAGTTCGATCTGCGATCACTTTCGCAACGGTGAGACGGCCGTCATTTGTGAGAAAGCTGAGGCGGAACCGCTCGCCAACACGATCGAGCAGCTCCTCCGTGACCGATCGGGCACCCGGCACCTCGCAACGTCCGCCAGAGAGTACGTCCGCACACATCATACCATAAGTCGCATGGCTGAGTGCACCGCCGATGTCTACCGCAAACTGGCACTCGCACGGGCCACTTTCTCACTCAAGGAGTAACTCAGCTTGAAGCGCGCACTGCCCCAGGCAGGGATCGATGCCGAACCGAGACGCGCGCTGGCGGAGACGCTGCGCGCGACGATCAAAGGGGGTGTCCGCTTCGACGCATTATACCGCACGATCTACGCCACCGACGCGAGTATCTATGAGATAACACCCATCGGCGTCGTACTACCGAAGGATGTGGATGACGTCGTGTCGACCGTCGAAGCGTGTCACAAGGCCGGCGTTTCGATCATCCCGCGTGGCGCTGGAACGGGGCTGACCGGCGGGACGGTCGGGGCTGGTGTGCAGCTTGACCTCTCACGCTATATGAACCGCATCGGCGCCTTTGACCCCGACGCCCGTACGATCGAGGTTGAACCCGGCGTCGTTCTGGATGAACTCAACGCTCATCTCGCACCGCATGAGTTGCAGTTCGCACCGGACGTAGCCACAAGCAGCCGCGCGACGGTCGGCGGAATGATCGCCAACAACTCCTGCGGAGCCCGTTCAATCATCCACGGTCGAACAGTCGATCACGTGCTCGAACTGACGGTAGTACTCGCTGACGGTGAAATCGTCACGTTCGGCGAGCCGATTGGGCCATCCGACGCAGGTGGCCCAAACAGAGAAGCCCGTACGAGGCGAATTGAACGTGGTCTGGCACAGATCCGCGACGAGTATTTCAGCGAGATTGAGCGACGTTTCCCAAAGATTTTGCGTAGCAACGCAGGATATGGTCTTGATCGCCTGGGGCGACCGGGCAGTCACGCCGATGCAGTCAAGATTCTCTGCGGGAGCGAAGGGACGCTAGGCATCGTCGTTCGGGCGAAACTGAAACTCACTCCGGTTCCGAGACATACGGGCCTTGTCATTCTGCATTTCAAGCACGTGTTCGATGCGCTAAGCGCGGCACCGGCCATCCTGCGTCACAAGCCCGCCGCCGTCGAGCTGATTGATCGGTTGATTCTCGACGCCGGTCGGGCCAACCCGGCGCTGCGCACGAGCTGCGATTTCCTGCACGGCGACCCGGCGGACATTCTTATCGTTGAGTTCCAGGATGATGACGACAGCACCTTGGCATCGCGAATGGATGATCTGGCGGCCGATGCCAACGTCATTTCATCATCATTTGCGACAACAAAGGTCCTCGACACCGCAAATCAGACGGACGTCTGGAACCTGCGCAAGGCGGGACTCGGCTTGCTCATGTCAAAACCGGGCGATGCCCAGCCGCAGGCCTTTGTCGAGGACTCGGCAGTCGATCCGTCACGACTTCGTGATTACATCGAACGTTTCGCCGCCATCCTGGATCATGAGGGAGTCGAGGCCGGTTTCTATGCCCACGCCAGCGCCGGTCGCATCCACGTCCGCCCGGTCATCAATCTGAAAAAGGCCGACGAGATTAAGCGGATGCAACGCATCGCCGACGCGGTCAGCGACCTCGCGTGTCAGTTCGGCGGCACGATGACGGCCGAGCACGGCGACGGTATCATCCGATCCTGCTGGCTCGAGAAGATGTACGGACCGTCGATCACCGCGGCGTTCAAGGAGGTCAAACATCTCTTCGATTCCGACAACCTGATGAACCCGCACAAAATCGTGGACCCCCACCCGATGACCGAACACCTGCGCTATGGACCGTCGTTCGTATCGCAGCCCGTCAAGACCCATCTGGACTTCTCGGCCTACGGCGGTATGGCCGGTCTGGCGGGGATGTGCAGCGGGGTCGGGCAATGTCGCCAGCGGCTCGTCGGTACAATGTGCCCGTCGTATATGGCCACCGGCGACGAGCAGCATACGACCCGCGCCCGGGCAAATGCCCTCCGCGTGGCGTTGTCAAACCGCGGCTTGCTCGAAGGTCTGGATGACCCGCAACTCAAGGACATCATGGACCTTTGCATATGTTGTAAGGCCTGCAAAGCTGAGTGCCCGACGGGTGTGGATATGGCCCGCATGAAGGCGGAGTACCTGTCGAGGCGACACCTAGTGCACGGTGTCAGTCCGAGGGCACGAATGATCGCGGAGATGCCGCACCGGCTTGCCGTGGCGAGTCGTTTCCCGAGACTCAGTAACTTCATCGCGCAGTCGAAACCAATGCGCGCTGTGCTCGAACGTTTCTACGGTCTCGATCGTCGAGTATCTCCGCCGCGACTTGCCCACCGGACGTTTCGCACTTGGTGGAAACGACACCACCGGACGCGGCACAACGTTCCGTCACCACGCGGCACCGTGGTCTACTTCGTCGATACATGGACCAACTACTATACGCCGCAGGTCGGCATCGCGGCGGTGAAGTTGCTTGAACGAGCGGGCTTTGACGTGGTTTGTCCGCAAACGCTATGCTGCGGCCGACCCGCGATCAGCCAGGGATTGCTCACCGAGGCGAAGCAACTGGCTGAGTTCAACGTGCGGAAGCTCGCCCACTTTGCCTTGGCCGGTCTACCCATTGTCGGGACTGAACCGAGCTGTACGCTGACGCTCATCGATGAGTACCCGCAACTCGTGCGTTCAAATGCAGCCCGGAAGATCGCGGCGCAAACGATGACAATCGAGAGCTTCCTGCAGCGGCTCCTGAGAACCGACCCCGAAGCCCTCAAGTTTTCAACCCGCAAGAAGCCGCTGCTGTATCATGCCCACTGCCACCAAAAAGCCGTTGTCGGATCAGCCGACGCCCTCGATCTGCTGCATCAGGCCTTGGACGGCGCCGCTTCTCTGATCGGTGCCGGCTGTTGCGGCATGGCCGGCGCGTTCGGGCACGAGGTGGAGCACTACGACGTGTCACGGGCTATCGGTGAACAACGACTGTTCCCAGCCATCCGCAACCGCGGCGACGCCGAGATCGCCGTCTCGGGTTTTAGCTGCCGCCAACAGATTGAACACCACACCGGCGTCGCCGCCAGGCACGTTGTGGAATACCTGGCCGACGCGCTCTTGTGACGAAGTCATATCTGCTTTTTCTTCGGTGCCAACCACCATTAAGTAAGCGCCATAAAGTGCCCCAGCGCAAATAAAGTTTGGCGCGAATACGTCAGGATTGTGATGAGTCCGAGTATCCTGCCCTTAAGAAATGCTGGTCTTAACACTTCTTTGCGCATTCCGCGGATGGACGCAAACCGTGCCGCTACGCCACGAGTTCCTCGGAGAGCGTTCCGCTGAAGCGCTGGCGCAGACGTTGGAGGATTTCCTTGTGGATCTGGCTGACCCGCGATTCCGACAGGTTCAGTACGCTTCCGATCTCCGCCATCGTCATGTCCTCGAAATAATAGAGCATCAGGACAAGGCGCTCCTCCCGTGCAAGACCTCTGGCCAGATGGTTGCTCAATAGCTCGCGTGAGATTCCGACAGCCGGGTTTTGACTGCGTGGGTCTCGGATATCCCAAGTGTGTGATGACCCCTGCGAGTGCCGGTCACCGGACGGCTCCATCGCGCTGAAGTGCACTTCCTTGCCCAGTTGCGAGAGACGCGACAGGTAGTCGTACCTGTCAGCACTGATGTCGAGTCGGTTCGCCAGCTCGACCTGCGACGGTGTAAACTCCAGGTCCGCCCCGAGTGCTTCTTTGGCAAGCATCCGTTTCTTTTCAAAGGTGCGTACGGTCCGGCTTTGCGGGTCCAGACTTCGTAGCCAGTCCATCACAGCGCCGGCGATTCGCTGCTGGCAGAAGGTCTCGAACTTCGCCTTGCGATCAGGGTCGTAGGCCTCGGTCGCCTCGATTAGACCGTCGAAGGCGGCGCTGCAAATTTCGTCGTACGAGATTTGTGCCGGTAGCTTACGCGACAGTCGCGCCGCATGAGCGTGTACCAGCGGGCTGTAGTACACAACTATCCGGTTACGCAACTCAATGGAACGCGTTGAAAGATACTGATCCCATAATTCATCGATGGACAGTTCCTTCTTGGGCATAAGGGGCTCCGTGTAGGGTTATGCCAAGTAAACGACGGCGACCTGAATGCGCCGTCCTTGGTTTGTTTGCGTTCTATCCCGTCAGTATAGGCAACATAGGCATAATGGATAATATAGGAAGTATGGTTAAGATCGGCTTTTTGGGTGTAAATCCTTAAAAAACTTGCAAATTCTAGGATTTGGATTCACATGACATAAGCTTCGTATTCACAAGATCTTACGATT
>CAZJTP010000147.1:0-11241 GCA_964548955.1 uncultured Phycisphaeraceae bacterium
GAGTTCGATCCTTCTTCCTAGCGGCGGCGGGTTAGCTCGGAATTGACGGATTGAGAATGGCGCGGCGTATTCCACCGGAAGTGATTGGAGGGGATGACGCTGAATGACTCACCAAAGAACCGTGCCGTCTCCTGTCACCGATCCGGTAATTACCGTTTTTCGCTTGACAATACCGCGATAGCACGCGAGAAACCGCGTTTGGATGCTGCGAGTTGCGAAAGTTACGAAGGTCGAGTAGACTCTATAAATAAAGGGTTTTCCGGGCTTTTCTGCGTGGGCTGCCAAGTGCCTCTGGATCAGAAGGTTCCAGTTTCGAGTCCTGGCAGCCCAGGTGGCCGGTTCTGAGTGACCGCTGGCATTCTGCCGGACATTACGTGGACTGTGCTTTGCGCTTGCGATGTTCTCCGTGCCCATGTCGGCTTCAAGGAAGAAGAGGATCCGTCCGGTTCCGTTCCTTGTGCGTGATCGAGAACACACCATGAGGTGTGAAGCCAACGGGCCGCTTGGATGCATCCTCGATGGAGACGCAGTCGAAAATCGATGGCCGATCATCGGCTCGTCGATGACGATCAGATCGTTACGGCGGATCTGCTTCTTCAACCGAAGAACTTGGCGTTCTTCCCTGGCCCCGGTTGTTCCATGACATGCGGGGCAGCCGTGAGACGGAACTGGCAAGGGAATACCCGATCCACGTCGTCACGTCATGGCTGGGCAACACGGTCAGCATCGCGGTCAAGCATTATCTGCAAGTGACCGATGACGATTTCGCACGGGCATCGGGAGGCGGCGCAGAATCCGGCGCACGAGTGGCGCAAAATACGGCGAAGCACACACGCGCAAGCAATTGCATTGAGTCGCCAGAATTGAAGAAAATCCCTATATATACAGAGTATGTGCAGCATCAAGCGCTGGTGTGCGCGATGGTGCAAAACGCAAGAACGGAGGAGGAGGGATTCGAACCCCCGAGACGCTTTCGCGCCTAACGGTTTTCAAGACCGTCGCCTTCAGCCGCTCGGCCACTCCTCCACATATCGTCGGCTTCGAGCCACATGGTGTCATTCGATGCCGTGAACGGTCGCAAGTACAGGATACGTCGTGGTTTACGCGCCCCCGATCATTCTAATCGGGCTCCGTTTCAGTGCCATCCAACGACATTGGCGGTCCCTTCAGTGCACGCCGTTCCACCAAGCTGGATACCAAGCTCTTTCCGTCTGTTCAGGCGCCCGCTGCCGATCCCGTTCGGGGCGGAGAGACATCGATCGGGGGCTTCTTTGGTCCGAGCGGGCGGGACCTGTGAACCACCGAGCCTCGCCACAAACGGTACTGCCACCTGGCAGAGCGGATCGCGGTTTGACGAATCCCATCATGCCAGTGAGCTGATCGTACGCTCCAGCCAGAAACAAGTTTGTTGGCCGGCCGTAGCAGCGAACGCCCAAGGTTGATGGACCGATCGAGCGCTACCCCTGACGACTGTCATTCATGGACCGTCGCAAGCGTCATGCGCTCGAGGGCTTCGCGCAATGCCCGGAGGTCATCCATGAAGCGGTTTCGTTTCTCCTCGATGAAATGCTCGGTACGGGAGCCGTAGTATTCGATCCCACTGAGCAGGTTCTCCTTGAACTCGCGGAAGTACTTCGGAGCGCGCGTCGACAATTCCAGCGAGTACTTCTCGAACTCCTTGCGAAGATGGTCCACGTAGAGAGTAAGTTCCCGGATGAACATATGTGGACGATCATGGTTGGCCAGGAGCGACAGCCGCCCATAGATGTGACTCACCATTTCCTGCAGGGTGGCAATCTTCGAGAAGTTCACGATGTTGGGGCCGCAGCAGACGGCAGGCTTGACCTCAAGGTCGATGCCATTTTTGACGAGCGCCGTACCGCCAACTTCATGACAGACACATGCCTTGACCACCACGCCTTCCCGTACCACGGCAAGCTGCCGGGCCGAGAAGCCCTCTTCCGCGAGGTGCTCGAGCTTGCGCTTCTGGTAGGCGCGGGAGGCGGGGCAGATCGGGACGTCGGTGAACTCGGTATTGGAGATAAGGTACCCCTTCGGGCACGAGCTGCCCGGCCTGCCCTCCCGGATCCGTTGGCGACGTGCCTCCTCGCTGGCCGAGTTGCGGAGCGTCGAAAAGGGAATCCCCAGCGGAGAGCTGTCGCTCAGGTACACGTCGCGGTTTGTGGCCGTCGAGAGCTTACGCAGATGCGCGTCATCGACGTTGGATACCTCGGGTACAAGCAGGAACGGAGTGGCCCACCCGGTGCCGTCGACGCGGTAGTACCGCAGAAGGAGCTCGTTCTCGGCTGCGGTGCTGATGCCACCCTGTGCGGTAATTCGTATTTCAAGAGGCGTGTCGACGGAAGATCGATCGACGCCCGTACGAGCCCTGCTATAGATGGCGTGCAGCATCTCATGGAGCTCGACCTTCCGCCGCTTGAACTCCTCCAGGATGGGGCCCATCAGCAGCCCCTTCGTGGGGAAGGCGTGGCCGCCGCAGTTGAGTCCGGATTCGATACGGAACTCGGAGACCCACAGGCCTCGCCTGGCTAGGAACTTGCCCTGTACCGTCGCCGAGCGCCAATCGCTGACCTTCAGTATGATTTTCTTCTTGATAACGCCGTTCTGGTCCGGGGAGAAGTCGGCGAATCGGGTCGCATAGGTGTAGACACGCTGGTTCATGCCCGCCGAGAAGATGATGGAGGAGGTCAAAGAGCTGTTGGCGTAGCCGCGCAAGGCCGCCATGGCGTCGGCGAACTCCGGCGGGAGCTTTTTCCCGTCGCGGTAGATGTCTCGATCAAGCTTGGTCATGATGTTCACGTCGATCGTGCCCGGGACCGCCAGGCGACGGAGTTCATCCTGCTTCCGTACCCTTTCGGCCGATTCCGGCGTGGTCAGCATCTCGCGGTAGGCTCGTTTGAGAGACGTTTCCGGAAGCATCTCGTAGTATCGCGTGATTTCGCTGCCCGACTCGAACGGCGAGGCCTGTAACGCCTGAACCTGTCGCCGAACCAGGTGGTCCACGAGGTTTAAGTAGGCCGTAATGCGCCGGGCACGGGCGTCTTCGTTGTGGCCGGCGATTTCCTCGTACGGCTCTTCCGCCTTCCTGCAATGGAGCTTTCGCATCTGCTCGATGAGAACGTCATCCACCAGGGAGATTACCGACGTGATTCCGTATCTCGCCACCCGAAGCGGAGTGTCGATGGTGAATCCGGTGCCCATGACCGGGATGTGAAAGGTGTGCCTGCTATGAGTGACCAGATCCTCCATATCGCCTTCTCCGAGTACGGCTAGGTGCCAGGGTGCTCACGTGCGTTGCCTCTAGCGCCGCCATCGTAAGTCAGCTCGGGCGTAACGCAACTAGCAGAGGAACACCGATGTCCATCGGGAGCAGTCTCGGCATACGGCAGGATCGGCCAGGCGCCTGGTTGCCTCTGCGTGGGTGGCCGTGCCGCAGATCGTGCCCGCTACCCAAGAGCCCGGTTCGACCGTAAAGCGGCTGTGCCGCCCCGAACAGGGCGTGGGATCGGTCGTACGATGGCCAGTCTCGACCATCGCCGTCTCGATTCTGCCAGCCCCATCGGTACCCAGGAAGCGTCGGCCGGCGAGCTATTCCGAGCAGCTTCGCAGCGATCTCGAAGAGCTTGAATCCGCGGGCATCGTCGTCACCAAGCGACTGGATTATTGGCTTCCGGATGACGGTGACGGCGTTCCCGAGAAAGGTGCCGATTTCGACACGCCGACCAGGGAAACCAAACGCGTCGAGTCCTACCGATTCTCTCTGTCGCCCGACCTGGATCAGAAGATTGGGAAGGAACTTTGGGGCAATCTCGCTCCGAAAGATCGCGAGGAGCTTGTAGCGTTCAAAGCATTTTTCAATTCATTGTCGCTTAGTCAGTTGCTTATTTTTACTTACGAGAAGTATCCGGAGTTTACCGAAGCAAGCACGATCAAGAAGCAGCTGGATCTGTTTTGTCGGGGAGAAACATGATTCTGGCGCAGACCGCAACACATTCCAATTCGCTCTATCACGAATGGGGCCTCATTATCGCCCGTTGACCCGCGTGCTCAGGTCATTCTGACGAGACACGCACCGCAGGGAGTGACGCTTCGCAACTATCAGGACTTCAGCGTGTTCGACCTGTGGGCCGAGATCGCCAAGCTGCCGACGATCCGGGTGGAGACGGCGACAAAGCCCGAAACGGCCCTGACAACCGGCAATTGTGATATCCGACCAAAGGGTGTTGGACTATCGGTTGGACTAAGCGGTCTTACATAAGTTCGTGATGGTGATTCAGAGAAAAGGCGTTATTCCCGGCAATCAAGGCAGATACGGACGTACGTTAGACCGCTTAGAGCAGATCCCGAAATTGCGTACCGGAACCCCCCTTTCATCCCCCCTTACCAAGGGGGGAAAAGGGGGGTCGAGCGGCACACAAAAGCGAGAGTTGGCCTAGGACCTGGCCGGAATGGAGTAAAGCGGTCCCAAAGTGGCCGCAATGGTGAAGCGCTGACGCCGATGTGTCACAGCGAGAAAACCCTACAAAACAAGGGTAAAACCGCGTTTTTAGACTCGAAAACGCATTGGGCGATACAGGACTTGAACCTGTGACCTCCTCCTTGTAAGGGAGGCGCTCTAGCCAACTGAGCTAATCGCCCGCACTGATGCACGATACCACGAGAGATTCTGTGAGCAAGAGGTTGCTGTGAGGTTCCGCCTCGACAAGAACGGATGTGGAGGCTGGCTGGTTGGCACGCTTCACGCGATATCGTCGCAAATAGACACGCAGTGTGACCAACATGCTTGCCTCCGCCTGCCGGGGTTACGGGCATGTCGCACCAACATATTCGATGGCGGTACGCGGGTCCGTCTGCGGCAAACCCAGGCCACCCACCGCCTTTCTCGTGCACGTGACCTGGCAGGTCACACCGCAACCTGACCCGAATGTCCACAAAGCACGACCCAATTACGGTTTCGTCGTTTACATCCGACAGGCCGGACGTTTATACTCTTCAGCGTCGGCGGGCGGCAAGAAGCCGCGAAGGCCCGAGGGAATCCAATCCCACAGTCGGGAAGGGAGGTCCGATGCGACGAATCGCGGTGATCAACCAGAAGGGTGGTGTCGGGAAGACGACCACGGTAGCCAATCTCGGGGCGGCTTTGGCTCGCTCCGATGCGCGGGTGCTGCTGGTGGATCTCGACCCGCAAGCTCATCTCTCCCTGCACTTCGGTATCGAACTGAAAGATGACCAGCCTAGCGTCTATGACGTGCTTACAGCCTCGATGCCCGTTCAAAACGTCGCCGTCGCCGTGTGCGACAACGTTACGTTGATTCCCGCGGATATCGATCTGGCCGGCGCCGAGGTGGAACTCGTGAGCGTCACCGGCCGCGAGGTGCTTCTGCGCGAGGCGCTCGAACCGCTCGACGGCGGCTATGACTGTCTGATGATCGACTGCCCACCTTCCTTGGGCGTGTTGACGATCAATGCTCTCGTTGCAGCCACTGAAGTAATGATTCCCCTGCAAGCGCACTTTTTGGCGCTTCAGGGTTTAAGTAAGCTACTCAACACAGTGACACTCGTACGTCAGCGAATCAATCCGAACATCAGCGTTGCAGGCATTGTTTTATGCATGCACGACTCCACGACCCGGCTGGCCGGCGAGGTCGTCGAAGACCTTTGTGTGTTTCTCGATGCGGCGCGTGGGACGCGTGTCCCCTGGGCAGACGCACGACTATACCGAACCTTCATCCGTCGCAACATCAAGCTTGCAGAGTCGTCCAGCTTCGGGCAGACCGTCTTCGACTATGCTCCGCGCAGCAACGGGGCGATCGACTATGCAAGGTTGGCGGTGGAGGTTTTCGGTGCCAGCGCCACGTCACCACAGCAAGACACTGCGCAAACCGGGCCGGTCCAAGAGCCGACCACTAACGCACACTGTCAAACGGAAGTGACAGGCGAGACCGGCGCCGGCGGCGATGCTGAGAAGTCCGTGTCCCCGTCAACACCAACGGCTTACGAACGACCTCCATCCGCTTTGCCCGATGAACCCACCGTCGCCCCGACCACACAAGCGGACGCCGTCGTCAACACCCCCGGCATCCCATGACTCAAGATCTTGGGCAACGTTCGCAACGATCCCGGGTTTGGTGGCTGTGGATCGGCTACTGGGGTTGCCTATTCGTGGTCATGCATGTGCCGATCGAGACCGGGGGATCACCCACAATCGAGCACGTTACCACAATCGCCCATTTCGCGTTCTATTATCTGCTGACTTGGCTTGGCGGTCGATATCTTCTCTCGATGAGCAGGGGGACCGTCGCCGTCCTGCTGACCTGGGCGGTTGTCTACGCGGTGTACGCAGCGGTGGACGAGTGGCTCCAACAGTTCGTCGGGCGAGTGATGAGTCTGACCGACTGGCTCGCGGATCTTGCCGGAATCGTACTGGCGACGGTCACGCTGATCCGGTGGCACCGTCCGGCACCGCGATCGGGACACGGTGAGAGCACGCGGTAACGCATGGATTGTAACAACGTGTTAACTTGCCGCGGGGGGGGGGCACCTCGTCGTGTCAGGGGCAGTGGCTTATGATAGAATAGTGACGTGGTGCTGATCGTGACGCGCCCGGTACGTTCGCATCAAACCCTTCGGATGCATGTGATGGCCAGAAAACGAACCGTCGTTGTTGTGGAAGATGAAGACGCCATTCGACGCGGGATCGCCGATGCACTCCGAACAGCCGGGTATGAAGCGGTCGAAGCGGCGGACGGGGAGAGCGGTCTGACGGAGGCGCGGCGGGCCGGCGTCGATCTGGTGTTGCTTGACCTGCTGCTGCCTTTGAAGGATGGATTCGAAGTGTTGGCGGAGCTGCGCATAACGCGCCCGGCGCTGCCGGTAATTATCCTTACAGCCCGCGGTTCCGAAGACGACCGCGTTCGCGGTCTGCGAGGTGGTGCGGATGACTATGTCGTGAAGCCCTTTTCGGCCCGTGAGTTGCTGGCTCGCGTCGACGCCGTATTGCGTCGCAGTCCGGAGCGTCCGACACCGGCGATCCGGATCAGTGGCGGTGACACGAACGTGGACTGCGCCCGCCGGGAGATTTGCCACAGTGATGGCACGCGCGTCGCACTTTCCGAGATGGAGGCAAGTATCCTCGATCGCCTGGCGGCGTACGCCGGGCGGGCCGTCTCACGTGAGGAGCTGCTCTCCTGCGTTTGGGGCCTTCGGGACGGCACGATCGAGACGCGCGCGATCGACATGCACATCACGCGCTTGCGCCAGAAGCTCGCCGGCGACTCACCCGAGTCTGCAATCGAGTGGATCATGACCGTACGCGGCAAGGGCTACATGCTGGCCCCTAATATCAAGGTCGTTGCCGACGGTGAGTCGACGGAGGACACGTCGTGAGAAGCTCCCAACGGAGTAGACTGGCCGGCGCCGTCGTCTTTATCCTCATCGCGGTCGTCGTAATGGGTGGCATGACGTGGGCGACGGTCTCCAGCTTCGAGCTTGCCAAAAGACACGTCACCGAGCAGCACGAGCGAAAGATAAGCCGGGCCGTGTGGGAAATGAGCAGCCATATGGGGGGCATCCTGAACGCAGAAGGGGCGAGAGACCCCGTGGATTATGTGGCGTTTCACTGGCGACGGCCGGTGGCGGTCATATCTGACAGCCATGCGGAGCTGGATACGGGCGGCGTCGCCGTCGTCCTTGAGTCACCGCTTGCGATTCTAGGCCCACCCCACGACTGGATCGATGTGTACTTCCAGGTCGATACGAAGGGGACCGTGTCATCGCCGCAAATCCACGACGAGGCGTCGCCCCTGCCTTTTGAGAACTCGCAGGTCTTTTGGAGGGCGGACAACCGCACGCTGGAAACGTGGGAATGGGTCAAGACGGTGCTGCCCAGCGTCAATCTGCGCGAGCGGGCTGCACTGCTGTGCCAGAGCGATTACGACGTTGCAAGCGAACCTGTCGAAACGCAGCAAACGCAAATGATCACGGCGACTCGAAAAGACGCACCGGTGACCAACGACACCCGTTCTCGAGTCCGCGACGTCTATCACCAACGCCGACAAAGTCTGCGGGACTCGCAGATAAGCTATTTGCCGCCCGCCGCGTGTGTAGACGCTGATATTGCCCGGCGGAACGTTGGCAACGTTGCGGAATCCCACGCTGATGACTTTGACGAAGCGGCTTTGCAGTTTGCTGACGATGTGGAGATATCAGCGGACCCGATTACCGCGTTCTGGTTTGGGCCGGGACCTGACGGCGCACGCAAGCTCGCCTTCGTTCGTGAGTGTCATGCCGATGCCGCCACCTTCTACCAGGGCTTCATCGGTAATTGGGATCGTCTAAAACCGGTGCTGCTTGGCCAAATTGCAGAACTCCTTCCCGAGGCTGACCTGGAACCGCTGTTGGACGATGCGAAACACGATCCGGAAGCGAGCAAGCTGCAAATGATCAACCTGCCCGTTCGACTGCAGGTTCCGGACATCCCTGGCGGCGCGTCGGCGGCTGCATGGGGTCGAGTCCGGGTGTCTCTGATCGGCACGTGGGCGGCAGCGGCGGCCGTACTGGTCGTAGCCGGGTGGGGTCTTAGGAACTTGGTGGCCTTGACGGAACGCCGGATGCAATTCGCCTACGCAGTGACGCATGAGCTGCGGACGCCGCTTACCACGTTCCGCCTGTACTCGGACATGCTGTCCGCCGGCCTCGTGCCTGACGCGTCCAAGCAGCAATACCTGGATACGCTGAACCACGAATCCATTCGGCTGTCCAGCTTGGTCGAAGAGGTCTTGGAATACGCGCGTCTCGAAAGCCAGAGGGTCCAGCTCGATCCCATTGAGACGGACGGGGCTTCGCTGCTGCGCATGATCTCGGAAACGCTCGAGAAGCGGTGCAAGGACAATGGCATCGAAGCCCGAACCGAGAATACGATTGCGGAGGGTCGGCAGATGCGCATCGATGTCGATGTCGTGAATCGCATCGCCGGTGTTCTGGTCAACAACGCCTGCCGCCACGCCCGGGGGACGTCAAGTGCAGCCACACTCGTACGATTGAGCCGTGATAACGGCACACTGCAGTTGGACGTGATTGATTCGGGCCCGGGCATAACTCGTGCCGATGCACGAACAATCTTCAAACCCTTCCGTCGAGGCCGGGGTGCCGATAAGGCCGTTCAAGGCGGAATCGGACTCGGCCTGGCGCTCGCCCGCGGTTGGGCAACCCTGCTCGGCGGGCGTTTGGAACTTGTCTCTCGTCACAATCCCCAATACGGCGGAGCGCATTTCCGCCTTACCGTCCCCGCCGAAATCCAGTCGTAGCACATCGGATTGGCTGCACGCTAAACCAACTCACCCCTGGCGACCATGATAACCTGCCCGCCGACACGAATCTCAATTCCCCCATCTTGCTTCTGCGCTCTGAGCAGAAGAAGGGAGGGGCGCCCGATTTCGTGGCCCTGCTCGACTTGAATATCAATCTGTTCCGTTCCGAAGTAGCGATGCATCACCAGGTATCCGGCCAGGCATCCATTCGCGGCACCTGTAGCCGGATCCTCCGGCACACCGTAATAGTCGGCAAAGACCCGAACGCTTAGGTTATTCTTCGGATTGCGTGTCTCGGGCGCAAACACGAGAATCAGCTTGGCATCTGTGTTCGCGATCAAGTCAAAGTACCGGTCCTTGGCGATAGCAGCTTTCTTCAGGGCGTCCAGTGTTTTTAAGGGCACTATACAAGCGGGCACGCCAGTCGAGATTTCCTGAATCGGAAAGCGATCATCTAACTCCTTCTCCTCCAGTCCCACGACTGGTGCGATCGCATCCGGCTCGAACGTCCGTCCCGCGGTGGGCGGTTTTTGCGTCATCCACAGCCTGTCGACCGCTCCCTCGTTATAATGGAGCGTCACCGGAATTTGCCCGACCTTCAGATTGAGGGCGACGGATTCAACCGGCTGCCCGATAATCTCCCTTTGGATCACATAAGCGGTACCCAGCGTTGGATGACCGGCAAAGGGCAGCTCCTTTTCCGGTGAGAAGATGCGCACGTCATATCCGCCGTTGCACGGCTCCTCGGAGACAATGAACGTCGTCTCCGAGTAGTTCATCTCCTTGGCGAGCGCTTGCATTTCAGCGTCGGTCGCAGCACCCATATGGCGGAAAACCGCAAGTTGGTTACCTGCCCATTTCTCTTCAGCAAACACGTCGAGAATATAGAGTGCGGGATTCGCCACAGCAGATCTCCTGCCTTTGACAGAATGAGTCACGTCGAGACTACTCCCTCATGACCGAATAGTGCTTGCACGGGGAGCGACCCTCCGGGTGGTGCGGACGTCCCTTCGCCGCTCGGCGCCCCACCCAAAGCCACTGTGATATGCCACGTGGGACCGGCCTTGAAGCCTGTCTGCCGACCGGCTGGAAAGTCGGTCTCACGGGCTCCGTTACACGAACTAGCGCTTGCGCTTGGACGTACCCTTGAGTTCCATCTTGCCCATCGGGCCGCTTTCGCTCCAGGTCCACTTGTAGCTGTTGTCGTCGATGAACGTCATCATCCCATGGCCGCGACCCTTGCGACCCTCACCGTCGATTGTCGCCCCTTTGAACCGCATGGTGTTGGGGTCATCTGCGTCGAACCAGGCCCAACCTTCCCCAGAGCCACCCCAGTCATCGAAATACCAGGTGCGGTACTTCTTGACCTTGGGGTACCAGGTCCAATACTCAACGTAGTTTGCCCGCTGGTCCTCGCCCATCTCGTGCCAACCCTCGCCCTTGAGGAACATTCCGCCAAGGGCCCATTCATACACTCCACCTCCCGCAAACGAGGAAGGCATCTCCTCGCCTTCGGGCATCTCCGCCTTCATCTCTTCAGGCGATGGCGAGACGAATTCGGCCGTGCCGGTCCAGCTACCGAGGAATCGTGACAGCTTCGCCATTTCAGGGGCCACACTGGGCTTTTGAGGTGGCTCCATCGCCCACTGCGGTTGGGCACAACCGCCAACGAATCCGAGTGTGCACAGTGCGACAAAAAGCCGTTGATACATGGTCTCTCTCCTTTACGTGTTTGCTTGTCCGTGAGTGAACCTTACCGCGCCCGGTGCCGCCATCCCACGACACCCACGCACCAGATAGCGCATTTGACGCCCCACCCCTCAGCCTGTCAACCGCCAACCGGACCGCGGGTGCATGACGGGTCCGTGACAGTATCGGCGGCGTTTTTTGGGGGTTATCATGAGGGTGGGGT
>CAZJTP010000148.1:0-11233 GCA_964548955.1 uncultured Phycisphaeraceae bacterium
GTATATTGCCTTCAGAGTGCCGAGAGTGTCCGGCAGAATCCGTAGGACCGACGTTCCAGTCGTATCCCCCATCCTCTCTGAGGTGGGGGACCGATGTGACTGTTGACGCATCCAACCTTTCCATTCCGTCCCCCGCCTCTGGAAGGGACGAGGAACCCCTGCAAGCTCCAACCACGATCGGTATCAGGCTGTTCGTCGTGTCAACAGGACACCTCGTCGATGAATGTCACGATATCCTTGAAGTACGCCTCCCGGTCGTTTTCAAACTCAAGAGAGTGGCGCGCGTTGTCATACGTTGTGATACGGCAGTGCGGCCAATGAAGCTCGCGCATGAACTGAACCGTCTTGTCGCTGTCGATGATGCGCTCGTTACCGGCGATGAACAGGTGCACGGGAACCGGTCTCGCCTTCGGAAATCGGGCGATGATCTTATCCATGCGCCGTGAGGCCAGGTAGAAGCCGGCGGTACACTGGCGCAGCGTGAGTTCATCGGTGTTGAAAAAATGCTGCCACTGCGGCGTCGTTGTGAACAGGTCGGCCTCGTTGAGGGGAATGTCAAATCGGCTCCGCGGCTCGTAGAGCATGGCGAACCCGATCTTGGCCATCTGCCGCCTCGAGACCCCCACGAGCGGGAATATGCCAGGAGTTACCAGCGACAGACTCTTCACGCCGGTCGGATCACGCACATAGGCCGCCACCGCCAACTTGCCGCCCCAGCTTATCCCGATCACGTGATGCTCCGCTACGCCCGAGCGGCGGGTAAGCTCGTCACGGGCAGTCGACGCATCCCCGATCAGTTGATCCGCCGACTCGCCATGCCCGCGGTCCCTTTGATTCCGCCCACTGCCTCGCCGGTCGACCTGCAACACGGCATAGCCAGCCTCCGCAAGCCTACCGGCCGAGGCCTCGTACCAGCCGCAGTGCGACTGGATCCCATGATGGTAAAGCACCACCCCACGAGGACTCGAGGTGGGCCAGTAGCGTGCGTGAGCCTGGTACCCATCGGGCAGCGTAACCGAAATCTCCTCGAAACGGGTCATTACTCGCATCGTAGCTTGAACCCGCGGGCAGTTCACGCCATATTTGCATAAGCAGTCGTGATCCGCGCTCGATCGCGGATCGTGAACCGTGGACCTGCGGACCATCGTGGAGGACCCAGTTGACTACTGACTCGAATCTAATCCGAGCAGCACTGAGGCAACAGCTTGAGGCGGACCGGTTGCTGGGCATCAAAAGCATCCCGATGCCGCCACCATCCCCTCGTGCACCTGGCGGCAGCACTCATACTCGAACCGCCAACGGCGCGAACGCAGCCGAGAAAACGGAGCAACTTCGCGTTCTCAACGAGGACCAGGTCAAGAAGTGCACGAAATGCAGCCTGTGCGAGACGCGGACTCATACGGTCTTTGGCCAGGGTGCCCCCAATGCCCACCTGGTGTTCGTCGGCGAGGCGCCGGGTTACGAAGAGGACAAGCAGGGTCTGGTTTTCATCGGGCGGGCTGGTCAACTGCTCACCCGCATGATCGCCGCAATGGGTCTAACACGTGAGGAGGTTTTTATCTGCAACGTGCTAAAATGCCGCCCACCCGGAAACCGCGATCCGTCCGCCGATGAGATACTCGCGTGCAATCCGTACCTTTGCGAGCAGCTTGCGATCATCGAACCCGAGGTCCTGGTGGCCTTAGGGTCCCCGGCGGCGAAGACGCTGCTTAACACGGCTGAGTCGATTGGAAGGCTGCGCGGGCGCTTTCATGATTACTACGTCTCGGGCGTCACCGGTGAGGGGGTTGCGATCCCGCTCATGCCCACATACCACCCGGCCTACCTGCTTAGAAACCCGGCCCAGAAGGGTAAGGTCTGGGAGGACCTGCAGATGGTCATGCGTCTTCTTGAACTCCCCCTGCCCGATCGGACGTCTGGGTGAGCGGAAAGCGGAAAGGAACCAACGTGGCAATCCATCCAACGGCGGTCATCGATCCAAAGGCTAAGCTGGATAGCAGCGTCGAGGTCGGACCCTATTGCGTGATTGAGGGTCACGTTCGCGTCGCCGCCGGCTGCCGCCTCTATCAAGGCGTATACCTGACCGGTTGGACCGAAGTCGGCGAGAACTGCGAGTTGCACCCCGGCGTGATAGTCGGGCATGAACCGCAGGACACCAAGTACGGCGGTGAGCGCAGCTACTGTCGCGTCGGCCGGGGAACGATCCTGCGCGAATATGTCACGATCCACCGGGGGACCATCCCGGATTCCGAGACCGTCGTTGGCGAGGACTGTTTCCTGTTAGCGGGTGCACACGTCGCGCATAACTGCGTGGTCGGCGACAGTGTAACCCTCATCAACAACGTGCTATTGGGCGGACACGCCGAGATCGGCGACCGTGTGACTGTGGGTGGCGGCGCAGCCGTTCATCAGTTTGTTCGTATCGGCGAGCTTGCGATGATCCCGGGCAACGGTCGGGTGATCCAGGACATACTCCCGTTCGCGCTCGTTGACGTGGAGGGGCGGATTGCCGGTCTCAACCGCGTCGGCCTGCGACGCGCGGACATCCCTCACGAGCACGTTCGGGAGATTCGCGACGCCTACCGTGTGCTGTTTGCCCAAGGGCTGTCTTATCCCGAAGCCCTAGTGCAGCTCTCCCGCGGGCCGGACTCACCTCCGCAAAAACGGCTCCTTGCATTCCTCACCGCTGAAAGCCGCCGGGGCTTGGCGGGGCGCTCGCGCGTCAAGGTTAAATCCGGGCAACCGACCGGAAAACCGGAGTGAAATGCCGCCTACGGTGGTTCGCCCATAGTGCTCCATCAAGCGTCGATTGATAAGCTCGTTCGAGCTGTTTGGGTGGCATGGGTAAGCGCCAGCTTACCCGTGTCTTCAGGCGTTTAATCACGGGCAAACCAGTTTGCCCATGCCACTCAACCGGGCGATGTACGTTCTAGGGTCCATGGTCTTTGACGATCAATATCGGCCCTTTTCGCCCTGCGCGTCGGCATGTAGATGTGCCGGTCCCTGTCACGCGAACAGTGTGTATCGCTGCTGTGGCTGGGCGAATCCGGCGAACTCGTCGGCCACAAAGTTGTACGCGTCGCAGTCCCACGTGTCGTCATAGTGATAGAGTATCGTTTTCTTGCGGACATCGGCGGGCAACGTGCGCAGTTGGGACAGCATTGCGTGAACCGGTTCCGTTTGATCCTCAAGCTGTACCTCGTGGAAGTTGAGCTTCGCGGCCGCCATCATCTCACCCATCATTTGCGGATCGAATCGCGCATCGCCCGAATAGCAGACGGTGTCACCGCTGTGGTGGTCGGTGACCAGTAGGCCGAAGCTGGGCCAGTCATACTTACGCTTCAATCGAATGTGATCGGTGGGAAACAGAGTGAACGCGTACCGATCCAGCATCGTGAACCGGTCGGGTTCACCCCGGCCCGGTGGATGGATCGCCAGAACGTTGAAGTAATCCGTCAGCGAGGCAGGGCGCCCTGCGAGCGCGCCGAGGCCGCCCTTCAAGGAGTGCTCCCAGAGGTTCGCGAGGACGTCGGGTGCGCCGATGAGCTGCGGTTTGAAATCCCCGCCCGCCTCGCGGTCGGCGAAACAATGCACATTCATCCCCACCAACTCCTCAAGCCCGCCGATGTGGTCGCTGTGCAAGTGAGTGATGAAGATGCAGCGGATTGCGGGGTAATGTGCTACCCCGTTGTGGTCGAGATAGGAGAATCCGGGCTTGACCATAAGCTGGTGCAGGGCCAGCGGTCCGGTCGTTCCGAAGTCAATGAGCAAGGTGTCGTCCGCTGCTTCCTGATGATCGGGACTTATGGACCACGCTTCGATCAGCGCGTTAGACTGGAAGTTTCTTTTCGCAAAAGCGGAGCCTACGCCGAGAAACGTGAGCGTGAGCACGAAAACCCTCCCATTGCCACCATGGCCTGACGGTGTGCAGACTGCCGCACCGGCCCTTTATTACAGCACGCCATAAGCGATAAGCCGTCGATAAGTCCGCATCGCCGCGCCGGCATTCGATTAGCATAGCGGCTCGGTGCGGTTGCGAACAGCCTCAACCGACGGTATGGGTAGGTCGGTGTTTCGGAAGTTTTGCAACTATCTGAGCCACGGGCTCAGAGCCCGTGCGGATGCTCGCGCGCCTGGGCACCGCCCCACTCGCTGGGCCGAGAATCCTATCTCGGCCTATTCGTGCGAGAAAGGATTCTCGCACGAGCGTGCTTTGGCCCACGCGGAGCTTGATTTACCCGGGCAGGACCACAACTTTCGAGAGTCCGCGCAAGCTGAAGTGTGCGGCTCGCGTTACGATCATCGTCGCATGGTATGGAATCCCGTGAATCGCCGACTATTGGGCGAACTGGGTGGAACGATATGAGCTACGAGCTGAAAGACCGTGTGGTGTTTATCACCGGGGCCTCGAGTGGGATCGGGCGGGCGTGCGCGATCGAGTACCATCGGGCGGGCAGCCGGGTTGTCGCGGCTGCTCGGTCCCTCGACAAGCTCGAAACGCTCGCGGCTGAGCTTGGAGGCGACCGGATCGTCCCGGTTATGATGGACGTCACGGATCCCGTCGAACGTAAGATCGGGCTGCGTACCGCGCAGGAACGGTTTGGAGCGGTCGACGTACTGGTCAACAACGCGGGCTGGGCAAGTTTCACGTCGGTTCTTCGGATGCCCGACGAGCATTTCGAGAGGATGCTGGCGATCAACTTCGCCGGTCCGGTGGCGATGATTCAGGCGGTATTGCCTCGGATGCTTCAGCGCGGCAGCGGTCAGATCGTCAACATCTCGTCGGTCGTCGGGTATCAGACCATCCCCCGCATGACGGTCTATAGTGCTACAAAGGCGGCACTTAACGCCCTGAGCACCGGGCTTCGCATGGAGCTGAAAGGTACGGGTGTCGACGTGCTGCTGGTCGCGCCCGGTTCGACGAACACACGGTTTTTCCAATCGGCGGCGACGGTGGACGCGAAGGCGGAGAGGTTGTCCAAGACGCTCTACTCGCCGCAGCGGGTTGCTCGGAAGGTGGTGCGCTCGTCGCGCCGGCGGCGCGTTGAGGTGACGCTCACGCCGTCGGGCAGGGCGATCACGGTGATTCGCCGGATTTCTCATCGACTCGCTGACGCCATCATGTACCGCGTCGCCAAGTCCGCCATGCCAGAGGTTGAGAGGTAGTCGACATACGGCGGGAGAACGTCCCGCAACGCTCGGATCGCTGATCCGAGCCCCAAGCGCAAGCGCGGGATTATTACGAAACGCCGCAGGTATATGGACCGCGCGTCAATCCGTCGCTGGCGCTCCGGGCTCGGTTCAAGAGTCAACCGACAATCGTGACGCTGCCCCGCGACGTTCCTGGGGTGGCAGCGTGGGTTGACAACCCGGATCGGGGCGATACAATGTGTGCAGTCGAACGGTCGGTATCAACCGCCCGCAGGCGGTAAGTGGGCGCATCGTGAGGTCTTTTGTCCGGGCGCGCCGATCAGGTTTCTGTCATGCATTTCCACAGGCATCTGCGCCGGCGTGCAGCTATCTCTGTAGACCACGGCCGGTAGAAGTGTCATGCGTGTAGCACTTGTAGCCACCTACACGTACCCGCTGGCGTTGGGCCTTCGCTACATCTCGGCCTGGCTCAAGGCGCGTGAAGAACAAGTGGAGATGTTTTTCATGCGCTCCAAACGGGACACTGCCGAGACCGATTTCTCACCCTCGGTTCTTGCTGAGCTCGTGGAGCGTCTGCGCACGGTCGACCTGATCGGGATGTCACTGATGACCAACACGTTCCACCGGGCACGTGTCCTGACGGAGACGATTCGCGCAGCCGGAATCAATGCGCCGATCATTTGGGGTGGACCCCACCCAACTATGGCGTCCGCGGAATCACTCGAGGTCGCGGACATCGTTTGCATCGGTGAGGGTGAGCAGGCCATGCTCGAGCTGGTCGAAACGCTCGAGGCGGGCAAGGACCCGACGACCATCGCGGGCCTTGCGTTCAGGCAGAACGGCAAGGTGATTCGGAATCCCGTCGCCCCGCTTCAACATGACCTGGATGAATACCCGTTCCCGGACTACGACCCAAGCACTCACTGGGTGGCGATGCGGGATCATTTCGAGCCGGCTGCACCCGGGAATCTCCGTGGTGCATTGCACCGGTATCGTATCGAGACCACGCGCGGCTGTCCGTTTTCATGCACGTTCTGCACCAATGCGGCGATGTTGCGGATTTACGAGGGGAAGGGTTCGTGGGTTCGCACACGTTCGAACGACAACATACTCAAAGAGATCGAGTCCGTGCGGCAGCGGTTCCCGACCATCGAGGCCGTCAACGTCATCGATGACCTGTTCTTCATCCGAGACGAAGCGGAGATCAAAGAGTTCAGCCGGCTATACCAATCGCGGGTCAATCTCCCGCTCGAGCTTGACGCTCATCCGAACACCATCAGCCAAGTAAAGGTGCGGTCGCTGGCACGGCTCCCGATTGCGCTGATCAGCATGGGCATCCAAAGCGGGTCTTACGACACGCTCAAAAACACCTTCAATCGGCCCACGCCGATCGAGAAGATCGTTGAAGGCATCAACATTATGGCCGACCATAAGATCCGCGCGGAGTATCACTACCTTGTGAACAATCCCTTCGATTCCGACCGTAATCGGATCGAGACGCTTCGCTTCGCTGCTACGCACCATCGCGGGCCAGCGGTTCTGCGCATCTTTCCACTCCAGTTCTACCCCGGCACACCGTTGTACGATCGCGCCCGTGAGGAAGGAATCATCTCGGACCGTCACGAGAGTGCCTACCGGTACACGTATACTGGAAAGACTCACTTGCTGGACTCGGGGTATCTCGACATCTGGTTGCGCGTGGTCTTGAACCTGCGGAACGTGGGCGTCCCCCGGACTTTGATCCACCGACTGGTCGACGTTGTGACACATCCCGCAGTCCGGTGCTTGCTGGATCGCAGATGGTTCGCACCAGTTGCCTACGCCGCCTACCGAGTCGGGCGATTCATCCTACGCAAACTAATCTACCAGCCGTTCATCCGACCCTTCCGGCACCTGCGCCGCAAAATGCGATACGAGCGACAGCGCCCGCGGACGAGGCGACGGTCCCATGAAACTCGGTAGCGACAGGATCGGGGCCGGTGCCGGTGCGTGAGCGGCAAGGAAGTGGGTAACTGCCAAATAGGCGAGACGTAGACTGGAAATCATGCCGGAAACGCGGATCCGAGCCCCAAGCGCAAACACGGGATTCCGGTCGCAAACCTCGGTTCCGACCTGTCGCTCGCGCTCCGGGCTTGGTTCTGAAACATACCCACAATCCTAATGCTTACCCGTGCCGGCTGTGATGATCGGCCGTTTGTTTCTTGTGGCGGTTCTTCATAAAATGAGTGTTTCTAAGCGCGTTGGGAGGGAGAAACACTCAAGCATGCGCCGCAGGACGATCTACATCGAAACGATGGGCTGCCAGATGAACGTGCTCGACAGCGAGCTCGTTCTCGGCCAGCTCCGCGCGCATGGATATGAATCGATCGACGACATGACAGCCGCCGACGTGGTACTGATCAACACGTGCAGCGTGCGCGATCACGCGGAACAAAAAGCTCTCTCCAGGCTCGGCGCGCTGAGGAAACCGAAGCAGCAGCGCGGCGATATGATCATCGGCGTGATCGGCTGCATGTCCGAACACGACCCGGACGGCATTTTCACGAAAATGCCACACGTGGACCTGGTATGCGGTCCCGGCGAACTGAACAAGATCTCCGCTCTGATCGAGGAGGTTCGTGAGAACCGGACGCGCGCCATAGCCTTGTCGCAATCGTCGTCTCGCAAGAATACGCCGTTGCAACGGGCGTTGGAGTATGACTCGGTCGAGGCGCTGGATCTTTCGCGCGATCCGGCGCCGGATCAGCGCGTGCTGCAGTCATATGTCCGGGTGCAGCGCGGCTGCGACAAGTTCTGCACGTTTTGTGTCGTACCGTTCACGCGTGGCGCGGAGCGAAGCCGGCCGCCGTCCCAGATCGTTGACGAAGTGAAGATGCTCGCCGATCGCGGTGCAAAAGAGGTGACGCTGCTGGGGCAAACGGTCAACAGCTACGTCAACCAGCGGAACGGTCGTCCGGTTCGCTTCGCGGAGCTTCTCGCGTGTGTCTCGGACGTACCCGGGATCAAGCGGGTGCGCTTCGTCACCAGCTTCCCCGGCGATTTCACCGACGACATCTTCGAGGCAATGCGTGACGTACCCGAGGTGTGCGAGTATCTCCACATCCCCGTCCAAAGCGGAAGCGACGCGGTCTTGAAACGCATGCGCCGGCAGTATACCGTCGGTGAATTCGTCGATCTGATCGACCGGGGACGCGATTACGTGCCCACCCTGGCGGTTGCGAGCGACTTCATCGTCGGCTTCTGCGGCGAGATGGAACAAGACCATGAGGCGTCGCTCCGGCTGATCGAGCGCTGCCGCTTCAAGAACATCTTCGTCTTCAAGTACTCCGAGCGTGCGGGCACCGTGGCGGGAAAACGGGCGACCGACGATGTGCTCGATGAGGTCAAGCGACGTCGCAACGGCGAACTGTTGGCTCAACAGGAGCGCATCTCCGCCGCGGCCAATCAGAAGCTCGTCGGGTCGACGGTCGAGGTACTCGTGGAGGGTTACAGCAAGGCCGCCCTGAAGGCCCAGGTTGCGGAGCAGACACGCGGCGAGGAGGTGGGCTGGCGCCGTTCGGATCAGCTTGTCGGCCGGACGCGGACCGATCAGATCGTGGTTTTCCAGGGCAAGTTCGAGGACGTCGGACGGTTCGCCGAAGTCCGCATTACGGCCACTACGGCCCTGACGCTGCATGGAACGCTTGAGGAGGTACCGTCGGACCGGGAGCGCTCTGCGGGACCGGCGTTTCGGGCTCCGCCTGTGCTCGGCCTCCCTTGAGGCGGTTGCATCGGCCGGCGATTCGGATAGATATAGTAACGCCATGAACGCGACGATGGAAGCAGTTGCCAATCAGACCACGCAAACGACGAAGCTCGTACCGGGGAAGGAGCGGCGGCGAAAAAAACAACCGGCGTATCACGTGATTCTGCTGGACGATGACGATCACACGTACGACTACGTCATCGGCATGCTTCGCAAGCTCTTCGGACACCCAACTGAAATGGCCTTTCAGCTCGCCTGCGAGGTGGATCAGAAAGGCCGCGTCATCGTGGATACGACAACCCTGGAACGCGCGGAACTCAAACGCGACCAGATCCATTCGTTTGGCCGCGACTGGCGCATCCCCCGATGCGCAGGGAGTATGAGCGTCGTGATCGAACCGGTGCCGGAGTAGGCCGGCGTTCAGCGCGCGCTGGAAAGCCACTCCCGACGACGCAGGGTGCGTCGGGATGCGTCTTCCGAGCGGACGGCTCCGGCGAAGCGGTGGGTACGGGATAATCGCCCCGTCCGGGTAGTGCGCGCAGCATCGTATCAGGCGCCCGACCAGACCACCCGATAACCCGTTGGGAACGAAGCGGATGGGCGGTGTATCAGCCGCATCAGCAGTTGTATCAGCGAACGGAAGGACGGTTCCCCACGTGCGTTGACAACTATGCTCCGCGTGGGTAGGCTTCCTTACACGAAACAAGGCGGGTGTAGCTCAGTGGTAGAGCGTCACGTTGCCAACGTGAATGTCGTGGGTTCAAGTCCCATCACCCGCTTGTCTTGACCGCCGTTGTCCACGAGCGACAACGGCGTCTTACCTTTGACGTGGGCGCGACTTACGACGATCCCGCCGCGCGTTGCCCAATTTGCCAAATCATTGTTCGTTTTGCCACCAAGTGACCACAATTAACGCCCACGGACGCACGTACGTGCAAGGTTTAGTGCAAGGTAAACGGGAAGGTGGGGGGCCCGGCTATGCTCCAACCCGCCGGCGGCCCTCTGCTTCACGTTTGCAGATTGAGCCCATTCACGAATTGTCCCCAATCTCGACAGGAGCTTGGGAACCTATCCTTGGTCTCGTCCCAAACGCGCCGAACTTGCGGAACGTCCTCCGTACGGACTAACGGACAGTCGATGTGCTCGAGGTTATCGACGAGCTCTATGGCAGGGAGCACTCCGTATCCCCTGCCAAAGACGACGTTCGAGACGAAATCGAAGGTCTCCTTAATGACGATCGAGGCCTCAAAGAGAGCTTTAGGCGTGGGCGATAAGGTTAGACTCTTCGGGCGGTTCTTCGGTGGTGCAGCGTGAGCAAGGTACTTGTTGACCTTTGTACGGGCATTATCGCACTTCGTCTCGAGCCGTGACCTAAGCGCGTCGAAAAGCTCAGGGCGTACTTTGTCCGTCCCGGAACGTTCGGTGCTTGCCACGCCCGCGAGGAGGTCAACGTCCTTGTGTCGCTGTCTAGAAAAATCGGGATCTACGGACACGGGTATGAAGATGCCATTGCCTGCTCTGCCTGCAGGGCCGAATTCCTGATCGCGCAGGAATCGTTCCTCGTCGCGTTCGAGTGCCTTGAGGTCATAACGAATTCTCTCTGTACGGAAGATTGCCTTCCTTGTGAGGAGATGGGAGTTGTCCTTTATATCGTCCAGCAGCCAAACAAGGGACCAGGACGGCTTCCGCTTTAGCCAATTCGCTTTGTTCTTTGGATCGCGGGGAGGAGGTTCGCAAAGGCGTCGCACTGCCACAAGTTGGGTCGTCACGAAGCAACGGTCGAGCAGCACGTGCATTACTCCGAACAGTTTCGGCTTAACATTGTCATCACAAGGAGCGAACTGCCGAGCGGAGTTGATCGTCCACCACGCCCTCAGGTCCCAGAGTAGCCGCTGGATTTGCCTGCCTATGGCGTTCTCGTCCTCCCCGTGAAGGCATTCCAACCACATTTTGCGCTTAGGACCCAAGGTTGCCTTTCGAGAAGGCGTCGTCCCTGGAGTCCGTGGGGCACTGTCTGTCTTCGAGTTTCGGCGTGCCATCTTCGACTCCGGTCACATGCGATGCAGCCGTCAGTATGTCACGGTACTGTTGCCGGGGCAAACACCCCACGCTTCTTCGTCACACGATTAGCGAATCCCCTCGCTCCGGCTTGCTGCCCGGCCGGGACCTAACCCTTTACGAGCAGGCGAAAGCCCGATGCCCCGCAATTGCGTCGGGAACCCTTTTAAGCGTTCCGGTGCGTGGATCAGGAGGTGGTTCGTCGGTGGATTGGAGATCACGCCCCAGATGCACCTTCTTGACATATGTCCCACCGCTCCGAGATCCTGTTTTCGCTTG
>CAZJTP010000149.1:0-11177 GCA_964548955.1 uncultured Phycisphaeraceae bacterium
AGTGTCACCGGTTGTGACGTCGGGCTCTTCGAAGGGTGTGGTTGGGAACCGTGTGTTCCGCCCGACACCGAACTGATCAAGGATGTCCGCGATCTTACCGCGTCGGATCTAGACGGTCACGACTGCGTGATGCACCTGGCCGCCATCTCGAACGATCCGATGGGGGAGTTGAACCCGGAAATCACGCTCAGCATCAACCTTGAGGGCTCGGTGCGGCTGGCGCGTCTGGCGAAACAGACTGGCGTCGGGCGCTATCTGTTCTCTGGAAGCTGCTCCGTGTACGGGAAGGGCGCCAAGCTCGATCTGGATGAGAGCGATCCGCTCAACCCCCTGACGACGTATGCCAAGTCGAAGATCGAGACCGAGGCCCGCGTTTCCGAGCTTGCCGACGATGGCTTCACGCCGGTCTATCTCCGCAACGCCACAGCGTACGGGCATTCGCCGATGCTCCGGATCGACCTTGTCGTCAACAATCTGCTGGGGTCCGCTTTGGCCTATAACGAGATCAGAATCATGAGTGACGGATCGCCCTGGCGTCCCTTGGTTCACTGCTACGACATCGCACGCGCCTTCGTAGCCTTCATGGAAGCGCCAAAGGAAGCGATTCACAACAAGGCTATCAACATAGGCGCCAATGACGAGAACCACCAGGTGCGCGACGTGGGGGATCAGGTGCAGCGGCTGATTCCATCGGCTAAGATCGTCTACACTGGGGAGGTCGGAGAAGATCCGCGCAACTACCGCGTCAAGTTCGATCTGCTGTACTCGCTGCTTCCCGACTTCAAGCTCGCATACACGTTGGTCAGCGGCATGGAGGAACTCCACGCCAAGCTCACCGGGCATGGCTTCAGCGCCGCCGATTTCGAGGGCGACCAGTTCGTCAGATTCCGCACCCTGCGCAAGCGACTTGATCTCATCGGTGCCGTGAAGTGAAGTGTGCTGTGACGTGCCGCTTTGTATGATCGATACGGCGAGGAGCTCTTAACCACACTGGAAGGAGTCATCCGGATGAAGTTCACCGAAACTTCGATCGAGGGAGTGTATCTGATCGATCTGGAGAAGCGTGGCGACGAGCGCGGCTTCTTCGCCCGCGCATTCTGCACGAACGAGTTCCGCGAGCACGGCCTGTGCCCCAGCTTCGTGCAGGTCAACAACTCCCTGACCGCTGCGAAGGGAACGCTACGCGGCATGCATTACCAGTTGCCGCCCAAGGCCGAGACCAAAATCGTTCGCTGCATTCGCGGTGCGTTCTGGGATCTGGTCCTCGATTTGCGCGAGGATTCCCGCACTTTCGGGCGGTGGTTCGGTGCCGAATTGTCCGCGGAGAACCGCCGGATGATGTATGTGCCGAAGGGTTTCGCGCACGGGTTCATCACGCTCACCGAGGACACAGAGACGTTCTACTTCGTCGACGAGTTCTACGCTCCGGATTATGAACGTGGAATCCGGTGGAACGATCCGAAGTTTGGGATTGACTGGCCTATCGAGCCAGCGGCGGTCTCGGACAAGGACGGCAACTGGCCTGATTTCGCCCCGGCTTATCATCTGCCTGCCGCTATGGGGAAAGACGTAAGGCCATGAAGATTCTGTTCACGGGAGCGAGTTCGTTCACCGGTTATTGGTTCGCCAGGGAACTCGCGGAAGTGGGCCACGAGGTAGTCATGACCTTTCGTAACAAGACGGATGGCTACGACGGCGTCAGGCGATCGCGCGTCGAGAAGGCCCTGGAACTCGGCCGGTCGGTGCACGGCTGTAGCTTCGGGGAACGGCAGTTCATGGAACTGATCGACGAGGAGCCCGGCTGGGACCTTCTATGCCACCATGCGGCGGACGTCACGAATTACAAAAGCGTGTACTTCGACGTCGCCGCCGCCCTGCAGAGCAATACGCACAACCTTCGTGCCGTACTTGAGGCGTTGCAGGCCAAGGGCTGCCGGAAGGTCTTGCTGACCGGCAGTGTGTTTGAGGCCGGCGAAGGCGCCGGTTCCGATGGTCTGCGTGCGTTCTCAGCGTATGGTTTATCCAAGGGACTGACCGCCGAGACTTTCGCCTATTGGACCCAAATTCAAGGAATGCGGCTTGCGAAGTTCGTTATCCCCAATCCCTTCGGCCCATACGAGGAACCGCGATTCACTGCCTACCTTGTGCGTTCGTGGTACGAGGGGAAGATACCAGCGGTCAATACGCCCGCCGACGTTCGTGACAACATCCACGTATCCCTGCTGGCCAAGGTGTACGCCGACTTCGCCGGGGGGTTGCCTGCCGGGCCGGGATTTCAGAAGCTCAGCCCGAGTGGCTATGTAGAGAACCAGGGCGGCTTCGCCCAGCGGTTTGCCCGAAACATGCACGACCGCCTCGGCCTGCCTTGTGAGCTGGAGCTCAAGCGGCAAACCGAATTCGCCGAGCCACGCATTCGCATCAACACCGACCCGGTCGATGAGGGTCGATTGGGTTGGGACGAAACGCAGGCCTGGGATGAACTGGCTGAGTACTACCGGCAATTGTTTACAATTGAATCGCGCGGTAACGCCGACTTCTGACCCACTATACAGCTCAGGAAGACGATGAATCTGCTTGTCGTTATCGTCTGTTATCGTGCCGCCGAACTGACCATCGATTGCCTGCGCTCGCTGAGCTCGGAGATCCGGTTAGTTCCGGGAGCCAAAGTGGCGGTCTGCGAGAATGGTACGGGTGGGGACTCGGCGAAGAAGCTCGCCGAGGCGATTGAGGCCAATGGCTGGGGCAACTGGGTTTCGCTCAAGGTAATTCACCCCAACCGTGGCTTCGCCGGCGGCAACAACGTGATCCTCCGCGAGGCTCTCAACTGGCCTGATCCGCCCAAGTACCTCCTGTTGCTGAATGCGGATACGATCGTTCAGGCCAACGCCTTGCGGCTGATGTTGGATATGATGGAGAAACGGCAAGATGTGGGGATCGTGGGTCCGCAGCTGGATGGGAGGAACGGTGAGAGGCAGACAAGCTGTTTCAGATATTCCTCGCCGGTCGGCGAGTTCGTTCGTGCCGCCAACACGGGCCCGATCACGCGACTACTTCGAGACTACGAAGTACCCATGGACCCATCGGATCAGCCGATCGAACCTGAATGGACGAGCTTCGCCTGCGCCCTGATGCGTCGTGAGGTACTGGAACAAGTCGGCACCCTGGACGAAGGGTTCTTCCTGTACTTCGATGATGTTGACTACTGTCGAAACGCCAGGCAGGCAGGCTGGAGTGTGCTCCACTGCCCCGAAGCGCGGGTCGTGCATCTGGTTGGGCAGAGCAATCCCGTGGAGTCACTGACGGCGCAGCGCCGGCGCCGGCCCCGTTACTACTACGAGTCGCGGGCCCGATACTTCGCCAAGTTCTACGGCCGGGCGGGGCTGTGGCTGGCAAACGCACTATGGACGGCCGGGCGAAGCATCAGCCTGGCGCGCGAGCTGCTGGGCAAGAAACCCAAACATGCCTGCGACCGGGAGTGGCGGGACATCTGGACCAACGCACATCGGCCGATGGCCCAATCCGGCCCTTCTTCAGGTGCCGGCAAATGACGCAGACGGTCGACGCCGCCCCGTTTCCCAATCCGCATGCGCGCGTGCCGTCGGTGCTCGGCACTGTGCCGCTTGAGCGACGCCGTGATTGAGAACGTTGCGATCGTGGTCATCGGCCGGAACGAAGGGGATCGCCTGCGGCGGTGTCTGGAGTCCGTGGGCAGGCAGCCTGCACCGGCCCTCTACGTCGATTCGGGTTCGACCGACGGCAGCGTCGAGTTGGCTCACTCAATGGGCTTTGACGTAGTGGAATTGGACGCATCCTCGCCGTTCACGGCGGCCAGAGCTCGGAATGCGGGCTTGGAGCGAATCCTGCAACGGAAACCCGAACTCGCTTTCGTGCAGTTCGTCGACGGCGATTGCGAAATGGTTGGTGAGTGGCTCGAACGGGGCATCCGCGTGTTGTCCGCGCGCCCAGACGCGGCCGTCGTGTTCGGAAGGATTCGCGAACGCTTCCGGAACGCATCGATATACAATCGACTCTGCGACATTGAATGGGATATACCCATTGGCGAAGTGGGGGGTAGTGGGGGTGTCGCGATGATGCGTGTCGGTGCATTGAGGCAGGTGAATGGTTTTGACCCAACGATCATCGCTGGCGAGGATACGGAGCTTTGCGCACGGCTGCGATCGCAAGGCTGGAAGATCCTGCATGTCGACGCCGAGATGGCCCGTCACGATGCAGCTATGATGCATGCCGGCCAGTGGTGGAAGCGTGCGGTGCGTGCAGGGCACGGCTTCGCCGAGTTCTCCCGATTACAGGGCTGCGCTACCACCCGGTTTTTCGTGCAGTCCGCCCGCAGCACATGGTTTTGGGGCTGCTTGCTGCCCTTGCTGACATTGGTACTGGCTTGGCCTTCGCGGGGATTGGCCTTCGTTTTGCTTGGCGGATATCCGCTGCTCATTTGCCGCATCTACCGTCGCACGCGACGCAAGGGCGCTTCACCCTACGATGCAACGATCTATGCGTTGCATTGTACACTCGGGAAGTTTCCGCAAACGATCGGCATGTTGATGTACCACTTCGACCGCGCGCGTAACAAGCAAAGCACGATCATTGAGCACAAGGAGGCGGCACGCACTACTACCGCCGCCCGGTTGTAGCTTCTTGCTGGCGTTTCTCTGTCATTCTAGTGCGACGGCGATCAACAATGTCGCGTAGACAATATCACGTTGGCTTCGTTGGCACGGGATTCATCGCGGAATATCACGCAACCGCGATTCGATCAGTCCCCGGGGCGGACCTTGTTGCCCTGTGCGACCTCAACCAGGTACGTGCTGAGGCCTTTGCGAAAGCCAACGGTAGGATTCGCGTCTTTAATTCTCTCGACCACATGCTGGCCGACCAGCAATTGGATGTGATCCACATACTGACCCCGCCGGACAACCACCGGGCAGCAGCGGAGACGGTCCTCAAAGCAGGCGCGCACGTTTTCCTGGAAAAGCCGATGTGTCCCGATACAAGCTCCTGTGACACATTGCTCAGTCTGGCCGAGCACAATGCACTCAGCATCGGGGTCAATCAGAACACTCTGTTCTTACCGGGCTATGAGCAACTGCGACATGATTTTCGAGAGGGCAAACTCGGTCGGGCGGATCACGTCACGGTCACATGGAGTTGGGAACCGCCGGCGGTCACGCACGGTCCTTTTGATATCTGGATGCTGCGTGATCCGAAAAACATCATGCTCGAACTCGGCTCGCACGTGATGGCACACGTCGTGGACCTCGTTGGAGTTCCGGAGGAGATGCACGTTAAGGCGACGAACCCGGTCGATCTTCCGGGGCATCGCCGCTTCTACCGTCGATGGCAGATCTGGGGCTATTGCGGACAGACGGCCATCGACTTGCGGTTCTCCTTCTCCCCCGGGTTTCCCGAGCGGAGTATTCACGTGCGGGGCACATTGGGGACTGCGACCGTGGATCTCGAGAACAACACTTATGTCTTACATCGCCACTCGAGATACGCAGAAGATTTCGGTAGGTATAACCGGCTGGTCAGGCACTCCCGAGCGCTGCGTAAGCAGGCTTGGGAAAACCTGAAACATTACGCGTTGTCAAAGATGAAGTTGTCCGATCGCGGAAACGCCTTTGGGTACAGCATCAGCCGGAGCGTGCAGGCATTCTATGCGGGCATCGGCGGTGTGCCGGACGAGCGGAACACGGGGAGATTAGGCCGAGATGTGATTGAACAATGCGTTCGCATAGGCGACTTGGCAGGTGTCACGCGGGTCCAACGCCCTGTCGCGCCACGCTCGGCAGCATCGGCGCCGCCGAAACCGGAGGTCCTCGTAATCGGCGGAACGGGTTTCATCGGCCGGGAACTGGTCCGCCAACTCCTCTCGGCCGGCCGGGCGGTGCGCCTCATGACCCGGAATCCCGGGAACCTCCCGTTCGACCGGGATGACCCACATCTAGAAGTGTTCCCGGGCACCATTCTCAACGATTGCGACACTAAACGGGCCGTCGAAGGTGTCGGCTGTGTCGTCCATCTGGCGCGGGCGTTCGCGAAGACCTGGGAAGACTACTACAACCAGGACGTGCTCGCAACCGTGCGCGTAGCTGAGCAATGTCTGGAGCAGGGGGTCGGAAGGCTGATCTACACGGGTACTATTGCATCCTATTACACGGGCGCGAAAGCCGGAACCATTACCGAACGCACGCCGCTCGACCCCAAGATCGAGCGCCGCGACCACTATGCGCGTGCCAAGGCCGTCTCGGAGACTATGCTCATGGATATACACCGCGAGCGAGATTTGCCCGTGGTGGTATGCAGGCCTGGAATCGTTATTGGCACGGGTGGCACCGCGTGTCACTGGGGCGTTGGCACGTGGACAGACGCAGGAGTCTGTCAGCTTTGGGGCGATGGCAGAAACCAGATGCCGTTCGTGCTGGTTGAGGACGTCGCGAGTGCACTCATTGCCGCCATGGATTTGCCGGGCATCGAGGGGGAATCGTTCAACCTCGTTGGTGATCCCTGCTTATCCGCTGTCGAGTTCCTCGAAGAGTTGGAACGTCACGCCGACATCGAGCTTCAGGTTTTTCCAACGCCGATATGGCGTTACTACCTCGTTGACATGTTCAAGTGGATCGTAAAAGTCCTAGTCAGACACTCCGAGCGTCGATGTCCCAGCTATCGTGACTGGGAGTCACGGACGGCAAAGGGGGTTTTCGATTGCAGCAAGGCCAAGACGATGCTGGGATGGCGGCCCTGCTTGGATAGGAATGAATTGATCGTCCGTGGCATTCACGTGCCGTTCGACGAACGTTACGGATGGCCCGCGGATCGGGATTCGCCAAACGGATCGCCTGGCGTGTGATATCCTCTGCTGCGAAGGTGACACATTCGGACTTAGCGATGAAACAGCTCCGAGTGTTCTATGCCGCTGGGCCGGGCCATGTCATAGGCACGTTTATTCACTGGAAATCAGGACAGGATGAGCCATTCGAGCCCGCCGTGGCGTACTCCGCCCAGTTCTACGAGGTGTGCCGTGAGTTCAACGCCCGGGGGTACGTGGTGACTGCGTGTCCCCAACGGGGCTTCCTGCGCGAAGGGCTGTTCCGACTCGAACACCGGCCGTACAGGCTGCGAGCAGCGGGAGGTATCCTGTATCACCTCGGACAGATCTGGAACGGCTTGGGTCTGATAGCATCTGCGATTCGCTTTCGGGCTGATGTTGCGATCATCGCCGAAGGCTCGCACTGGTTTCTGTTTTCATCGCTTGCCCTGGCTCGTGTCAAGGTAGTCCCGAGCCTGCAGAGTCGCGTCTTTGATCCGTCTCGGCACACCGGGCTTTTTCACCGAACCATTGCGCGACTCAATGGGAGTTTCTTCGCGCGAGCGTGTTTCGCGATCATGAGCATGCCGCACGAACTCACTGACCAGATTGTAGAACTTACGAGGGGGCGACAACGCAAGTTCATCGAGTTCCTTCCCCTGTATCGGCGGCAGGCCTTTGAGCAAATCACCCCACCTCAGTTTGCGCAGCGTCCGTTCGTTGTCCTCTACGTGGGCAGAATCGAGGCCGACAAAGGCGTCTTCGACCTGCTGAACGTTGCGCGTCGCCTTTCGGTTGGTCAACGCTCTGATTTCACGTTCCACATCTGCGGAGACGGATCGGCCCTGAGCGATTTGCGACGCGCCGCTGCCGAGGCACGCCTCTCCGACCGGTTTCGCTGTCACGGGCACTGCGACCGGTTCAAGGTGCGTGAGATGTATGGCCATTCGCATGTGGTCGTCGTTCCGACCAGGACCGAGAGCGGCGAGGGGTTCAACAAGGTGACAGTAGAGGCCATACTGTGTGGGCGACCGGTAATCACTTCATCGGCATGGACGGCCTGGAAGTCTGTCTTCCCTGAAGCGATTGTGGAGGTGGCCCCGAACGACCCGCACGCGTATGCCGATGCGATCGTCAGGCTTTCCGAAGACCGGCAGTTCTTTGAGCGTAAATCGCGTGCATGCCTGACCGTTCAAACCCAGTTCTACGACTTGGATTTGAGCTGGAGTGGTGCGTTCAGGCGAGTCCTGAGCGCCGTTCAGCAGGGTACCTCGCCGAGGGCGTTCCGCATACCGTGAAACGATGAGCGGCTGCCAAGCGAGAACGTTGTCTGATACGGTTTCCACTAGGTTGGGCGCGTAAGCCGGTCGAGAGACCCAACCGCGGGGGTCATATATCCAGGAGCGAGCCAATGAGCGTCAACGCCGGATCATCACTCCCGGCCGGGAGGCCGTGTTCCGCTGATGGCTATCTGTTGCCTGACCACTGGATTGTCCACGAGAGCCAGCCCTATCACTCGGCGGAACGATTGTACCGGTTCATGTCTGAGGCGTACGTAGCTCGCGTGGTCGATTTGCTTATCGAGTCAGGCGCCCGCCGTGTTCTGGAAGCCGGTTGTGGAGATGGCTGGAACTGTGGACGGCTTGTCAAGGCAAATCTCGAGACCGTGGGTGTCGACTGCAACGCAAACGCCATCGATCACGCTGCCCGGCTCGTTCCCGCAGGACGCTTCATCTGCGGGGACATCACGAATCCGCAGTTGCTTGAGCAGCTTTCCCCTCCCTTTGATGCGGCAATTCTTATTGAGGTGATCGAACATATCCCGCCTGACAAGTGTGCGCAGGCTCTGCAGAACCTCCGCGACTGCCTCAAGACCGGTGGGAGCCTGGTGGTGACGACACCGTCTACGAACATCGACAAGTGCGATCCCACTCACTACCGCCATTTTAGCGAGCAGCTCCTGCGCGAGACAATAGAGGAAACGGGGACAATGCGCGTCAAATGGATCGAAGGCTATGGAAACGCTCTCTTCGAGAGATGGTACTATCGGCTGGCTCGGTTCTTTGACAACCGGTTCTACTTGATCAAGCCGATCCGGAGTTGGCTTCAGCGCTATTACCGAAAGCACGCCACACAGAGTCCGCTGGGCCGCTGCCATGGGCTGCTCGCCGTGGTCGAGGCGTCCGAGTACAACCTTATGGCTGGTTTATGCGGAGAGAAAACATCTGTATGACCAAGCCTTCTGTTTTTGAGGACATCGACGTTTTTGAACAATGGGATGCGGATTACTATCCGCCTACTGCCAGACGATACTACGATCGAGCGATTGAGCGCATGATGCAATGCCTTGACGTCCACCCGGACGATCTCGTGCTCGATGCCGGATGCGGGCCTGGCGAGCACAGTATCCGGGTTGCGCAAGCAGGCTGCCGCGTGCATGCGATTGACATCTCGGCGGCGGCGCTCGACGAAGCCCGCCGTCGGGCCGAGGCGGCTGGAGTTGCCGACAAGATCCGTTTTGAGCAGGGTGACTTGACCTGCCTGAGCTCCGCGAACTCGTCCTTCGACGTGATCTTCTCATGGGGTGTTGTCATTCACATTCCCGCGGCAGAGCAAGCTCTCGCCGAGTTGACCCGCATCCTCAAACCAGGGGGAAGACTCGCGCTATATGTCACCAATTCCGGTGCGTGGGACTACGCCGTTCTGGCGGCGGCCCATCTTCTGCTTCGCCGCCCGCTGCCCAAGCTCGAGACGTTTTCACTTGGGCGCGGGTGCTGGTACGATATGCAAGGCAGTCGGCTGTGGGTATGGAGGTTCGATATCAAGGCGCTCACTCGGCATCTGGAATCCTTGGGGCTTCGTCAGACTCACCGGATTCCCGGCTCGTTCACAGAGATTCAACGCCGGCTTCGCGGCCCGCTCCGGCAACTGCTTCTCGGTATTAATGACACCTGGTATCGACTGAACCTTCCACCTAGTCCTTGCGTAGCCAACTTACTTATATTTGAAAAGCAGATGTCATCGGCCCTTCCTTCGTGAAATCGTATGCGTAACCCGGCGCAGGCTCGGATCTGCACGCTCAAGGACCGCTGGCGGCAAGCGTAATGAGTGCAGGAAGTCCCGGAGAACCAGTTTGTGACGAGGCGTGCCACGGCAAAACCAGTGCGCATCCCGAGCGCCCTTCACGCCCCATGCGGCTCGCGTACGTGGTAACCCAATATCCCAAGGTAAGCCACACATTCATCCGGCGCGAGATACTGGAGATCGAACGGCGCGGGCATTTTGTCCTGCGGCTCGCGATCCGCAGGGTGGAGGAGACACCCGTGGATCCGTCGGACCAGGCCGAGCAAGCCAAGGTCTTGCAGTGTCTGGCACAGCCGGCAGGGAAGCTGCTGCTCGGGGCGGCTCGGACGTTCATCACCGGCCCGATCGCATTTGTTCGAGCCCTGAGTCTGACCATTTGGATGGGATGGCGGAGCGAGCGAGGCCTGCCGCGGCACTTCGCATACCTGATGGAGGCGGCCTATCTAGTGCAGGTCCTCAGGAGCCACTCGATCGAGCATCTCCACGCGCATTTCGGGACAAATGCAACTGCGGTCGCCCGGCTCATCCGACGCCTGGGAGGTCCAACCTACAGCTTCACGGTGCACGGGACAGACTTGTTCGACGCTCCAAGATCGCTGGATATCCGCGGCAAGGTGGCTGACGCCATGTTTGTCGTGGCCGTCTGCGACTTCTCCGCAGCGCAACTTCGGCGATGGGCTTCATTCGAAGACTGGTCGAAGATCCATATCGTGCGATGTACCGTGGGGGATCAGTTCTTTAACGAAGCGCGTCCTGTCGATCCAGACTCAAACACACTGGTGTGCGTGGGTCGGCTCAGTCCGGAGAAAGGACAGATGCTGCTCATCGATGCCCTGACCGAACTCGTTCACGGCGGCGTCGATGTTCACTTGGTGCTAGTCGGCGACGGCGAGTTGCGATCCGTGTTGGAACGTCGGATTGCCGAAGCCGGGTTGACCGATCGCGTCACGCTGACCGGCTCTTTGAGCGAAGCTGAGGTTCGCCAACAGCTTCTCGCAGCCCGCGCCGTGGTACTTCCTAGTTTCGCCGAAGGCCTGCCCATGGTCATCATGGAGGCGATGGCCCTCACCCGGCCGGTGATTGGCACATACGTAGCAGGCATCCCCGAGTTGGTGCGACCGGACGAGAACGGGTGGCTCGTTCCGGCCGGCAATACTGAGCAACTCGCCAAGGCAATGCGAGCAGCCCTGGAACTGCCGCACGAACGCCTGAGTGAGATGGGAAGGCACGGACGCGACAGCATACTCAAACGCCACAACACACGCGT
>CAZJTP010000150.1:0-11166 GCA_964548955.1 uncultured Phycisphaeraceae bacterium
CGCCTACGTTACTGGAAACCGCAGCGACAACGCCTTCAAGATCACGCCGGATGGGATCATCACCAAGATCATCGACTCGACTGGTGACGGCATGGGGAACACGCTTGTCTATCCATCGGGCATCGCCGTGGACGACTCGGGCAACGTCTACGTCACCGGATTCTGGAGCAGCAACGCCTTCAAGATCACGCCGGACGGAATCGTCACCGAGATCATCAACTCAACTGGCAACGGCATGGGGAACACGCTTGACAATCCCCGCGGCATCGCGGTAGACGACTCGGGTAACGTCTACGTCACTGGATTCTACAGCCACAACGCCTTCAAGATCACGCCGGATGGCGTCATCACCGAGATCATCGACTCGACCGGCGACGGCGCGGGGGACACGCTCCGCTACCCAACCGGCATCGCCGTGGACGACTCGGGCAACGCCTACGTTACTGGAAACCGCAGCGACAACGTCTTCAAGATCACGCCGGATGGGATCATTACCGAGATCATCGACTCGAACGGCGACGGCATGGGGAACACGCTTAACGAGCCAACCGGCATCGCCGTGGACGACTCGGACAACACCTACGTCACTGGTTGGTCGAGCGACAACGCCTTCAAGATCACGCCGGATGGGATCATCACCGAGATCATCGACTCGACTGGCGACAACATGGGGAACACGCTTAACGAGCCAACTGGCATCGCCGTGGACAACTGGGGTAATACCTATATTACTGGATACGACAGCGACAACGCCTTCAAGATCACACCGGATGGGGTCATCACCGAGATCATCGACTCGACCGGCGACGGCATGGGTAACAGGCTTGACAGGCCGCGGGGCATCGCGGTAGACGACTCGGGCAACGCCTACGTCACTGGATTCTACAGCCACAACGCCTTCAAGATCACGCCGGATGGCGTCATCACCGAGATCATCGACTCGACCGGCGACGGCGCGGGGGACACGCTTGACGGACCGCGCGCCATTGCCGTAGACTACTCGGGCAACGCCTACGTCACTGGATTCCACACCCACAACGTGTTCAAGATCACGCCGGATGGGATCATCACCGAGATCGTCGACTCGGACGGCGACGGCATGGGGAACACGCTTAACGGGCCGTGGGGCATAGCCGCAGACGACTCGGACAACACCTACGTCACGGGATACGGGAGCCAAAACGCGTTCAAGATCACACCGACTGGGGCCATCACTGAGATCATCGACGTAACTGGCGACGGCATGGGAAACGAGCTTAACGAGCCGATGGGAATCGCCGTAGACGCCTCGGGCAAAGCGTACGTCATTGGATGCGTCAGCCACAACGTCTTTAAGACTACACCGGATGGGATCATCACCGAGATCATCGACTCGACGGGCGACGGCATGGGGAGTGAGCTTCACTTGCCGTGGGACATCGCCGCAGACGCGTCGGGCAACGCCTACGTCACTGGGAGCAACAACGCCTTCAAGATCACGCCGGATGGAGT
Source organism: uncultured Phycisphaeraceae bacterium (assembly GCA_964548955.1). Lineage (GTDB taxonomy): Bacteria > Planctomycetota > Phycisphaerae > UBA1845 > UBA1845. Next base: position 1,492 of record CAZJTP010000150.1, read on the forward strand.
CGTCACCGAGATCATCGACTCGACTGGCGACGGCATGAGCAACGAGCTTAACGGCTCGCACGGTATCGCCGTAGATGACTCGGGCAACGTCTACGTCACTGGAGTCGGAGGCGACAACGCCTTCAAGATCACGCCGGATGGAGTCATCTACGAGATCATCGACTCGACTGGCGACGGCATAGGGAACACGCTTGACAAACCGTTCAGCGTCGCCGTAGACGACTCGGGCAACGTATACGTCACTGGATACGACAGCCACAACGCCTTCAAGATCGAGCTGTGCGACACGCTTAGTGACTATCCCTTATTCGCAGACTGCCTGACCGGGCCGGATGGCGTTTCCGATCCGAGCTGCGTCTGCCCCGACGATGATGCCGACGGTGACGTGGATTTACTCGACTTCGCACGGTTTCAACGGACGTTCGTGGGGCAATGATTAGACATGGCTTTTCGCGTCGCGGAGCCGACGGTTCCCAATGTACCTTCGGGCAGTGTCAGCCGGACGCGACGCTGCTGCTCACCGCCGCTTGGGGTATCGACCGTAACGGTTACCCTGTAGGTACCGGGTGCAGCGTAGGCGTGAACCGGCTCGGCCAGGGGCGATTCATCGCCATCCCCGAATTCCCAGCGGTATTGCGTGGGTTCGCAGGAACGCCGCAGCTTGAACTGAATCTCGAGGGGGTTACCGCCTCGCGCGGGCAACGCCCGGATGTGAATCCACGGCTGGGTGCGGAGCACCTCCTCGAAAAACCGGACGGACCGCTCAGTGTCGTCGTCACGACCGGGGCCGTGCGGATTCTCGGTCAGTTTCGCGCCCTGTGATCGTAACCATTCCACACAGCGGCGGGCGTGCTTGCGCATGACGGCGTCGGCAACGCTGTAGTGAACGAAGACCGGCTGATGGAAATCGATGGCACCGGCAGCATCGGCCAGATGGGCTTCCTCGAACCCCGGTTGTGACAGTGCTATGGCACGAAAGACCTCGGGATGCCGCAGCCCCGTATGCAGGGCGACATGCGCGCCGCCGGAGAAGCCGTGGATGAAGATTCGATCCTCGGAGATATTGTGAGCGGCGCGGATGTGTCGGATCGCGGCAAGGATACGCTTCTCGTCATCGCGCTGCAGACTGATCTGCCTGGCGGCCTTGGGAGCCCAGGATTTCCTGTTCCCTTCCAGCTTCGGGGCCGCGACGACAAATCCGTGATCTTCCGCGAGCCGCGTCCACGCGCGAATCCGGCGGTTGGGCGAATCGGGAAAGGCGCTGTGGCAGATGACGATCAGCGGCCAGGCGTAATCCTTGCTGTAGCTCGACGGGCGATAGACCAGGTACTCGCGCCCGAACTCCGGCTCGACATACGGCCGGATCGGCTCGGGCACGTTGGGATCGATGTATTGCGAACAACCCGTCGATACTACGCAGCCAAAGAGCAAAGCCGCGCAGGAATAACGACGCAAAACGCTCACGGTTGTCATGGGAATCCTCGGTTTGAAGAGATGGCCGACGTCACAGTGACAGGATATTGACGCATACAGACCATCAACGGCGAATCTCGAAGCCGCGCGTTTGCACATGTTGCTCAAACGCACGGCGGAAGGCGTTGGTATCTTCGTCCACGAGCGTGCGCGTATCGTCGCCGACAACAGTCCGGAAGGTCAGGCTTCGCCGGCCGGGTCCGATCGCGTCGCCTTCGTAACTGCCGACGTACCGGATGCGCCGAAGCAACGGGTGATCGAACGAAACGAGCTTCTCTCTGACCTGCTCGTATCGAGCAGCCTTGGGTACGAGAATCGAGAAGTCCATCTCGACGAGTGGATACTCGGGAATCCCGTCGATCCGCTCGGTCACATGACCGAGCTGTTCGAGGCCGTCAAGCCGCAGCTCCGTCCACGCGATGCCCCAAGCGGTCAGGTGTTCGTCGATCACCCGCCTGAGTGATATATCGATGACACTGATTCGACCGGCTACGACTTCGCCAATATGCACCTCGGCAGTTCGGTGTGGATGCTCCCAGGGCCTATCCCGGTCGGCGGGCGCCGGTGTGAACTCGACGCTCCGCGCGAACCGCCGCCACGCCCATCCCTCGATGGCGCCTTTAAGATGGTTGTACAACTCGTTTTCAGCACCTTTTCCCCGTCGCGCACTGGCCGCCGCAACGTGACGGAACTCCCAGTCCTGCGGATCACCACGCTCGAACACGCTGCCGAGTTCAATAAGCGAGAAGGCGGGGAAGTAGAACCGGTTCTTTGCGACCGAGGCGAGCAGCCCCGGCATCAGCGAACGCCGGAGTTGTTGCAGTCCTTCAGCCGCCGGGTTCGACAGCTCCACGCACGGACCCGCGTCGATCCCGAGCTGGGCCAGCCAGCTTACATCGTACCAGAGATAGCCCTGTACCTCGTGGAAGAACTGCGAGGTCGTGAAGTAGTCGAGCGTCCGCTGTTCCAGTTCATGCAGCGCGTTGGGCTCGAAACGACGAACCGACACCCGCGGCATAGCCGGCGGGATGTTGTTGTAGCCGATGTACCGGGCGATCTCCTCGATCACATCGTCCTCGATGGAGACATCGCCCGTCGCCCGGAAGGACGGGACGTCGATCTTCAGATTGGTGCCAGCTTCCGTCACTTCAAAACCGAGAGGTGCAAGAATCCGCGAGACTTCATCGGTTGGGACTTCGCGCCCAATCGTGCGAGCCAAGTGTCTTGGGCTCACTCTGACTGTCACCGGCTCCAGCGGCTTCGGATACCCGTCCGAAAGCCGGCTAGTGATCCTCATGTTGGGATACATCGGCCGGGCCAGCTCGACGAACCGTTGGATCCCCAGCGCCGTGTGTGCCGGATCGAGTGACTTCTCGAAGCGAGCGCTCGCGTCCGTTCTCAAACCGAGACGGATCGCGGTCTTGCGGATCGTAGTCGGATTGAAGTTGGCCGACTCAAGCAGCAGGGTAGTGGTCTTCTCGGAGACTTCGGTTTCAAGTCCGCCCATCACGCCCGCCAGCGCGACCGAATGACCCTCGCACTGAATCATCAGTTCGTTGGCGGTGAGCGCGCGTTCAACACCGTCAAGGGTCGTGAAGCGTTCGCCCTCTTTGGCCCAGTCGACCTCGATGCGGCTTACGCTCGCGGCATCGAAGGCGTGCATCGGCTGACCCAGATCGGCCATGATGTAGTTCGTCAGATCGACCAGCCCGGTGATCGGCCTCATGCCCACGTGGCCTAGTCGAAACTGCATCCAAAGCGGAGCCGGTTGCGTTGGGACACCCTCAAAGATCAGCGCGCTATACCGCGGGCACGCTTCGCCGTCGACGATCGAAATCTCAACCGCGGGCAATGCCTTCGACGTAAGCTCCTCAACCGGCACCACCGGATAGGGCTTGAGGGGCAAACCGAAAATCGCGGCGATCTCCCGGGCGATTCCGTAATGGCCCCACAGGTCGGGACGGTGGGTCATCGACTTATTGTCGACCTCGATGGTCCAGTCTTCAAACAGTTCCGGCAAAAGCGGCTCACCCGGCTTCATCGCGTCGCTGATGAAGACGGCCTCCTGAGCAGCCATCGCGATGCCGATCGTGTCACCCGGCAGGATCATCCCCACACTGGTGCGTCCAGCCACTTTGGCAGCGCCGATCTCACCCAGCGCCGCGACCGACGAACCAGCCGGTGCGTAGACGACGTTCGATCCCACATGCAGCGCCGGCGCCGCAGTTACCGTCTCGACGGTCTTACCATCGCCGACGTCGAGCATAACTACGCGGAGGTTTCGCGTGCCGGGTAAGTCCGCGGCGCTCATCACGCGCGCCACAATCAATCCCCGTGCCGCAACGTTGATCGGTTCAACCCCGTCGACTTCAGCAGTGGTGCGTGTAAAGCGTTCCGTTAGATCGCGCGGATCCACATCGGCGGGCAGGTCGACGTAGTCTCGAATCCAGTTAAGCGAGATAAGCATACGTTGCGTCTACCTTCGTGCTAGTGTCCTGTCAGCCTCGAAGTTTGCGGGTGCGTTCTTGGCTGAAACTATGAAACAGGATGTCGAGCCGGTTCACTGTGCCTTAAGCTAGTGGTAAACGGTTGGATCGCTTTTTAACTCCTACAGTTTCCACACCAGGAGCAGACCATGAACTTTGTCGGCATCGACCTCCACAAGAAGACTATCAGCGTTTGCGTCGTCAACCAAGAGCGCGGGGTCTTGAATCGGAAGAGATTCCATTGCAGCGATACCGGACGCAATTCCGGATTCTTCGAGGCGATCAGGCGGTTTCAGGCTGTCGTGTAGGCCGCGGCCGGTTACGAATGGCTGGTGAGCCTGATCGTACGGCTTTCCCCGAGCTGGTCGTGCCGGCCCATCCCAAGAAGGTGCGGGTGATCGCCGAGAGCACCCGCAAGAGCGACGAGCTTGATGCTCAGATTATAGCGTAGTTTCCGGCCTTGGACATAATTCCCGAAGCCTACCGGCCCTCGAAGCGGCACAGAGCCCGTCGGATCCTGGTTTGCCATCGCAGTTACCTGAGCCGCCGATTGCCGTCGGCGTCTAACGGCGTGTCGGCAAGGTCCATGATGTCCGCGTACAGACGGTCGAGCATGAGAAAGACTGCGAGCTTGCGCAGGTCTTCCCGCAGCCGGTGGATGTCGATCACATGCGAAGCCTCAAAGAACTCGTGATCAGCACCTTCGCCAGCGGGGGGCAACCGGAAGAAACGCTAGAGCGCGCCAATAGTAGTTTGTCATTCCGCCCGCTCACACCGACTCGATGATTACCCGTTGCTTCGCATCGCGTTCTTGGACCATTTCACGGTGCGCAACCGGCAAGAACTCTCGAAGGCGTTGTTGCAACCGCGCGATCACGTCGTCCGAAATCTTGTCGTCATCCTTCAAATCTGCAAACTTGAACTCCCAGGCGTGCTGCCGGGTTTCAAGTTGCAGCGACTTGCGGCACACAGCCTCGGCGACGATCTCCGCGAGAAGAACTCGATAGACGGGGTTCTCCTGCCCCGGAAACGTGCCGTCTTCCCGCGGTTCTCCTAAATAACGGCGTAGCGGTGGGTGGCGCGTCGTCGGTCTTGCCTGTCAACTTCGCTGGGACGAGAATCCCTCCTCGTCCCAGTCGTGTACGTCGGGCATGTATGTGACGAAGTTGTGTCACTAGTCCTGAGGTGTAGTAGTCCCCAGCCTGAAGGGCTGAACCAAAATAGCCCTGGGCACCGCCCACGGACTCTGGGACGACGGCAATTGACCCGACCCTGAAAGGGTCGAAGCAAGTAGCGGCCTGCGTCCTCGCAGGCCGTTGGGACTCCCGGCCAGCGAGCGTATCTATTTGCCATGTAGCGCCGTCCCTCGTGGGCGGCGCGCCGGCACGCATGCGTGCCCCGTCCTTTACCAAGCAAAGGTCGTAGATCCCGATTCATCGGGGGTGGGGGACGGACAGACCTGTGCCATCCGAGGTATGGCCACACGCCACTCGGCACCATTACGAAGATCAACATGATCAGTATCCTGACCCCCCGAAGTTGTGGGATAACTGGTTTCGGAAAGCTTGATGGCGCACAGGTGACCAGCGTATGCGTGCCGGTAGCTTGCCATGCACTGCTGCTGCGTTTGCCGAATCCCGTCAGCACGACGAGCTCGACTTTGGTGAGGAGCCTTATCGCTATCTATCCTGCAATGCGTCCTCAACCACAGCCTTAAGCTTGTCAAGTCGCGGCGCTCCCTGCACGATCCGACCATCGGCGTCCAAAAGGAAAACGTTGGATCTCCTGTGGAGGCCGAACTCAGCTGTAAGATCACCGGCTTCCAGATCCGCTGGCACGAACTGCCGCCAACGCATGTCGCGCTCTTTGACGAACCGCCGAACTCGATCTACGTGGGGATCCAAGTGTACCGTGATCAATCTGAACTGGTCACTCTCGCCAAACGTCTCATGTATCCCGCGCAGGGCATCGGTCTGGGATCCGAAGGGATCCCATTCGATCTTCGTGAAGTGGAGCAGCACGACACGGCCTTCGTAGTCTGACAGGCGCGCGAGGCTGCCGTCCAGTCCTCTAAGCGCTAAAGATGGTGCGGGGGTGCCCGGCTTCAAGGTGTTGACTGGTCTAATCGAAAGAACCCCCACGTCGATCGGCTCATCCGTCTGAGAGATGTCAGGCTTCGGAACGACCAGCCTGGCTTCGACGATTCCGACCCGAGACCAGTCGTGAATACCATCGTCGCAGTCGATTTCCATTGACACCTCGTAGTCACCGGGAGGAACATCATCCGCCCGGAAGCTGCCGTCTGGCTCGAAGCGAATGGGAAAAGGATAGCGAGCCGAAGGCTTCCCAGCCCCTGATACAGCCTTCAGTTGCGCCATGCCATGTGCTGAGCAGTGTCCGTCCTTCATTTGGCTGGGCAACTCCACTCGGCCCAGGACAGTAGTGCCGCCCCCACCCACGCTTACGGCTGTCGTTTGGCCCGGTTTTACTTCCACTTCCACAGTGTGAGTATGGGCGATATATGGCTTTCCGAGACTGATTCGTCGTGCCACTTCGACCCTACCGGGCACCACACGACTAAAGACGAAGCGGCTGTCTGAATCAGAGGTCGTTTCATATCGGAAGTCCACACGTAGCGGGTCCGGCTCCCGATATGTGAACGTGAATTCCATACCAGGCCGGGCGGGCTCGATGCGCGACTCCTGGTTGGACTCGATCAGATCGAGCGTAACGGTCTCACCGGCAGCCGCTCTTGAGCCGATGCGCACAATGCCTTCGACACGGCCCCAGGCCTGCACTGTGATTTCAGGGGAACTGGCGAACTCCGTTTCGCTTATGCTCGCGAAGCCGCCCTCGTGTACGACCGCGATAAGATACGGGTCAACCTGCGGTGGGAATTCAAACCGCCCGGTTTCATCGGTCTGCACGACGATCTTCTGCTCCGCCGTGTGATTAAGCTCGCCCTGGGTCAGGGAAAGGACCCACATGTCCGAGCGCTTGCTAATGACGACCTCGGCACCCGCTGCTGGGTCCCCGTTGGGAAGTCGGACAACGCCCGTCGTACCCGTCTGTCTCGTGAGCTTGAAGTCAAAGACGATGTCACCTTCTTCGTCGGTAAACGGCCGGGAGACCGCACGCTTGTATCCCGTCGCTTCGATTCCGAGGATGCGCTTGTCGAACCCCTCCGGCATGTCGGCCGACTCATCAAACGTGATTTCGTAATGCCCGTCGAGAAATGCCCCGAGAGGTTCAGAACCATACCTGTCAAAGAACATGGGTACCTCGCCCATCTGCATGCCCAGCTTCACCGAGAACTGAAGGATTTCCTGGCCTGTCTGGGCGTCTGTGACGGTACCGGAGATGATAAACGGACGCTTCAATGTGATCACTTGGTCCTTACCTTTGGTGGCTGGGAGTGTGAAGCGGTGTGTCATGTACTCCGGTTTCACGATGCGCGCAGGGATGGACTTGCTTCCAATCATCAGTGTGAACTTGCCCTCGGAGTCGGTTCGGATCGGCTTATCGTAGAACAACGGTAATGCCGTATTCGAAAGATCGATCACAGCACCTTCAATTGGCGTTCCGTCTGGAGCAACGACCGTGATGTCTATCTGGCGGCCAAGGGGCAGTTTGATCCACACATGATGGTTTTCACGATCTACCTTAAGCTCTTTATACCCCGTTGCGTGTCCATCGGCAGACACGAGGACCCCAAAGGTGCCTTCTGGGACTCCGCGGAAGTAGCACGTGCCAAGATCATCGGTCGAGGTGAACCGCGCCGACCGACGCCTCTGTTCCCAAGTATCGTCCTTGTGAACGGGATAGATCGCCACGCGAGCGTTCTCGACTAGCTGACCCTCGTGACTGCGCACCAGGACACGAATGCGGCTAGGCTCATCCGCCACCTCGGCTCCGGCACTGAGAAGTTCTCGTTCTCGCTGCAACACCCGACCCCTACGACGTCCCTCGTTGAACGCTTGTTGGAGTGGTCTTGGAATCTCCGGGAGTGTCGCATTGGGGGCAAACAGGATGCGACCCAAGGATCGCGCAATCTCGTAGCGGTTGTGTCCCTGCTCTTCGTGCATCAGAGCACAGAGGTCGGGAATGGCGGGTGCTGCAGCCGGGCCAATTTCTCCCAAAGCGGTGGCGGCTTTGCCGCGGAGAGTTGGATCCTGCGCTTTGAGTGCCTCGCATAGCACGGGTACAGCCGCTTTGGCGGCGGGACCGAAGCCGCCGACGGCCTCAGCGGCGGCGTGACGCATACTCGAATCTTGTTCCGCACCTAGCCGTAGCAGCACCTCGGGCAACGCGTCAATAGCTGTAGGCCCCAGGGCACCGAGTGCACGGAGCGCTTCCCTCTGCAAGATCGGGTGCGGATCATGCAGTAGCTTGACGAGAACTGGTGTGGCTTGATCTTTATCCCCAGTTACTTGGCCGAGAGCCGTGATCGCTTCCCAGCGCCTGTCAAACTTCTCATTCGGGTCCGTGGCCTTGCTGATCATCTGCTCGATGGTAGCCAAATCGCGAGGCCCCGAGTCCCGCACGTATTCCGGATCCTCACACTCGTCCGGGATGAAATTGTGGTTTTCGTCCGGGCTGGTCCCTGCGGTCAGATCGCAAAGGTCATGGACACCGTTCTTGTTGCAATCGGGTGGGGGGCGATAGCCGTCAAACGCCTTAGCTCGATATGCCTCCGTCTTTCCATGCTTGAGTCTGGGACTGATGGTTGATCGACGCCGATGACCGCTTGGGCCCCATACGATCAGATCCCCCAAATCGAACGGTCCGTCCATCGAGTTCGCACCGATATCCGATCCTTTGAATGTAATGTCGATGTGCTCACCGATTGTGCCGGTGAGCTCTGTTGAAGCGTTCTGAGTGACGAACCGATGTTGGCAGGAATCCTCCAGCGTCAACTGGTAGTTGTATTCACCGGGATACACGACATCAATCCCGATTCTAATGGTTAACGTGTCGAGTTTCCCGTCGTGGTTCGAGTCGGTGGTGAACTCCGAGACTTCTCCGGTCAACTGGATGGGGGGGCGCTCGAATTGCCGCACGCGGTACGCTGCAGTTGACTTGGATAGGTCAGCGACCTCGCAGATGTCCTTAACCCTTTCAGGCGTACGGCGCGACAAGGTGAGGCGGACGATTTGATACGGCCCGTCCTCACCATGGAAGTGTACGTCTTTCGCAGAGATGCCCGCACGAATGGTGTGCCAACCGGATTCGGCCACGTACTCTTCCATCCAGGTGGACAAATACTCTCCCTTGTGGGTCTGCAACAGCGGTGCGAACGAATAGGTACCCGGCTCAGGGATGAGGAACTCGGCCTCGATAACTAGCTGGTCATACAGGCCGTTTTCATTCGTATCCAAGCCGAAGTCGCGGACTTCGCCAAGACAGGCTCGGTCTGTTCGGGTTTGTCCGGTGGCTGTGTTGACACAGTTGCCGGCCAGGTCAACGAACGAGAAGCACAATAGGCCGGCGCCGAGTGTCGTACGAAACGAGCGGTTCAAACTCATGGTACTGTTCCCTGAGGCCAGAATCATGTGCCGGAGTGAGCCACGAACGGAAATCTCCGATCTGCGAGCTCAAAATGGTAACCCTATCCGGACGGCCCATTCTATTCAACCGACGGCGGCCTTGCTCGCCATGACCCACAGGGCAATCGCATCTAAATTCCTTTGCTGAGGACTCGGATTAGGTATTCCTC
>CAZJTP010000151.1:0-11156 GCA_964548955.1 uncultured Phycisphaeraceae bacterium
GATAGCACCCGCCCCAGAGCCTCACCAGATATAAATAAGATGCGATTGCCCTGCCCCCGGGCCACTTCTGGTGAACCGCCTGATGATGTTCGTACCTACCGATGTTATAATCTCGCCGCGCGAGCAAATGAAGCGAGATCTGCTGATGTTTCAAAACTACCAGATCGCCTATCTTCGTAAGAACGTAAAGGTGAAGGAGGCGCGTCCGTTCAGCTTTCTGCGCGAAACCGTGGCGTACGTGCTATCCCAATCGGCACGTAAGATCCCGCACGCCGCTGCAATCGCCCATTTCGATGTGACGCCGCTTGTTGAGTACGGCAAGACCGGAGCCAAAGCTAACGGACAACGGGATGAGCCGGAGTCCAGTGAGTCCCGGGTGCGGCGCGCCGTACGGCGTATCTATACGGCATTCTTTGTCAAAGCGATTGCCCACTCGCTCCACCACGTCCCAGAACTGAACGGTTTTCTCGACTATGCCCCCTTGAAGACCGGCGGAACTCTCTACATAGCAGAAGATATCAACGTAAGCCTTACGGTCCATACGAAATACGGTGTTCTAAGGCCCATCATTCGGAATCCGCAGAACAAGGACCTCGAGACGGTGGCAAGCGAGATGCGGGTCTTAGTTCGCAAGTCGCGCCGAACTGACCCGGAGGAACTTTACCGAGAAGCGGGGCGTGTCTATCTGAAGTCTGCCCTGCGTCAGCTTGACATATCCGGGTTGCCTGCCCTGTTTACTTGGCTGCGATCGAGACTGCGTTCACGCCAGGCCGACCCGAAACTCCGTAGCGTGCCACGCGACGAGAGACTACAAGTCAGCGATGTTCTGGGCGCGACCTGCACGGTCGCGAGCATAGGCATGATGATGTCCGGGCACCAAACGGTCACCGTCATCATCCCGCCGGAGGTGATGATGTTTGGGATCGGGGATATCCGCCTGGTTCCCTGGATTGTTGACGGCAAAGTTGTTCCGCGCCGAGTGGTCACCGTTGCGGCGACGATGGACCACAGGGCCTTCGACGCCGGCCAAGCGTTCCCCGTCTATCACCACTTCAAGAGATACATCGACGACCCCGCTCTAATCTATGAGTGGAAGCCAGGCGACGAGATTTAGAAGCCTCCAGCAAAACGAGCTGCGGGCTTGAAGTACCCGATATCAACATTCCACGCTGCTGCTTTTCCAGCACCTCTGCTCGCGCCACACGCCCGATCACCGCTACCACAAGGACAACGCTCGTTTTTCACGTCACCCCCCGCTTGACTGGTGAGACCGGTTTACTATTGGTGGTTCACCTTGCGGTCTCTATCCCCCGCAAGCATCGCTTAGAGCTGTTCATAGTGAACCAGACGTTGGGTGACGAACTCGACAATATGGATGGACAATCGGCGTGGCACCAACCTTGCGAGGAATCCCACCAGCCCGGCAACGTTCGGGGCTATTACGGATTTTCTGCCAAGCTTCTTCAGTGTCAGGGCAGCCACAGACTCCGGGCAAGCAGAGACTTTCCACATTCGTGTGCAATCTTCCTCAGAGAGACCGTCCGCCCTGAAAAAATCGGTCTTCATCCCGGCTGAGCACACAGTAATCACATCGACCGGCGTATTTCGCAATTCGCCCCAGAGCGATTCTCCGAAATGCAGGTCGAAGGCTTTCGAAGCGCAATACGTCGCCTCAAACGGGGATGAGATGAAGGCTTGAAGCGAGGCGACCATGATGATTGCGCCGGCATTGCGGGCAAGCATCTGGGGAAGAAATGCACGAGTCAACACGACCGGAGCCAGGCAGTTCAGCTTGACCACCTGCGCAATGCGCTTCGGGTACCGGGTCGCAAACGCTCCCCCGCACCCGATCCCGGCATTGTTGACCAGGATGCCAACGGGGATATCCACCGTGAATGCCTCGACGCGCTCGAGAAACCCATCTTCCGCCAGGTCTTGCTCCAGGGTCCGACAGCGCACAGAATGCTCCGCCGATAGTTCACGTGCCAACGCCTCAAGGCGCTCCCCTTCGAGCCCGACCAAAACACAGTCGATACCTTCGGCAGCAATCAGTCGGGCGAATGCGCGCCCGAGGCCCGATGACGCACCCGTGATCACTGCCCATCCACCGTAGCGCTGGAGGCGGCTCATGCTGTTGCACCAGTTCCTTTGACACGATAGACTATAGACACGCCAAGTGCCAAGGAAACCCGCTTAGGGTGTACGAAGAAAACGCTCACCCACAACGAGATCACATAGCGTTCAGCGTTCGATTAGGAGTTCTGTATCATAATGGCCTTGGATTGGAAGTCGATTGCGTGAACGGAAGACGGTGGCCTCGGAACGAGGAGTAGTCATTACGGGTGCCTCGAGTGGGATAGGCGAAGCGTGCGCCTTGGCCCTTGACATCCTCGGCTACCGGGTGTTCGCCGGTGTGCGCAGGGAACGCGATGGCGAAGCCCTGAACCGAAGGGCATCAGACCGCCTCACCCCGATTCTTATCGATGTCACGGAACCCGATTCGATCGCGTCGGCCAGCGACCTCGTATGCAGCCAAGTTGGCCCGGCTGGACTGGCTGGGCTGGTGAACAACGCGGGCATCGTCGTGGCCGGTCCGCTCGAGATCCTCCCGCTGGCCGCGCTCCGCACCCAATTCGAGGTGAATGTGCTTGGCCAAATCGCCGTCACGCAGGCGTTTCTCCCCCTCTTGCGACAAGGCGGAGGCCGTGTGATCAATATGGGTTCCATCAGCGGGAAACTGGCCTTGCCGCTCCTCGGTCCTTACGCAGCATCGAAGTTCGCGCTTGAGGCAATCACCGACGCGCTCCGCCTGGAACTGCGACAGTGGGCAATCCCCGTGACAATCATTGAGCCCGGGACGGTCGGAACGCCGATCTGGCAGAAGTCCGGCCACGCGGCCAACGAGGTGGTGAGGAGCCTTCCATCGTCCGCGCAAGCGCTCTATCGCCAGCTCATCTCAGCAGTTGAACATACGCTTGGAAAAGCGGCAGGAAGGGCCGTCCCTCCAGAGCACGTAGCCCGTGTGGTTGCCCGCGCGCTGGTGGCGAGACGGCCCAGGACTCATTACGTGGTCGGGTGGGACGCCAGACTTCTGACCATCTTGGTCAAATTACTCCCCGTTCGGATGCGTGACAGGCTGATCCTGGGCGTTTTACGGTGTTGACGTCCCTGGTCGCGTGCGGATGGGTGATTCTGGATGACGAACCATGTCAGCGCGACCCCGGTGATCGACCCTTCGTCACGACCGCCAAGCGACATCCCACGCCGCCACCACCGGAGCCTCTTCCTTGCCTCTGTTCGCACGACACCCGACTCGCGTTTCAGCGAGGACAACTCGGTGCGTTCGTCTCGCAAGCTCCTTGCCATTGACATCGGCTGGCCGCCGGCTCCGAAGACGGTTGGCTCAGGACCCCCAGCAGCGGGCTTAACTCCGCTACGCCAAGGCTCCACTTCGCCCGCCGCTGGGCAACGGAGCGTTGTCGGTGTAACTTGGAGACTGGCATGACATTGGGGGAAAGGTAAAAGGGCCATGGCAAGAATTCTTTATGCTGCCTGTGGTGAAGGTTACGGCCACGCCACGCGGGCGCACAGTGTGGGGAGCGGCCTGCTGGCCCGGGGCCACGAGGTGCAGTTCCTCTCAAGCCACAAGGGCGGCGCGTATTTACGGGAAGTGTTTCCCGGTCGCGTTCACGAGATCTTCGGACTTCGCGTCGCGTTCCGTAATGGGCAGATCAGAGCGCTGCGAACGATCGCGCACAATGTTGCCCAATCGTTCGTGGTGCTGGGCCCATCGAACGCCGTGATCAAGTACGTGCTGCGACACTACAAGCCGGATCTGGTGATCTCGGATTTTGAACCGTTCACAGCCTTTTGGTCGCAATGGAAAGGAGTGCCCTTCATCAGCCTGGATAATGTGCACCTGCTCACGCACTGCGTCTTGGACCGCCCTCCGGGATTTGTGAATGATCTCTTAAGTACATATGCAGCGATCCGCCTCCACTATGCGGGAGCCAAGAGATATCTGGTCAGCACGTTCCTCAAGGTCGCGATTCGTTACCACCCCACGACGCTTGTGCCGCCGATCCTTCGCCCCACCGTCTACACGATGGAGCCCAGCAACGGAGATTTTCTACTGGCCTACAAGGGAGGTTTCGGGCAGCATGAGGACTTGCGCACGGCTCTGGAATCGTATGATCGGCTGCCGGTCCGCGCCTACGGATTCGAGCGTCACGGGCAGCACGGGCACGTCACGTACAGGCGCATCCACCCGCAGACCTTTCTGGAAGATCTTGCATCGTGTGCCGGCGTCATCGGGACGGCGGGCCACAGCCTGATCTGCGAGTGTCTCCATTTTGACAAACCGATGCTCCTGCTGCCGCTTCGCGGTCAGTACGAGCAGATCATTAATGCCCACTACGTCGACAAGCTCGGCTACGGCCGGTCGGTCAGCCGACTCGACTCCGCAATTATCAATGACTTCGTCGACCGCCTCGAAATACACCGCTCCACCATGGCGGGCATCCCCAAAGCCACGATTGATCCCATCCTTGACGCCGTCGAGCGGGAGATTCCATGACACGGCACAGAGATACCGCGTTTGGACTCATAATACCGGTATTACGAATCCTGCCGTGTCGCATCCGAACAGATGCTCAGTGTCAGACGAATGTATAGGTCCGTCGGCGCCTTCCATATTCTCCGAGCTGCGGTATATATGTTCGGGATTCCACCGTAGAAAAGCGTTGCAGTTTCCGATTCAGTAGGCGTGGTTTCTGTGGGTTGTAGCCAACAAGTACATCAAGGAGTCGTCAATCATGGCGCATCGCATGTTACGCATCGGAATGCTTTCTGTGATCCCGGCGTTTGCCCTGATCGTGCTGATCGGTTGCGGGTCGCAAAACGCGGGCCTGCCGACATCGGTCACGGTAGAACTCCCCGACGGCACTACGGCGGAAGCGGAACAGGGTGCCGGCATCCCATCCCTCGCTGATTCCGTGTGGCAGTTTTACCGCACGGCCGGGGCCGCGCAGAGCCTGGCGTTCCTGACGATCACCTTTGGTCCGGATGGCAGTCTGGAAGGCTTCGAGGACAACACGATTGCCCCTGAGATCTTCGGCTCGAGCATCCGCTTCGACGGCCGGCGACACGAGACGAACCAAAAGGGACTGCAATACGCCGCGTCGACGTACGGTGCGGAAACACCCGATGGCACCGGATTTGCCTTTGAGGGCAGGTTGACGGCGTTTGCAGTGAGTATCCCGGCCGGGTATGCGACCGCCAACGCGACGGGCACCTTCAATCCCGATGATCCCGACACAATGACGGGAACGTTCTCCTACTCAACACGGGTGACTCTTGTCTCAATACCCGAGGCGAACACGGACGATGAATTCGCCTTCATCGCCCACCGCGTGGTCGAGTAAACGTCGAAAGATCGAAAAGCCGAAACAGCAGTGAGTTGTTGGACGAGCGCCGTCACACGAGAAGTTCAACCGTGACGACGGTCGCGACGGATCAACTGACGGACACCATCAACGGTCTATAAGGGAGCAGCCCAGGTTGCCCTGCGCGACTGGCAAAAGGCCGGTGTATGGGAGGACGTCCACCACGTGTTGCTGAATCGATTGCGCGAGGATAGAGCACCATCACGCCTGTTTTTGTGGATTATCCGAACCGCGCCCGTCAGGAAGCGGTTACCCACCGGGACGCCGCACGGCGCATCTCCACTCCCTAACGGTCGCGGTTCTGTTTTGCAGGCCTGATCGGCAACCCACAGTTTTGAGTGTGACCGAGTTCTAGCGGTCTCGTTCGAGACGACCTTCTCCACCACACCAATGGACTCGAATATGGCAACCTCCATGACACGGCCGCCAAACGGTTTGTCACCTTAGCTACTGAGGATCTCCTCAACCTCGGCCTTGTCCACATCCGTGATGAAGGGGATACCACTGATGTCAGCGGCCTCATGGGTCAGGCACGCCAGGTCGTCACGCGAAATGTGCTCCAGCGCGAACTTCCTGCTGCCGCACATAAGTTGGCGAAGACCTTGGGCCAACCGCTCGTAATACGTGTAGAGTCCGAGGGCGCCCGTTGGGACTTTTTCAAATTCTTTGTCACCAAGTTCGCTGCGTAGATGACTGGCGGTTACGAAGATCTCGTCCTTGGTGTTCCCGAAACGCTCGATGTAAACGGGGATCTGGTGGTCGTCGATTGTTCGCCCGATAGTCTTGCCCACCATCGCTGCCGCGATTGGCGAGCGGGCCATGCCGACCAGCTTCGTAAACGGTGCCCCCAAGGCCAGTCCTTTGAAAATCTGATCCTCGAAAGTGAATCCGCCGGCGGGGACCAGTGCAGGCACTTTCATTCCCTTGTCGGCCAGACGTTTGGCGTACTGATACATCAGGGAATGCAACTCGACGGGAGGCACACCCCATTCGTTCATCATCCGCCAGGGGCTCATACCGGTTCCGCCGCCCGCACCATCCACGGTTAGGAGGTCCAGCTTGTATTTGGTGGCAAAGAGGACTGCGCGGGCCAGATCGGCGGGCCGATACGCGCCGGTTTTGAGGAAGATGTACTTGGCGCCGGCTTTGCGCAACTCGTCCACCCTCTTAGCGAAGGACTCCTCACTGACCATTCCAATGCGCGAGTGACGCTCGAATTCCTTGAACGCGCCGCGCTCGAAGGCCTTGATGACGGTCGGATCGGTCGGATTGGGCAGCACGACATAGCCGCGTTCGTAAAGCAGTTGGGCCTTCTTCAAGTTGGTGATTTTAACTTCACCGCCGATGTCCTTGGCCCCTTGGCCCCATTTGAGTTCGACGTGTTCGACGCCCAACTTCTCGATGGCATACTCCTGCGTTCCCAGGCGGGTATCCTCGACGTTGGCCTGAACGATGGTGGCGCCATAGCCGTCACGCTGATGATCCTTGAACAGCTTGACGCGCCGCTTGAGATCGACTGTATCAACCACGCGGCCTTTCTTAATGGTTGCTTCCGGGTCCATGCCAACCACGTTTTCGCCGATGGTCAGGCCGGTTCCGGCCAGGGCGGTGCCGATGGCCAATCCTTCCCAGTTGTTTTTGGCGATGTTAGTCGAGCCGATTCCGGGGATCATGAACGGCAGACGAAACTTAATGCCCTTGTCATGCCCGAAGGCGACTTCAAGGTTGACCGCCGGGAAGATGGCCTTGTCACTGTCAGCCTCGATGCCATGTGCGCCCACGGCGGTGCCCATGATGTTGAAGTGCGAGTAGTCGACCGGATAAGTCTTCTCGGCCGCGGTGGTGATCACACCGAAAGGCTGTGGGTAGATTACCTCATGCCCCCGGTAGGCGGACTTGCCGATCTCGCACATGCCGATGCAGCCATCCACGCAGGTCACGCACATGCCCGAGCTAGGCGTGATAGAGCCTTCTGTTCTGTTTTTCGTGAGGGTCGCAGCCGAAGCGTTTATCCTCGAGAGTGACGGCGACATTGAGTCTACTCCTATCGTTTGTTATTACTTTTCTATTTCACAGGCAACACAGGGGTCCATATAACACATCATGTCATCGAACTGATCCTTTTCGACGCACGGCGGGCTCAGGTTGGCGCACGCGCCACAGATGGCCTTCTCCGGTTCGTTGTAGGTGCACCGCAGCTGGCAGGCGGGGCAAACATACATGCAGCCGCCGCAAAGCCGACACACTTCCGACTTGATGTCGAACGGTGTACCAATGCTGCGGTTTTCACCCCGTCCCCGAAAGCCGATGGCCTTGGCCATCATCTGCTCCTCGCACATTCGAGTGCACAGCCCGCAGAGAATGCAATCCTCGTGCTCTTGCCGGAACCGTTGCTGGCGAACGTTGTGGGCCGAGGCCAAATCCTGGATGACTTTTGATTGCGGACACGACGCCAGCAGAAGCTCTAGGACCATCTTGCGGGCCCGCAGGACACGTGAAGAGGCCGTCCGCACCTTGAGCCCTTCCTGGGCGGGATAGGTGCACGAGCTGACCAGTTTCGCCTTCGGGCCTTCTCCGATCTCCACCACGCACAAGCGGCAGGCGCCATACGGTGACAGCCCATCCATGTGGCACAACGTCGGAATGGGAAAGCCAAGAAAGCGTGCGGCCTCAAGCAGCGTCGTACCTTCTTCAACCGAGGTTTGAAGGCCGTTGATGCTTAAGCTGATCATGCCGTTCCTCCCACAGCCACTGTGGATGTCGTCTCGTCCTCCTTTGGCTGAGTAAACTCCAGGTCGCACCGCAGACACCGGCGGGCTTCCTTGGTGGCCTCTTCAACGGAGAACGACAATTCGATTTCGTCGAAGTTATGCCTTCGGGCCGACACAGGAATCGTAGGGGGCTCGACACGCTGAGCCTCCTCGAGTTCCTCTTCGTCGATCGCAAGCGGCTCAACGTAGACATCCGGTAGCAGCGCCGCGCCGGGTTGTTTCAATTCCTCGCCGCGCAGATAACGTCCAATCATCAAAGCGGCTTTCTTCCCGGCGGCGATCGCCTCAACCACGGTATTGGGGCCGGTAACCACGTCTCCTCCGGCGAAGACGCCCGGTCGGTTGGTGGAAAGTGTCTGATCGTCAACTTGCATTGTTCCCCATTTGGTTACGTCAATCCCCATCGACGGGATGAAATCGATATCAGGTTTATCACCGATAGTGACGATCAAAGTATCCAAGTTGACAACATATTCCGTATCAGAGATGGGCACGGGTCTGCGTCTGCCACTTGAATCGACGTCGCCCAGTCGATTCTTGATACATTCGATTCCCGTCAGGCGCCCAGCCTCGGTAAGGATTCGTATGGGGGATACGAGTGTCTCCAGTTTGACACCTTCCTCAAGAACGGTGTCAATATCCCTGTCTTGGGCGGGCATCTCAACGCGCGTGCGGCGGTAGAAGATGGTCACGCTCTCAACGCCTTCCTGGCGTAGGGCCACGCCCGCGGCATCCACCGCGCTGTCACCGCCACCAATGACACCAACATGTCCTCGCGCAACGGTCTTGCCGCGAAGGTTGAAATCCTTGAGGAATCCTATCGCCGGGTAAACGCCGTCTGCGTCTTCACCTTCGAGGTTGATTTTACGGCTCTTGTGGGCCCCCATGGCCAGGAAGATCGCCTTGAATCCGTCCTCAAACAGCCCATCGAGCGTCATATCACGCCCCAAGGCGGTGTTGCATTTCAGTGTTATGTTCTCGTCGAGGAGTGATTCGATTTCCTTGTTCAGCGTATCCCTGGGCAGCCGGTGTGGCGGGATTCCGCTCACCAGCATCCCACCAGGACGATCATCCGCTTCGAAAACCGTGACCTTGTGTCCAGCGAGAGACAGATAATGGGCTGCGGTAAGTCCGCCGGGACCTGAACCGATAACGGCAACGGGTGGAATGCCCTTTTTCGTCTTCGCGGCTCTTACCGGCTTGTACACCGACGGGTCGACACGATCGGTGATAAAACGTTTCAGGGCACGGATGGCAATGGCCGATTCTCCCGCAGTGCCACTTCGACACTGGGTTTCGCACGGGTGAGAGCAGACTCGCGCACAAACAGAGGGGAACGGATTTGCTTTCCTTATTGCCTGGTAAGCCTCTTCGTATTCGCCTCGCGCTATGTGAGCTACGTAACGCCACGCCTCGGTATCTATAGGGCACGCGGCCTGGCACGGGGCTCCGACCAGTTGGCTGCAAACGAAGGCCCTGCATCTCTTGTCCCGGATGTGCTCCTCGTATTCATTGCGGAAGTATCGTAGCGTGGACAAAACGGGATTCGACGCCGTCTGCCCCAGACCGCACATGGTTGTATCCTTGACCGTAATCGCGAGTTCCTCAAGCAAGTCGAGCTGGTCAAGTGTGCCCTTTCCGTTGGAGATGTCCTCCAGGATTTCGTACATCCGCTGGGTACCCTTCCGGCAGGTGTAACACTTGCCGCAGGATTCACCCTTGAGGAAGTTCATGAAATACTTGGCGACATCGATCATGCAGGTCTTCTCGTCCATCACGATCATGCCGCCGGACCCCATGATCGATCCCGCCTCAGCCAGACTGTCGTAATCGATAGGCAGGTCGAACCTCTCGGCCGGAATGCAACCGCCGGACGGGCCGCCCGTCTGCACCGCCTTGATCTTCGCCTTGCCCGGCGGCCCACCGCCGATATCGTACACAACCTCTTTGATGGTGATGCCCATGGGCACCTCGACCAGCCCGGTGTTTTTTATCTTCCCGACTAGGCTGAAGATCTTGGTACCCGTGTTGCCCTTGGTTCCGAGCTTGGCAAACTCTTTGGAACCGACTCTGAGGATGAGGGGGATGTTGGCCCAAGTCTCGACATTGTTGATTGCCGTCGGTTTGCCGTCAATTCCCTTTTCTATTGGGAATGGCGGGCGTTGGCGCGGCTCTCCCATCTTCCCCTCGATGGACCGCATAAGTGCCGTCTCCTCGCCGCAGACAAACGCACCGGCCCCTCTGACCAGCTTGATGTCGAATGAAAAGCCGGTCCCCAGGATATCCTTGCCCAATAGCCCGAATCCCCGGCTCTGTCGCAGTGCGATCACAAGGTGCTTGATGGCCAGGGGATACTCGTTACGCACGTAAACGACGCCTTCGTTCGCACCGGTTGCGTACCCGCCGATCAACATGCCCTCGATGATGCTGTGAGGGTTACCCTCCAGCACACTGCGGTCCATGTAGGCTCCGGGATCACCTTCGTCCGCGTTGCATACCAGGAACTTGCCCCGGCCGTTCCGCTGCTTGGCCAGGAGTTCCCATTTCACCCCCGTGGGGAAACCGGCGCCGCCACGGCCACGAAGACCGGAGCGTTTAATCTCCTCGACAACCCAGGTCGGTGTCCCCTTGTCGAGGACCTTGGCCAACGCCAGATACCCACCATTCCTCATGAAGTTGAAGATACGGATCGGATCGGTCTTCTCGTTGCGTGCGAGAATCGTACGTACCTGGGTCTTGAAGAACGGAATATCGCACTGCTTCTCCACCGCCTTGCCGGTGACGGGGTCCACGAAGAGCAGGTCATCGAGCACTTGGCTGTCGCGAACGGCCTCAACGATTCGAACCATCTGCTTGACATCCACCTTGGGGTAAAAGGTCCCTGTTGGCTCGATGAGTACCGACGGTTCGGCTTCGCAGAATCCGTGGCAGCCAGTGATGC
>CAZJTP010000152.1:0-11149 GCA_964548955.1 uncultured Phycisphaeraceae bacterium
ATGTCACGCGAATCCTCGATGCGTTCAAAGGCTACGCGTATCCGTTCGCCGGTCCTGGCACGTGCCCGCCGTAGCGGCGCGAACGTTGATGCCCGGGAGCGATCGGTTACTGGAAAAGGAGTGATTACTAACAGGAGAAACAACTGAAAACCGGCAAGCCCACGGGTTTCGGTCCGTGGGCTTGCTTTTTGGGCTGGGAACCAGACAACGGCCCTGGTTTGCTACAGGGGCGTATTGACGTGACAGTTGATCTCACCGCGACATTTGACGGGGCCGGGCCTGTTCGGCAAGGTCTTTGCCGGGTCCCGGGGCTGGTCGTGGAACGTTCGGAAGTGTGAGAAGAATCCGCCGGCGACTCCCGGCGCATAGGTTTCACTGCCGCGCTCTTGCAACGTCTGGAGGATGACGGCATCCTATTGAGCGGAAGATCTGACCTCGGAGCGTTAAGACATGAAGACAGGTACGAACGCCTCTACCGGATCAACGGCGCGCCAACCGCTGCTCGGCTTGTGCTTGCTGCTACCCCTTCTTATGGGGGGCTGTCCGGAGTTCCGCAACGATATCGTGAGCGTGATGGAGACGGCCACACGCAGCGCGCTGCTCGGCACCGACGACGAGTTAACCATTGCCAATGCCGCCCGCGTGTCGTTCGTCGACGTCACCATCGACCTGATCTTTGACCAGTTCCTCTCGAACGAAGGATGAAACGTGAAGGATGAAATATGAAGGATGAAGGATGAAGGATGAAAGCACCAGCGTCCGGATTCATCCTTCATCCTTTTCTTCTCATCTCATATCGTGACACGTCAAGCAGAGTTCGGATCCCTTGATCGGAACGGTGAGCAGGTATCGCCCCTTGGCATAGAGGTTGTGACACGAGACGCAGCCCACCTTCCCACCGGGCAGCGCAACCTCCTGAGGCAGCAGGCCGACTGGGCGAAGCGGGGAAAGGTCCTTCGAACGGGAAAGACCACCGTATTGCACGCCGATGGGGTGATTGCGGCGTTTGTCACCCATGTATCTTCGGGAGCCGTTCAATGGTGTTCCGTTCGTCGATTCGGGTGCGCTGACGCCATCATGGCACGAAAGGCACTGTCGCGTCCGCGTATCGAGCAGACCGCCATCGGCGCGAGAAGCCGTCCCGTCGCTTGGGACATGGGCCACGCCGAGTGCAAGCCAATGCATCGATCTGGCGTCACGCCGGTCGGTCAGACCGTGACATTTCGCGCAGAACCCGGATTGTTGTGCGGACTGCGATTCGAAATCGCGTAGTTTCGGCCTTGATGCTTCCGAGCCGGTCGGGATCTCCGTGTGACAAGTCAAACATGTGATCGCCCCGTTGTCATCAAGCGGCCAGCCCGGAGGCACGGTGACGGTCCCTGAGGGGATGACACGAACGGGATGATTCATGACGCCCGGACCGGATCCCCACGCCCTGTCCGCTCTCGACAAACCGCCTGGCCCCGCCGCCACAGCTGTCAGTGACAGCGCGGTCATCAGACCCGCGCCTGCCGGGACCGAGCGAATGCGGCGGCGGGCGAATGTTCTGGGCAAGGTCATCGGGGTGTTCCCCAGCGGTGGAGGTCTTGCCAGCGGCCTATAGGACCGCATTACTTCCCAGCGCATATCGGTGAGACGACGCCACGCCTGTTGGTCACGTGGGGGAGGGGACGGATAAGGTGGAAGGTTGAAGGCTGAAGGATGAATACTCAGGGTTCCAATTCACCCTTCATCCTTCGTATTTCATATTTCATCATCCACCCCTTATCGGATGTCGTGACAGGGGATGGGCCGCGACTCCCCGTCACAGGGGTGCCGATAAACGCCACCTTTTCCGGTTCCGGGTGGGCGGCGGACCGAGAAATATTGCCAATCTCCGTAATCTATGTCCTGACCACCGGCGGGTCGCGTGCTATACTGAGGCAGTGTGAGGACGAAGAGGTCCGGGGGCATTCTCACGGGGGGATCGCTCACTTATATAGGTGGTTCGTGGTGATTCCAATCACTGCTGTGATTGTCGGCCTGATGTCCGTCGGGCAGATGGAGCCGTTGCCGCATCTTGGTTCCCTGACGGAGCAACTCCGCGGACCGGCTCGACTGGCCGTTGCACCGGATGATTCGGTCTTCGTCTCCGACCCGCTCAACCGGCACATCGCCCGGTTCGATGCGTCTGGCGTTCTGGCGGACCTGTGGCCCGTGCCGTCGGGGCCGATCGGTGTGGGTGTCCACCCGGATGGTCGCATCTTTGTCTCGCTGCGCGATGAACCAAAAGTCGCGGTTTATGACAGCGTATTTCAGTTCGTGGAGTACCTTGGCGAGGATGAGCCGTTGGTTTCGTTTGCCGGTCCCACGGACATCGACATCGCGGCGGATACGGGCCGGATCTATGTTGTCGACGCTGAAGGCGACAGGATCTACGGGTTTGACAGTGACGGCGGCCTCGCACTGATCCTCGGGACGCGAGGAAGCGAACCCGGCCAGTTCATATACCCCAGTGCAATCACCATCGATGAACCGCGCAATCGCATCATCATTGCAGACCATGACAAGTTCCGTATCCATGTTTTCACGACGGCCGGCGTATTCCTGCAGCAGTTCGGAGATCGATTGAAGTCCACGGACGGTGGTTTAGAGGGATGGATGCCACGGCCTCTGGGGTTAACCGTCGACGCGGACGGACATATTTACGTCACTGACGCTCTGATGGGCACGGTTCGCGTGTTTGGTTCGACGGGCCTGGAACTCGGCAAGATCGTTGAGTATGGGTACGAGCCGGGCAAGCTGCGAATTCCCTGTGATCTCGCGGTGAGCAACGACGGATCGCGGTTGTACGTCGCAAGCACCGGAAGCTCGCGCGTGGAGATCTATGACCTGACGGACGGTGGTTGCGCCGATGGTGGCCACGGCGGCACCTCGACGACGAACCAATTATGGAGTCTGCCACGTACGCTTGACGACATGCAAGGCGGTGTGGCCGCGCAGCAGGATTATGAAGACTGGTTGGACGGACCGCATCGCGTCGAAGACAGACCGGATCTCTGTGAGCCCTGCCACAGGATCAACGGTCAGCCGGGCACGCACGGGGGCACCGTCGAGGGTCAGAGCGTACTGTGCATGTCCTGCCACAGCACCGGTGGGCGGGCGCTGAATGTAATCATCCACGAGCGCGACATGGCCGACCCCTTTGGGACGAATGCGGCAGCCGTAGACGGTCTGGGTCGTTCGCACGCCTGGGGTGTTCCGGCGGTAAATCCAATGGCGGATTCCGTGGGTCCGATGCCTGGCAGCATGTACCTGGACCCCGACGGCAACATCAAATGTTCGACCTGTCACAATCAACATAGCACCTACTATGGCCCGTTATATCTGCAGGTGAGCAACGACGCAGACGCCATGTGCAAGGAGTGCCACGCCCCGCGCGACAGGGGCGTAGGAGACGGCGGTTCTCATCCGGTGGGTTTTGCCTATCCAGGGGGCGACGGTGAGTATCCCGCCTCCGACCAGGTCGCCCCGCTCTTTATCAAGGATGGCTCGGTTGAATGCATGACGTGTCACGCGCCACACGGCGCGGATTCGGGCGGCACCGGCGGCGGTGACGGAGACGGCATGCTGCTCCGCAGCCTCAACGATGAAACGCTGTGCCGGACCTGCCACACGGAGCACACGATCCACGAAGTGCCTGGAGAGTGGCAGCCGACCTGCCACGAGTGTCATGGCATCCACGACACGGAAAACGGGAACGTCGTGCTGATCGCGCGGGAGATCAACGGGGCTTCCGTGACATTCGTGGAGAGCAGCATTCCCGGCGACGGGCAGCGGGACTACATTCACGGCATCTGCGATCCGCCCAACTTTGACGGTGTCTGCGAGGTCTGCCACACCGATACCGATTACCACCGCGGTGACCTCGAGTTGGATCACACGCATAACGAGGATAGGCCATGCACGGAGTGCCATGTTCATAGCACCGGCTTCCTCACGTCGTGCACAGATTGCCACGGGGAACCGCCCGACGGAACGGTGTTCCCGAACCAGGCCGGTTCGCACGCGGTCCACCTTACCGCCATCAACGGACCGGACGTCGCTGACTGCTACGCCTGCCACGCCTGGGAGGAGATCGCGACCCACGACAACGGGGTGGTCAGCTTCGCTTCGGGTGTGGACGCAAACCTCGACGGGAATATTGACCTTGCGGAGGCGGACGTCTGCAACACCTGTCACAGCGACGGCGGCCCGTTCGACGGCGTCAACGATCCGGTGATCGGCGCGAAAGCCAATTGGGCGGATGGTGTCTACGACGGAGATGTGCTCAACCCGGATAGACAGGACTGGTGCTTGGGTTGCCATGATACTCCACCCGCGCTTGTCAATGAGGTCGAGGCACCACAATTGGCGGGAGACAATAGGACGTGGGGCTACAACGTAGCCGGTCATGGGCAAAATCAGATCGTTTGCACTGAGTGCCACGATCCGGCACTTTCTCATACGGACGGTGTTGCCAGGACGTTCCGCGAGCGATGCAAGCATTCCCCGCTTCCCCCGACCGACGAAGATGAATTCGCCGAAGAGCGAGAATTGGCCAAGGAAGCGTACAACAGCGGCTATAGGTTGCGGAGAATCAATGGCGGAAGGGCGCTCGAGGTCCCGCGAGATTCGGTTGGTTATACCGCGGATGATTTCAGGCTGTGTTTCTCGTGCCATGATGAGATCAAGATCCTGGGCGTGCCCGACAACTATGGTTTTCTTCTGGCCGTCCCGCCGTCCCATCTCCAGTTGCCGGAAGGTGTGGCGCAAACGAATTTCCGAAATGAATACAAGTGGGGCTACGGGTGGCTTTGGTATGGCGGTAAGCCGGCTAACATACATTGGAATCTGACCGGTCTTGGAAGTTCGAATTGGGACATAGACCACAACGACACGACGCAGGATTCGCGCAATTCGTGCGTGACGTGCCACAATCCCCACGGTGCCCGCCTGGCCAATGAAGAGCCGACGGCAGCGAGGACCATGGTCGACCTGGCCATCAGCTTCGGAGTCTACAACGACGGAACCGTAGACCGTGAGTACGGCTACATCGACAGCGGCGGATACGTCGAACCGGGGGGCGATCTTCACTGTGCGGCCTGCCATTCGTTTTTCGGGCCCGGCCAGGCGTTGCCCGTCCCCGGGAGCCACACACGCTACTACCGCGAGTGGCTCGACTTGCACGGGAACTTGCTGCACGACCAGAGCGGGAAGACCGCCAGAGACGCTCGCAGCCGGATCGAGGAGGGTGAATGATGATTTGCCTCACCCGAATCCTGACGCGCCTAAAGCATTCTTCACTATCTTGTGACGGAATTGGCGGGACGAAGAAGGCTTCTGCGCCGGTGAATCCGCGCGGGTTAAAGCCCGCGGCTCACCATAGAATAACGATACTCGCTCTAGTGTTGTCAGTCCCGTGTGTATTTCCCTTATTGTCGACACGCGCCGCCGATATTGTCTACCCCGTTGCCGACGGCACGTTGGCGGACGGTGGAGGCCTGGGCGGTTATGACGGCATCGCGGATGGTTGGAACTGGATGTTTGGTCCCGTGGGATTCGCCGGGGCCGTAACGCTCGCAACGGAGACTCCGGGAAGCGCCGTCGAGCACCGGATCGTGTGCGAGTACGACCTGCGCGGAGTGAGCCTCACGACACCACTTGACGCCGCACTAACGTTCACGATCCGCGGGGCCAGTGTCTTCCCGTTTCCGGATGTAACCCTGCACGTGTATTCCTACCCGGCGGATCTGATCGAATTGCCGGGCGATTTCTCCGCTCAGCCCGTCATCTTGCAGGGTGCTTTCACCGTGATGGGCATGCAGGCGCCGAGGACCGAGACGCTCGACGTAACCGAACTCGTGAAGTCAGCCTTGCTGAGCGGTGACAAGAGAGTGGCATTTCGATTCCAGATCGATCCCGAGACCCCGTATGCATCCAATCAGGTGTTCATTGACGCCCTCGACACGGAGCCTGCAACGAAGCCATTTCTGATCATCCGCAGCGCCGTCCCCGGCGACGCTGACGACGACGGCGATGTGGACCTTGATGACTTCGCGATCCTTACGGATTGTCTGGCCGGTCCCGGAGCCCCGCCGGAGCCCACCATCCCGGGTGTCACCGCGACCGACTGCCTATGCGTCTTCGATCGCGATGCCGATGCGGACGTGGACCTCGACGATTTTTCCAGGTTCCTCGGTCCCTTCGCGCGAGAATAACGGCGTTCTTACCGGCAGGGTATCGCGGCCTCTGTAGCATCGCCATTCATGAGTGACGCCGTCAAGCGAGCCGCGGGCTCAAACCCCGCACGGATTCTCCTTCGTCAAGGCGTGTTCGGTGTCCACAATGCCGCTACACGAAAACGAAGAACGCCGTAGAGGCGTCTGATCGGCGCGCAGAATGAATCCACAGCGACAGCCCGCCAAAAAGAGGCGGCGGCTGCTGATTCCGCTACAATGGACTGACATGCTGACGTTCTCGCTCCAATCCGGGTCCAACGGCAACGCGATCTACGTCGAAGCGAACGGCGTGCGTCTGCTGTTCGACGCCGGCATCAGTGGGAGGATGGCTGAGCATCGCATGGCCGTCCACGACCGTAACATCCGCGATGTCCACGCTTTGATTATCTCCCATGAGCATCGGGACCACGTAGGCTGCGCCGGGGTTTATCAGCGAAGATTCGGCCTGCCGATCTACATGACGAGTCGAACACATACGGCGACCGCCATGTGGTGTAATCTGGGCAAGCTCAGCGATGTGCGGTATTTCCGCCCGGGTGAGCAACTTGCGTTCTCGGATGTGCTCGTTCACACGGTACCGACAGCGCACGACGCGGTCGATGGGGCGGCGTTTGTGGTCGAATGCGAGGGCAAGCGGCTGGCCATCCTCACCGACCTGGGCCATCCCTTCCCCGGCCTCCATAGCGTGCTCGAATCGGTCGACGCCGCCTACCTCGAATGCAACTATGACCCGGCGATACTTGATGAGGGTCCGTATCCACCGCGTCTCAAGGCCCGCATCAAGGGTTCGGGCGGGCACCTTTCCAATGACGAATCAGCCGCTCTGCTCCGGGCTTGCGGGCGAAAGTGTCCCCAATGGGTCGCCGTGGCGCACTTAAGCGAGCAGAACAACCGCCCCGAACTGGCCATCGAAGCACAACAAGCCGCCGTTGGCCGCGACTACCCGGTCCATCACGCCTCTCGGTCCAAATCGTCCGACCTGTTGAAAGTCTGACGGAAACGGCGAGCGAATTGGGAGAATAGCAAGCACCGAATAGCGAAGGACAAGCTGTGCTGGAACGGCGAGGCTGGCCACCGCCGAGGACAGGTCCCTGGCTAAGGTGGACGAGGACGGCCCGGTCTCGGAGCACATGCCGCACTTCAGCCAATGCCACTGACCGGCCCGCGTTGCTCCAATGCGCTGACCTGCAACACCCGACGCATTGCTGTACAATACCCGGCTATGCAGCAAATTCACGATCACGGCCAACCTGACCCGCAAACCATACTCGTCGTTCTGCCCACCTGGGTTGGCGATTTTGTGATGGCGACGCCGATGTTGCGGACGATCCGTAGCCGGTTTGCCGGTACCCACATCACGTTCCTCATGGAGCCGAATCTGCGAGAGTTGGTCAGCGGCGGAGACTGGATGAACGAGTGCGTCCAGTGGCCGGCAAGAGACCGGCGATCACCGCTACGGAAGGAATACCGCGATCTGGCCTGGGACCTGCGACGTCGGCGGTTTGACTGGGCGGTCCTGCTGCCAAACTCGTTCCGCTCGGCCCTAATTGCCCGTCTGGCCGGCGTCAAGCGGCGGATCGGGTACGACCGCGATGGACGCGGACTGCTGCTGACGGATCGGTTACCTGTCAAGAACCGCAGGGACGACCGGTTCGTACCTATACCGTTGGTCGAATACTACGCTGATCTGGCGGAGACGATCGGCTGCGACAGGCCCGGCGATCGGCTGGAGCTGTTCACGACTCCGGATTGCGACGACTCGGTGCAGCAACGGCTCGCGTCCCTGGGTGTCGCGGACCGCAGGCCGCTCGTGGTCGTCAGTCCCGGCGCGAAGTACGGGGCTGCGAAGTGCTGGCCGCCGGAGCGGTTTGCCGCCGCCGCGGACCGGTTGATCAAGACGGAGGACGCGACCGTCATAGTCACCTGCGGACCGAGTGAGGAGCCAATCGCACGACGGATCGGCTCCGCAATGCAGCGCAGCGGCTTCGTATTCGACACGCCGCTGCTTACACTCGGCGAGTTGAAATCGCTCATCCACCGCAGCGACCTGCTGATCTGCAATGACGCCGGACCGCGACACCTCGCCAAGGCGTTCAACGTACCGGTTGTGACGATCTTCGGACCCACACACCCCGAATGGACGGCCACGAGCTATGAGGCGGAGCGGATCGTGCGGGTTGACGTGGATTGCGGCCCGTGCCAGCAGCGTGTTTGCCAACCGGGGCACCTTGACTGCATGAGGGGTGTCACGGTTGACATGGTGTTCGAGGCTGCCGCAGAGCTTTTACAGATTCGCGCAGCCGCTACGTTCAGTGTACAGACCGATGACTGATCCCACCGCTGTATCGTCTCGCGAAGGGTATATCGCGCTCAACGATCTGACCGTCGCACCCGGCTATGAGAACGTGCTCCGCGCGAACGGCCTGGATTCACTTGAAGCCCTGTTCACCGCCTCGGGTGCCAAGCTGCTGAGCAAACCCGGCCTGAGCTCCTGGCGGGAGCGGCTGCGATTGACGCTGGATGTGGGTGGCGAGCGACGTACGTTCTACCTCAAGCGGTTTCGCGGCCCGCCGCTGCGCGTCCGCCGCGATGTACGAAGGTCCGGCGGAGGGGCGTCGAGCATCGCAGGTTTGGAGTGGACCTGGATGCGGCGTCTTGCAGCCGAAGGCATCCCGTGTGTCAGCCCCGTCGCGTTCGCCGAGGCATTTCGCGGATCGAGGGAGCTTCGCAGCGCGGTTCTGACCGCCGCGGTTCCGGGCGACTCGTTGGAGCGCTTGGCTCAAAAATGGCGAGATGGCGATCGCACGGTCCTTCACAGTCTCACCGCGCCGCTGGCGAGGCTGGTCGCGCGACTCCACGAGTGCGGCTTCATCCACCGCGACCTGTATTTTTCGCACATTTTCCACGACCCCGCATCGCCGCCGGAGTCGTCCCTGCATCTGATTGACCTCCAACGCGTGATCCGGCTGCGGTATCTACACCGGCGGTGGATCGTCAAGGACCTCGCCTCGCTCAACTTTTCCGCGCCATCCGATCTGGTTTCTCGGACCGATCGGATCCGCTGGTTGACACAGTACCTTGGCGCATCCAAGCTGGACGCGTCGGCGAAACGACTGGCGTACCGGATCGTCGGTAAAACCCGGCGCATAGCGAGACACGAGCAAAGTCGTGCGGCGCGGTGGCACAAGCGGAGCGACGATCGGTGAAGGTCGCGTTGGTGGTGGAATGGTTGGATGCGTGGCGCGGCGGTGCAGAAACCTCGTCACTGCAGTTCATACATCATCTGATGGAGCGCGGCGTTGAGGTGCACGTCTTCACCCGCAGCCGGCCGTCGCCCGCACCCGGTTTGCACGTGCACAACATCGGCGGCGCTTCCATGTCGCGGATACGGCGGAGTATCACATTCACCCATCGCGTCGAGCACCTCCTGCGGTCGAACTCGTACGACATCGTTCACGCGATCACACCATGTCGATACGCTGACATCTATCAGCCCCGCGGCGGCACGGTGGCGGAAAGTATCGAGCGCAATCTCGCACTCCTCAACTTTCGTGCCTCCAGGCGGGTTAAACGTTACACCAATTGCTTCAACCTCAAGCAACGCCACACCCTCGCGTTGGAACGGTCGCTTCTTGGTAACGCCAACGGGCCGCTGATCGTCGCCATCTCGGACTACGTCGTCAGGCAACTGAAAAAGCACTACGGCGTCCAGGCGGAACGAATCCGCAAGATTTACAACGGCGTCGATCCGAAACCCATGGCATTGGAGGAGCAGGCCCGGCATCAGGCGGCCATCCGCGAGGAGTTCCACATCGCTGACTCGCACTGCCTCGTCCTGCTTATAGCACATAACTTCCGCCTCAAAGGTGTCCAACACTGGATGGAGGCCCTTGCTCTTCTGGTAAGACGGGGTATCACCGACGTGCGGTCGTTGGTCATCGGCAAAGGCGACTCGGAACGATGGCACCACCTTGCAGCCCGTTTGGGCATCACAGAGCACCTTGCGTTCACCGGCCCCAGTGAGCGGGTGCGGGCCTTTCACCACGCCGCCGACGTGCTTGTTCACCCCACCTACTACGATCCTTGCAGCCGGGTCGTGTTGGAGGCGATGGTCGCCGGCCTGCCGTGCATAACAACTCGATGGGACGGCGCGTCGGAGATGATCGAGGACGGCAAAAACGGTTATGTCCTCAACGACCCGCGTGACGTCGCAGTCCTTGCGGATCGCGTCGAAGATCTGCGCGACGGCGCCCTGCGACAACGATTGGGTCACGCCGCCAGTGCCGTGATCGACCATGTCAGCATGGCCAGACACACGACGGAGATGATTTCGCTCTACGAAGGAATGTTGGTCTCAGGCGGTAGTGGGGCATAGGTCTCGGCCAGTCATTATCGTGGCCGGTTCCGTCGCGGGCGAGGTGGTTCGCGGAACCTCCGCATGGCGTAGAGCTGCCGTGGCGACGCTGCGGCACTTTCACGGTCCACTGGCCTTTTGTCATCTACACCGTGCTGACCAGCGTCCTGGCATCGCCCGAGTACCGCAAGAACGCGGATCATGCCCCGACATGCGCCAAAGCAGGAATCGGCGAGGCCGCCGCGACCACGAAGTCGACTGGCCGAGGTCCGGCTGCGACCATGGCCCGCGGGTCCCACGCGCAGATTCTGCGTCTCATTTTTGATCAAATAAACCGCCTATAACCTCTTGTATCGCGGTCCCGAAAACGATTAACCTGGAATGGGTACATACCGGAGGCAGCCGTCGGGCATTTCGTGATGAGAAATCCGACCGCTAAACGCCTAACATTTAATAGATCGGAAGCGAGAGCCTGATCGAACGGCGTCGAGTTATGACCCGAAGCAGCGTCAAACAGTTGCATGTGCTGGTCCTT
>CAZJTP010000153.1:0-11002 GCA_964548955.1 uncultured Phycisphaeraceae bacterium
GAGGAATACCTAATCCGAGTCCTCAGCAAAGGAATTTAGATGCGATTGCCCTGGCCTCCGAGGCCGCCATTCGGCCGAATCTTTACCCGATTTCAAGACCGAGCGGACATTCTGACGAAAATGCGTGCGTTTGAACGCCAAACCCAACCCATTTCCCCTCGTGAGGGTACTGCGGCGGGCGTTGACCCGTCACGCGGTGCAGCAGCAACCGTTCCCTGGCCGGGATCGTCATGTTCTTTGCCCGCAACAGGTTGGCCGGCTGCAATGCGTGAGGATTGAAACCGCAGAATGTTAAGATAGCCAAACTTACGCGATCGCCTTGGCTCTGTTATGTAAACCGGCATGCAGCCAGAGGAGGCGAAGTCGCCAGGTGCGTTGATCGACGCTGCGGTGCGGGGCGAATTGCACCAAGGGGAGGCCCTGCGGCTATGCAAGGAATGCCCCGAGCTTGTCACTTTAGCGCTGCTCGCCGCGGCAAAACGCATCGCCGAGCAGGACACACGGATTGTCGAACAGGAAGCGAGCATCGCCGACGCCCACAAAACCTACCTGACAACCGGGAAACTCCCGCAGTTACCCGAGTAAGCCGTTGCAAACGGCTGAAGAGTTACGAAGTCATCTTATTCGTTTAACAACCGACCACCTTGATTAGCTGACGGGCGTTGTCCACGGCGTGGCCGTCGATATCGTTGTTGTAGTACACGAAGACGTCCTTACCCGCCCGCAGCCATCCGCGGACGCGCTTAGCGTCGGCCGCGATGTGGGATGGTGGATAACATCCCCTGTAACGGTTACCGGGACCGTGTCGACGCATGTACACAAAAGACACGTCGTTCGGCTCAGTAATCGGACATCGCTCCATGTCAGCCAGGCACAGGGCGGCTTTGTGTCGCCCCAACAGCTCATAGACTTCCTCGCATAGCCAATCGGTATTGCGGAACTCGATGGCCACTTTCCACCGTGACCGCCCTTTGACCCTCTTGAGCTCTGTCAGAAATGCGTCAAGCCGGTCCGCATCCTTCCGCATCGAAGGTGGTAGTTGCACGAGCAAAGGCCCACGCTTCGGTCCGAACGGCCCGACAACGTCAAAGAAGTCGCGCAACTCCCGCCCGCAGTTCGCAAGGCGCTTCTCGTGCGTGACCCGCCGCCACAGTTTCTGGGCGAATCGGAATCGCGACCCGGTCACCTGCCGCCAGCGCGAGACCACGTCCGGTTTGGGCAAGCGATAGAACGACGCATTGAGCTCGACGGTGCCGAAGTGCCGGGCAAAGAACTTTAACCATTCCCCCTGTTTCAATCCTCTGGGGTAGAACCGTCCCTTGGCCCAATGGGTATAGCTCCAACCGCTTGTACCTATGTAACACTTGCCGACAGGCATGGTGATGTCGCTACTCTGACACCGTGTTTCGCAAACAGTGTGACGATGATCATGGCCGAAGCACGCTGTCAAGGAACGCTGCGGACTCCGAGCGTCTCCGGGGCTTTGTAACTCACGATGCACTCATCAGTGAGGTGTTCGCCGAACGGTGACGTGTACGTGACCGCCAGCACATATTTGTCCGCCGGTGGGATCTTCGCGGCGTCAATCCCCAGCGGGAACTCGTACATCTGGGCAAGCCCATTCCAATACGCCTTTTGCTGGTCGGCGGTTGTCAGATCGATGTTCCAATGCTCCAGTCGGCGGCCCTTTTGATCCCCGCTGGCGCGCACGTATTCATATAACTCCACCCGTACCCGGCCCGCAATCATCAAGCCGGGATTCTCCAGAGAATTGACAGCCTGGAGCAAAAGCTCGATACCATCCGGTGTGGCGTTGTCGTCGAAGCTCTTGACACGGGTAAACGGCCTGACGATCTCGATCCGGCCCGGCATCAGCAGTGCGAGCATCTCGCGCTCGGCGCTGTCGCCGAGCTCAAGAGGCGGCGAAGCGCAACCGGAAAGGCAGATCAACAGGATCAGGTTGAGTTGAACGAATCGAGCGTGTCTCACGACAGGTTTTACCTTATGAGATTTCCTGCATCGGCCGATCACACGAACAACTTCAGAGTATCGGGCATTAGTAGCCTCCGTCAACCACCCGGTAGCGTCGAGGCTGCCGCGGCGATCCTCCGGATGTTCACGCTGGGCGCCGTGCCGCTGCTCGTGCCTTGCGGCTGTGCGACGGCACCCGTCCCGACGGCGGATCCCTATCTGATCGCGGTTGCGTACGACGTGGAACCCAGGTTTATCGGCTTGGAGCACGGTGAAGCCATCCACGCGATCCGCCGGGATTTTCGCGCCATCGCCGGGCTGGGCTTTGACGGGGTGGTGCTTCGCCACGTCGAAGATACTGATCGCCTGACCCTGTTGGACATTGCGTATGAGACCAGCCTGGCAACGCTCGTCCCCGATCGCCGTTTCGAGCACTTCGTGCTGACCGGCACATTGCCCGCTGCTTGCGCCGACGCAAGCAGCTTGACTCAGACCCTGCTGCGGGGAATAGCGGACCATCCAGCCCGCAGCGCCTGGGTGATTCATCCAGGTCGAAGCGCGGCTGCTGCCGACCATGCCGCCGCCTTGGTTGCGTCCCTGCGCGAGCGTCGATCGAGATGCACTCTGCTCGATGGCGACAGGTCGGCGGAAGACAAGGGGGGATTCGCAAGGATTGATCCAGCCGTTCTGGACACAGAACTGGAAGGTTCGCCTCTGGAGCGATTGATCGCCCAGTACCACGCGGGCCTAAGCGCCGGCCGCACCGATGGCGTAGTGGTTGATCCTTATCGCCGGTTACCGGGAGACACCCACGGGCTGACCTCATCGGATGGGCCTGTCGCACCGGCCCAGACGGCAGCTATCGGTGCATTGGTAGCCCGCGCACGGCATTGGGGCCCGAGACTCCGCGGATTCACCGCTCAACCGATCGCCGGTTCGACGACGCTTGAGGGCGACCTTCAGATTGCGGTGTTGATTAGAGGCGAGCGGCGGTATGTGTTAGTGTTCAACCCGGCCGGCGACATATACGCCCGAAGTGACGTCGTGCTTCCTCAATCAATCGGCGGAGCGGTTGCATCCCGAGCCGTCGAGGTTCCTCCGTCAACCGATCGCACGGTCGGGCGTGTTGTGGACGCGGAACGCGGGCATATCATACTCTCCGTCTCGTTGAGGCCCGGCGACGCCGCCCTCTTTGAAATCTTCTGACTCCGGCGGTACTCTCACAGCGTGAAGATGTGAGCGATCGCGGGTGGGACCGCACTGAAAGGCATCAGGACAATGGCGAATGTTCTCGTGACGGGTGGGGCCGGCTTCATCGGATCGCATCTGGCGACGGCGCTTGTAGAGCGGGGCGACCGGGTGCGCGTTCTCGACGATTTCTCCACCGGACACCGCGAGAATCTCGCCCATCTTGGCAACCGATGCGAGCTGGTCGAGGGCGATATCCGTGATCCGGCGCAGTGCCTCGACGCCTGCAGGGGCATCGAATTCGTGTTCCATGAGGCGGCAGTGCCCTCCGTCCCAAAGTCGATCGACGACCCGCAAACCAGCCACGACGCCAACATCAACGGCACGTTCAACATCCTGCGGGCCGCCGTGGAGCAAAAGGTCCACCGGGTAATCTACGCGGCGAGCAGCTCGGCCTACGGGGATTCGCCGCAGTCGCCGAAGCATGAGGGTATCACACCCGAGCCGCTGAGCCCCTACGCCGTGCAGAAGTGCGCCAGTGAACAATACGCTCGCGCGTTTTTCGAGTGCTGGGGGCTCGAGACCATCTCCTTACGCTACTTCAATGTCTTCGGGGAACGGCAGGACCCAGAGAGTCAATACGCAGCCGCGATCCCGGCGTTTGTCACCGCGGTCCTTGGGGATAAGCCGCCGACCGTTTACGGCGATGGTGAGCAGACGCGCGATTTCACCTACATCGACAACGTCGTGCATGGAAATCTCCTGGCCATGGAGGTGGAGAAGACCTGCGGCGAGGTCGTGAACCTGGCGTGCGGCGATGAGATCAGTGTGAATCAGGTGATTGCGACGATCAATCAGCTTCTAGGAACCGACGTTCAACCTCGCCATGTTGATCCACGGCCCGGTGACGTGCGGCACTCGTGCGCGGACGTTGTGCTTGCGGGGAAGTTGCTCGACTTCAAACCTCTGGTGAGCTTTGAGGAAGGCCTCCGCCGCGCGATCGAGTACTATCGGAAGAATTGCGAAGGAAGAATGATGAATAGCGAATGATGAAGGATGAATGGCGAATTGCGGAGGATGAATAGCAAGTTAGAAGCGGGTTAGCCCCAGTCTTCGCTATTCTCAATTCGCCATTCGCCATTCGAGACGTGCCATGACCCTCGATGATCTGCAAGCCCTGATTGACAAGATGTACAGCGACAAGGACCGTGCGCGAGGCACGCCGGCCACGTTCCTCTGGCTCGTCGAGGAGATCGGCGAACTCGCATCCGTCCTCCGCGAAGGCACGCAGGAGCAGAAGGAGGACGAGTTCGCCGACGTCGTCGCGTGGATGGTCACGCTGGCCAACGTCAACAATGTGAACCTGACCAAGGCGTTGGAGGACAAGTACGGCAAAGGCTGCCCCGGCTGCGGCCACCTGGTCTGCACCTGCGACACAAAACCGTAAAGAACCGCGCCCGGTCCGCATCAGAGGAAATCAAACTGACCGGTTTCATCTCAGCGAGCCGCAGACTTTAGTCTGCGCGGTGATTCGAGTGTCGGTGAGGTTGATTCGGCAGTGGGACCTCCGCGCGGGCTGAAGCCCGCGGCTCGCTACAGCAGCGTTTCCACCCGGGGCGGATTTCGGTACAGTAATCCTTCAAGCGAATCGCAGACACATTGAACGTCGAAGGAGTGTCCACGCGGTACGGACTCGGTTGGCAGGCAGCCACGGCGCATTGGATCGTCAAGCGCCATCGCTGAAGCGCGACCTGGAAGACAACAAAGCGGGCGATATGTTTGCTTTCAACGGCGGGTAAAAGCACGTTCAATAATCTACCATCATCCCGCGGTCGCGCTATACTGGTCTCCCGTTGAATGGTGTTTACCTTAGATTCTCTACTTGGAGGAGGATTACTATGTCTCGATTCACGCTTGCTCTCGTTTCCGTCGTGTTGTTGCTATCTGGCGGACAAGCCGTAGGTGATGAAGTGGCGGTAGGTTCCGCTGTCGCATGGTTGAAATCGTTTCCCAACGTACCGCCAATACCCGATGGGTGGGTCGAATGTAACGGGCAAGTTCTTGACGACCCCAATAGTTCGCTCAACGGTGAAACGATCCCCGATCTAAACGGGGAAGCGGGGACGCAACGCTTCTTGCGAGGCAGCACAAGCTCAGGGACTATAGGAGGAACCGAAAGCCACAGCCATAAGATAGACTCTGGAGGCGGTGACCAGTGGACGTGGCGGGTACATGGGACCACATCGACGGGATACGAAGGAATCATAAAATCTTCAGGTGGCAACTCGCCGCAAGCATGGATGAAAGAGACGACGAATGCAATTGCAGTGCTTCCGTCTTAGTACGAAGTCGTTTGGATTATGAAGGTCAGAAGTCCCATACCTGAGGGCGTCCCCACGATCAGCAACATCTGCTTGGTTGTGCTTGCTGTGCTGGTTCTTGGTGCTGGTGCTATCGTGCTCGCAAGGCGCGGTCAGACCGTTGTTTAACACGGAGGTGTAGGGGCGGGGTACTACTCTGTCACTGGGGTAAACGGGGGACAGGTACATGTTTCTTATTGCTACTCCGTACGTTTCTTGTGCGTCACCCCCCCCCCACTTGTGTGGTGGTAGATGGGGGACGACCGATCACGCGGCTGGGACAGAGCAGATCGGACATGCGAGAGGATTCAACGGCCCGCGACGCGGCAGGTTAATTGCAAATGCGACGCCCGGCCTATGGCGTCGGGATTGCGGCACAGGCGTTTCTCGATTCCAGCCCATGCGCGCCGGGCCTGCTGCGTTTCGAGAAGATGGCGATGGTGACGCATCGGAAGGACCGTCTTGCCGATCAGGTCCAGGACCTCAAACCCGGCTGACTCCACGAGCTTCACCGCGTCACGCGGCCCGAACGTGACAATAGGAAATTGCTCCTGTTTCTCCTTTGTGAGCCAGTGCGTCTTGCCAGTCCGCAGGAAGCGGGACAGCTCGCGCGGATCGCCGCGCTCGAGGTAGTAGTCGACGCCGGCCAGTCGGTTATCAAAAGTCGCGATCAAGACACCGTCGGGCTTGAGGATCCGGCGGATTTGCTTCATGGCCCGCGGGGGCGAAGCGCTGCACCCGATCGGGTCGCCGAGGGCGATGGCCAGTGCATATCGCCCGGCGTGCAGCGCGGAGAGGTCGGCAAGGTCGGCCCGAACGAACGTGGCCCGAGCGGCGCCGTCCTGGGCCTCGATCTTGTTGCGGGCCTGGTCCAGCATGCGCTGCGAGATGTCGACGCACATGACCGCGTAGCCGGTCTTGATGAGCCTGGCGGCCCACTTCCCCGTTCCGCACCCGAGATCGACGAGTTCGTCGCTGATGTCGCGCGGGAGGTGAGGCTTGAGGTAGTCCCAGGTAAGGGCGTCGTGCCACTGCCAGAATGCGTCGTCGTAGCTGTGATCGTAGCGTGGGGCGACGCGATCGTGGTACTTCTGCACGGGTGAGGATCGCGACCTGGCCATGGGGTGACATTGTAGAGTGAGGGAGGTGACCTGCAATGATAGCCACCGTTGCGGCGGTTATCGAGGCGTGTCCGGCTGGATGGAGAGGGCTTACACGATGCTTTGCAGCCTCTGTGCGTCCTTTTGCGTATTGACATGGGCGCGTGTTGACCGCAGCACGCAGTTGTGCGACGATACACATGAGGTAGCAAAAGGCAGGGGGGAAGCGCCCATCGGCGTTTTTGGAGCCGCAGGACATGATCAAGGCCATCGAACTCCGCAAGGGCAGAACGATTCTCCACGATCAGGAGCTGTCGGTCGTGCACGACGCCAGGCACGTCGCCAAGGGGAACAAGGGCAGCTACATGCAGACCAAGCTCAAGAACCTGCGGACGGGCACGATCTTTGATGTGCGGTTCAACGTGAACGATCGGATCGAGGTCCCGTTCGTTGAATCGAAGGACTTTGAGTTCCTCTACAACGACGGCGACAACTTCATCGTGATGGACCTCGAGACCTATGACCAGATTCCGGTCAGCGCCGACCTCGTGGGTGACGTCGCCCAGTGGTTGACGCCGAACCAGAAGGTGGTTTGCCAACTGCACAAGGAGCATATCATCTCGATCGAGGTGCCGGTGACGGTGGAGCTGCAAGTGACCGAGGCGCCGCCGGTGGTGAAGGGTGCGACGGCCACTAACCAGTTGAAAGAGGTCGTGCTCGAGACCGGTGTGAAGGTCCGCGTGCCTCCGTTTATCGACACCGGTGAGCGTATCTGCGTCGATACTCGAACCGGCGAATACATCGAGCGGGCCAAGTAGACGCCGGCCTCAAAGGCGTGTGCACGGTCGCGTGAAACGCTCAAACGGTGTTTGTAGCCGCGTCGGGTTGCGACTTGAGCAATCAGCGTCGAACTCATTCCAACGAAGCGCAAGACTCCCTGGGACGACTTCCCGAGCGTGCCGTTTACCGTGAACAAACATGGTTGAACGGCGCCTGGCGTTGTGGAATGCTCGTAGACCCGACGTTGCTCAAGTGCTTCGCCGGATTCACATCGTTCGGACCACCCGTCCAGCTTCTCGCCCCCACAACTTTGACGGAACCGCTTCATGTGGTGTGCATTCGGCGCCTGGAAGGCTTGATGTTTCGCGCAGCGCCGGCCTTGCGGTGCGGTGACGGGGTTCCGGATTCATGCGGCGGGTGATCGTGGATTTCGTTCAACGAGAGTTCGTCGGCAAGTCTTGGCAAGAAAAAAATCGAAAAAAATTCAAAAAATTTTCACGCTTCGCACGGGCTGAATTGCCTGTAGTCGGTCATGGTGCGTCATGCTGCACAACATGTCGTATGTCGCCTTCCTATTGATGCGATGTGAAAGGCGCCGACGATTGAGGCTTTTCGGTCGCGGCGGCACTTCGGCCTGTTTACTTGTGTCTCTGGCAGGTTGTACGGGTGCCGACCCTCAGTCACTATGTCGCACCGTTCTCGCGCTCGAGCGCGGATGGCGGCAGCCCAAGCCGGTGGAGAATAGGCGGTTTCTTGCGTTTTTTCCCGAGGTTTCTGGCAGCTGATTTCCCCTTGCAACGGGTGATAGATTGGATGATCCGGCGCCGGATGAAGAACATTAATGCCGGAAGATCTCAAGATGGATGGCGGGGGCGCAACGCTTGGACTTCTTGACGGCGTACGGTTCGTGACATCTAAATGGCAGGACGGTGGATGCAATCTTGGCAGTGCCAACGTGTGTCGTTTCTCTCTGAGTGTTCGAGATGAGGCGTGACTTGTGTCTGTCGGTGCGGTTCAAACAGCTCGTCAAACGCTGACGATCGCGAAAATGTTTTTGACACGGAGACATGTTAGTGTACGATTCCGTTCAGAAAGGAGGTGATGTCCATGGCCAAGAAACGTAAGGTCGCAAAGAAGGCGGCGAAGAAGAAAGCTGCCAAGAAGACGACAAAGAAAAAGGTAGCCAAGAAACGAAAGAAAAAGAAAGCCGCCAAGAAGACCGTAAAGAAAACCGCAAAAAAGAAACGCAGAAAAAAGAAGAAGTAGTGATGCACGGCCCGGCGGTGCAGCATCGGCGGCCAGCTTGACCAGCCCTCGCCACGGCGGTTGGTTATGTTCTCCGCAAGCGCCGAACGGGCACGGCAGGACATCACAGGGTGGAAGGTGCTTCTCGCCACGACAGCATCTTCCACCCCGTTTTTCTGCGCCGTGTCACACCGGAAAACCGTGCCCGGTAAGTTGCGGCGTGTCCACTCCCGCGCCGGGTGCGATGTCGTTCACCGTCGATGATCGCGCTGCTTGTTACCCGCAGCGGTCACGACCGCTTGAAATCCCTACGGATCCTCAGGTCTGCATGCTTTGCAGGGCGTGCGCCCGGCGGTTATGGCCTCGCGAGCCGTCTTGAAGTAGACGCGGTTGGTCGGCTTGATCCGTTCGGCGTGGCTGCAAGTGATCCGGTGGAAGACTGTCGAATGGCGGCTCCCGACAAAGCGTGCGGTCGGCGCCTCGGCGGCGGATACAGGCGGTGCGTCCGTCACCGCAGACGTATCCCACGCACCTGGTGCAGGACTGCCCGCTTCGACCCACGCGGCCCCGATCAGCTT
This sequence comes from uncultured Phycisphaeraceae bacterium, assembly GCA_964548955.1. Classification (GTDB taxonomy): domain Bacteria; phylum Planctomycetota; class Phycisphaerae; order UBA1845; family UBA1845. Next base: position 9,223 of record CAZJTP010000153.1, read on the forward strand.
GGCGCCCAGAAGCGCTCCGGCTTCGAGCTGCAACTCAATGACCGCCCCTGCGCGATCGGCCACTCGGTCGTAATATGCATCCAAGGACGCCGCGAATCCTTTTGCATCGGTGATGTCCAGGTCGGCGATGGCCTCAGCATCGAGGCTCAGCAATGTTCCCAGTGCCCGGTGTGCATCAAGAAGGACATCGAACGCCGCATCGACCGGATTGCCAATCGGGCCGTAGCGATCCGGCGCCACTCGCACCTCGTATTCCAGCCGCTCACGCAGCCGGTGGATCAAGCCCGGTTGGAGCCGATGTCGCACCGTGCTAAACGTCAAGATGCCGTGAGATGCCCCGGAGGCGGCGGACCAGCGAAGATGCCCCGTCGTTGCACCGTCGCGGTCGGCCGTCGTGTTAAACGGCAACGCCGCATCCGTTGTGAAATGAAGCAGCACGCCGGCTTCCTGAACGATCACGTCGACCTTGCCGTCCCGGAAGGCTTCAACCATCGCGCTGTACCGGTCTTTGATGACCCAAGGCAGTGATCCTCCGCTGCGCCGGCCATGTTTCTTGAAAAGCGCCACAGCGTCCTTGTGATCGTGAGGGAACGCCCGGGCTGTGGCGTGACGTGCAGCCGGGGTGTCCGCGTCAGCTGCAACATCAAGCATCACATAGTGCCAGTCCGGTTTACCAGGGAACGTTGCGGATGTCGATGTGTGTTCGAGTCCCGCCGTTGCGCGCTGTCGAAACGTCTCCAGGTGCGCCTCGAAGAAATCTCGAAGGGGCGGCGGCAGAACCGGAACCGCAGTTGCGACGGCAATCTGATAGGCCTCCGGCGCCTCATCGATGCCGGCTTGAGCGGGACTATACCCCACCACCACGCAAAAAAAGGCTGCAACGCTCGCAATCAGACGCATGTGCCTCTCTCCAGGTGCCCGGAAAGCCGCAGACCCGATCGATTCGGGCACTGAGCGGACCGAAGGCGAAACCATCACGCTGGTAGTCGGCACATCACCTCGGTCGTCGTGCATGCAGCCGGCGAAACCGTCACTCGTCGTCTGCGTGGTGGCGGTCGAGATCGCCTCCAGACCCGGCACGCTCAAGGATGGCACCAAGCAGGTACTCCTCCATGGCTGCGTCCCGACCCTGGTCGAGCCACACATCGTGCTCGGGCGTAACGCGCATCATCCCCGTCGTCGAGGGCAAGTTGTCGCCGAAATACTGATAGGCTGCGCCGGTGCTGTTGAACTGCCGGTCGGGCGAGGAAAACCGCTCCTTGTGCACGACCACCGCAAGCTCGTTCCACGTGTTGTTCTCACCGCGTGTCACGATGACCTCGACCCAGCGGCGGAGGGGATTGAGCGTCGCCTCCCAAAGATCCGGCCAACTGTCCACATCGTGCCGCCAGAATTCAAAGAGCGTTTGCGAGGTTTCGGGCATGGTTGTGATGATGCCGGCGCAGCGATCCACCCGGTCCAGGCGGAATCGATGTCGCCGTAGCGTGTCCTGGGCGGCCTCCCATAGTCGGTCGGCCTGCGCAGATGGATCGGTAATCGAAACTGCTTGCGACAATTGATAGTCATTCCGCCGCGGTCCGAGGCAGCCGATCGTCGCACCAACGAGCAGCAGAACCGAAACCAGCATGAAGCGATAAGCAGGCATTACGCAGTGATGGTACGTGCCAGGTACCGCCGGTCAAGCCCGAGCTCGCGGTCCCGTCATACCCCAGGTGTGGCTTGGGAGAATCGCAATCTCGATCATAGTCTGCCGGTTGTGGATGGATTCGGCGGCGCGGAG
>CAZJTP010000154.1:0-10989 GCA_964548955.1 uncultured Phycisphaeraceae bacterium
TACAGACCTCGGCCACGTCGCAGTCACCATCCGCGGCGCGGCACTCGACGCCGCTATCCTCGTACGTGTCAGCCGGGCAGTCAGGCGATGAGCCGGTACAGACCTCGGCCACGTCGCAGTCACCGTCCGCGGCGCGGCACTCGACGCCGCTGTCCTCGTACGCGTCAGCCGGGCAATCGGGCGAGTAACCCGTGCAATACTCTGGTGCATCGCAATCGCCGACAGCAGCACGGCATAAGGTACTGGAAGGAGCGTTGTCGTGTTCGCAGACGCCGTCCACGTTGCACGTGTCGATTGTGCACTCGTTGTCGTCGTCACAATCAGCATTCAACTCACATTCTACTGCTCGGATCTCCACGACGAGGTCGTTGAAGTCTCGGTCGGACCCACCACCGCTTGTATCCTCCCAGAACACCAGCCAAACGTTGGTTGTGGTCGGCAGGCCGGGGATGCCGGTGATGTAATATGTCGCCATGTGGTCCAGGCCGTCGCCGTTCTCGCCTGAGTAGAAATCGTTGCTCAGTCCGCCGTCGGAATCGTCAACCCGGGCCCACTCCCATATCGCGCCCGCGCCAAAGGCCATCGTCCCAGACCCCGACACCGAAAAGCCGGTCCCGGTAACATCGAACAGCTTGAAGTACCCTGTGCCGGCGTCAAACCCGAACTCCTGCGAGAATCCCGCGTACCGGGCTTCCGCCGTCGCAGTTGCTATACCGTCGGTCCACACATCGTCGTCGCCGGAGTTGTATGTTCCAAATAGAAGGTTCAGCAACGGCGTTTCGCCAAAGTCTTGAACGCGGCTGGCTACAACGGTACCGTTGTCAAACACGGTCCACTGGCCGTATCCAAGGTCCACACCGCTGCCGACGAAGGTTCCGCCATAGATGCCTTCGAGGATATCCACATGGGTGGCCTCGCTGACCGGAGGGTCCTCCACTACTGTGTACCCGGCGAACGTTGGAGCAGACATTACGGTCCCCAACAGGCATGCGAGCGTTGCAGTATTACGCGCCTTCATATCCCTCTTCCTTTCCTCCGTTGACCGAACGACCGCAGCCACGGTGCGCACACCGACAGCGGCCTCGCCTCAATGCGATTTTGGGAACAAACATGAGATGTTGGCCGCACAAAACCGCGCACGTGAACTGCCACCGCCCAAGCGCCCGAGGTTCCGGCATCCAATGCCACGTGTATGGCATTGACGGCCGTCGGGAGCAGTGCATCCATCTCATCCCTCCTCAACACACCAGCAACTCAACAGGACACAAACGCCTGCCGGTCTGTGTAACAGGGTGCGTCTTAGCCTCACGCCACCAACGCATGCTTCAACAAACTTCAGTGCCAGATTGGAGGCACACCAGCACAACAAACCTACAGCGGCAAAACACACCATCCGCACGCAGACTCGTTAACTTGGCATCAGACGGAAAGGATTTACCTGTCTTCACCACCTCCGAATCGGACCCTATAATCACAAGCTCAGTTTACCTGGTCCCGCAAACCGATGTCAAGGTCAAAAACGGGAAACAATCCCAAGTTTCATTCGTTTCAGGGGAGTCAAGCGGCCGCTAGCGGAGCCTACAACAAAGTCGTCATCGCCCATCTGATCCAATTCCAAGTCCTTCGTGTCAACTCCGGGCGCGCACGGCCTGGCGAGATTGATTGGTCCACAAATTGCTGCGAAAACCACAGGAGTAGCCGGGCGTGATCTTGCGGAGGCAACCAACACGCGGGTAGTTGTCTGATGCGCGTTAGGCTAGCAATCCCCGCCCCATGCACGAACCCTTACCCGGAGCGCCAGCGCCGAACAGGACGGTGTTGCGGCCTACCTGGATTACTCACACGCCCGCCGCCAATGCATTTGAAGCAATAGCAAAACCACGCTTGAAGCGTATTGAGTTCCGGAGCGGGGAGTAGTCCTGGCCAACCTTGTACATAGGGAGCATCGACGCCCACGGATGCGTCCGGTAAACTCGACGCGTTCGACGCATCGTATTCGCCCTAAACGGCGAACTTATACCACGTACGGTGCTTGACTAGGTTGCGTATTCCAGCTAAAAGAAGTTGTAGTATGCGTGGTTTTAGCATTGGCACATAGGTTACAACCGGACCGCGCGGGTGAGGGGTTGGATAACTGAAACGCTTCATCCAGTTCACGATGGCCCGAAGGCTACATCATGAGTGATCTGCCCGAATCGAGCCGGCCAGCCGACGCCGCGCCGAACAACATGGTCTCGCCCGGGGCGACGGAGCCCGACGTTTCGCTTGAGCCAAGCGTCGATCCATTGTCCCCCACGATGGCGGAGATCGAGCGCGAGGTATCGGAAGCCATGGCGTCGATGGACACTGGCGACCTGGCCGAACTTCGCGGCGAGGTGGTGACAGATAATGCGGTGAACCCGGGCACCGAGCTGACCGGTACGATCGTCGGCCTCTCAGAAGATGAAGCTTTCCTCGAGTTCAACGCCAAAGCCCAGGGCGTGCTGCCTCTTTCCCACTTCGGCAAGAAGGAGCCTGTCAACATCGGTCGCCGGGTCGATGTCGTGGTCGAGCGGTACGACCCCGACGGCGGCTTGCTGATCGTCAGTCGCAAAGGCACGATCCAGCGCGCAACCTGGATGAACCTCTCGGTCGGGATGGTAGTCAAGGGCAAGATCATCGGCCTGATTAAGGGTGGCCTGGAAGTGAATCTGCAAGGCATCCGCGCGTTCATGCCCGGATCGCAGACAAGCCCCACCTCGATGAAAGACATCTCAGTTCTGCTCAACAAAACGGTTTCTTGCGAGGTCATCGAACTCGATCGACGCAACAAGAACGTCCTCGTCAGTCGCCGGAAGGTGATCGAGCGCGAACAGGCCGAGGCCCGCGAAAAGCTCAAGGCGGAACTCGAAGTCGGCCAGATTCGCCGCGGCGTCGTCCGAAACATCACCGACTTCGGCGCATTCGTCGATCTTGGCGGACTCGAGGCTCTGGTACACATCCGCGACCTGAGCTGGGGTACGATCGACAAGGTCTCGGACGTACTTTCACCTGGCCAGGAGGTCGACGTGAAAGTGCTCAAAATCGACTCGAAGCGTGATCGCGTTTCCTTGGGCCTCAAGCAGGCCCGGCCTGATCCGTGGGCCAACGTCCCGGAGCAGTATCCCGTCGGCACGACGCTCAAGGCCCGGATCATCCGCCTCACTGACTTCGGCGCGTTTGCAGAGCTTGAACCGGGTGTTGAAGGTCTGATTCCACTTAGCGAGATGGGCTGGACGCGGGTCAACAGGACCACGGATGTGGTCTCGGTCGGCGACATCGTCGATGCGGTTGTGATTCGGGTCGAGCCGGAGCGGCATCGTTTGGCGCTTAGCATAAAGCAGGCACAGCCGGACCCGTGGGAGGGCGTCCTCGATGGTTTCAAGGAGCAATCACTGACAAAAGGTCGGGTCACGCGTCTGGCCGGCTTCGGAGCCTTCGTGGAGGTCGCTCCGGGCGTGGAAGGCTTGATCCACATCTCAGAGCTGTCGAATCAAAGGGTCAAATCGTGCGGCGACGTGCTCGAGGTCGGCCAGGAAGTCGAAGCACGGATACTGGGCGTCGACAAGGACAACCGTCGCATCTCCCTGTCGCTCAAGCAGGTCAAGGAACCGGCCTCGGGCAGCAACGCAGCCCTACCCGACGAGACGGCCAAACCGCGGAAAAAGCGGAAGAAATCGCTGCGCGGCGGCCTGGCAAGTCACTTCGACTGGTAGGTAGTAACCACTGGCCTCATCGCGATTGCCTCCAACACACACTGGCGAATCAATCAGAATCAGATAAGGTACCGTCTATGGGCTGGGCGGGCGGCTTTTGTCGCTTGGCGGCGAGTGTCGGCGCGGTCGTGGCCACCCCACTCGGTCCGCTGATGCCACGTTCAACGTTTCAGAACCAGGCGCCGCATGCTTGAACAGGCGCCAGCGCTGGTTGTTTGACGTAATGAAGTTTGGCCTGATTGATCGGATTGTCGAGCTGACACGCGGCGAGCGCATCGTCGCCGTCAAAGCGGTATCGCTGAGCGAGGAATACCTGGCTGATCACTTCCCGACGTTCCCCGTCCTACCGGGTGTGTTGATGCTGGAGGCTCTGGTCGAGGCGGCTGCGTGGCTCGTGCGCGACGCGCAGGGTTTCTCATCGAGCGTCATCTTGCTCCGCCGGGCGAAAAACGTTACATACAAGGCCTTTGTTAAACCGGGTAACCTACTGACAGTAACGGTCACTTGCCGTAAGCTGGCGGAAGAAGAGAGCGAGTTCGACGGTATCGGGCACTGCAACGAAAACGAGGCAGTTCGAGCGAGGTTCGGCCTGAGGCACTTCTCGCTCCGGCAGCACGAAGGCAACCCGGAACGTAACACGCGGATAGATGAGCAGTTGGTGGAGACGGCGAAAGCGGAATTCACCCTCCTGCGCCGATAGACTTTAGGGTGTAAAGACGGACAAAACCTGTGCCGGCGCCTGCCTGAGGGCACGCAAGGGCATAGATACGGAGGTCTTAACGGAATGGCTCCAAGCCGTGATGAGGTCTTCGCGAAGATCAGAGACGTTCTTACTGACGCGCTCGGTGTTGACGAGGAAGAGGTCACATCGGAGGCGACGCTTCAGGGTGATCTCGGTGCCGAGAGCATCGACTTTCTCGACATCGTCTTTCGACTGGAGAAGGAGTTCTCGATCAAGATCCCCAAGGGTGAGCTCTTCCCCGACGACATTCTGAACAATCCCGACTATGTCGAGGACGATAAGATGACCCCCGCGGGTCTTCAGAAGCTCAAGGCCGCTATGCCGCACGCGGACTTCTCCCAATTCGAGGAATCGCCGTACGTCTCGAAGATGCCCGACTTGTTCACCGTCAACACGATCGTCAACTACGTCGAAGGCAAACTCGCCGCCGCGTGACGGCGCCAGGACGCCGTCCCCACATAACGTAAACAGGGGCGAAATCGACATGCGATGGATCTGGATTGACACCTTTGTCGATTTCGTCCCCGGGCAGCGGGCGTCCGCGATCAAGAACGTCACGCTTGCGGAGGAGCACCTGCACGACCACTTTCCCGGCTATCCGGTCATGCCGGCGAGTCTGATCATCGAGGGTATGGCCCAGACCGCAGGCATCTTGGTCGGCGAGGCCCGGGGGTTCGCGGAAAACGTGATTCTTGCTAAGATTCGCAGCGCAGAGTTTGATGATTATGCGATCCCCGGTGATCAGTTGCGGTACGACGCCGTCATCGAGTCCATCGACGAACGGGCTGCGGTCACCAGCGGAACCGTCCTGAAGAACGGGAAACCAATCGGACGGGTCAACCTTATTTTCTCGCACATAGACCAGGCCGACAAAGCCATCGGCTTGCCGGAGCATAATTTCGTGTTCACCGAGCAGTTCATGAACCTTCTTGCGACGTTCCGAAACCGCGGCGTCCACGGGAGCGGCAAATCCGATGGTGCGTAAACGACGCGTTGTCGTAACCGGTTTGGGCGTGGCGACGCCGCTCGGCATTGGTATCGAGCCGTTCTGGGATGCGTTGATTCAAAAGCGCAGCGGCATCAGGCGCATCGGGGCGTTCGACCCATCGGGACTTGCCGCGCGGATCGCCGGCGAGCTTCCCCCGTTCTCACTCCGCGACTTCATCCCCAAGAGCTACCGCAAAAATGCCAAGGTTATGTCACGGGACATCATGATCGCGGTTGTCTGCGCCTATCTCGCCGTCAAAGACGCCGACCTTGCCACCAAATGCATCATCGAGCGCGGCGAAGCAACCGGCCCGCCCAACCTCGACAGCCGGCGGTTCGGGGCCAACATCGGCGCCGGGCTGATCTGCGCCGATCTCCATGAGCTGGCAGGCGCGCTGGCGACTGCCGCGGACAACGACCGCAACTTCAGCCTTGCCAAGTGGGGCGCCGAGGGGATGGACAACCTGACTCCGCTTTGGCTCTTGAAGTTCCTGCCGAACATGCTCGCCTGCCACGTGACCATCGTGCACGACGCCCAGGCGCCCTCCAACACGATTACCTGCGCCGAAGCAGCGAGTCACCTCGCCATCGGCGAAGCCTACCGAACGATCGCCCGCGACGACGCCGACGTGTGCATATGCGGCGGAGCGGAGAGCAAGATCAATCCGATGGCGATCATCAGACCGCAGCTATGGGGACGGCTGAACACCGATGATAATGACGCACCCGAACGGGCGTCCCGGCCCTTCGGTGCCCACAGGCGGGGAATGGTGGCGGCGGAAGGCGGCGGGTTGGTAATCCTCGAATCCCTCGACCATGCGCACAAACGGGGCGCAAGGATCTATGCGGAGGTCGTCGGATTTGGAGCCGGCGCCGGCACTGAAAGCTGGTCCAAACCGGACTCGAAGGGTCGCGGCCTATCCCTCGCGATTCGCAACGCACTGGCCGACGCGGGTGCTACACACGAAGGAATCGATCTGGTGGCGCCTTTCGGTTGCGGAACGATTGAGCATGATGCGGCGGAGATGGCTGCCTGGAACGAAGTGTTCGGCTCGCGCCTGGACGATGTCTACGCGATCACGACGCGCGGTGCAATTGGAAACAACGGCGCCGGGTCCGGTGCCATTGACTTCGCCGCAATGGTGACGGCCCTACAACACAATACCGCCCCGCCGTCTCTGAACACGGAAAATCTCGATCCTACCTGCCGGTTTCGGTTCGTGCAGGATGATCCTATTGACGCCGACATCACGCAGGCGATCAGTGTGGGTTATGCCCTGGCCGGTGCGCAGAACGCCGCGCTGGTGATCCGGCGATATCAGGAGTAAATCGGTGGAGCGACGCGTTGTCATCACGGGTATGGGCTGGGTGACGCCCTTGGGGCACGACATCGAGGTCGTCTGGCAGTGTATGCTCGCCGGCGAGAGTGGTATTGCTCCCACAACCTTGTTCGACGCCCGAACGTTCCCTTCATCCTTTGCCGCCGAGGTGAAGTCCTTCTCGCTGGAGCAGTTTCTAAAATCGGATGCGGACAAGCACCGTGGGGCAAGCCGCAACACTCAGTTCGCACTGGCGGCGGCCGTAACGGCCTGGGAGAACGCGGGGCTCGCCCAATACATGGGTCTAGATCCGACTCGTGTCGGTGTCTATCTCGGCGGCGGAGAAGGGCCGATCGACTTCGATCCGTGCGCGGCTGCCGCCCTGGCGGGTTGCCTCGATGAAAACGGTGAACTGACACCCCTTGACACCGTGAAATGGGCGCAGGCCGCTGCTCGTCTGTTCGACTCCACGTGCGAGCTGCAACAGGACCCGAACATGGCCGGCGGACACTTGGCCGTCCAGTTCAACGCCCAAGGCCCCAACCTCAACACCCTCACCGCCTGCGCCGCCAGCACGCAGGCAATCGGTGAGGCCACGCGCGTGATTCTGTACGGTGACGCGGACATGATGATCTCGGGTGGAACCCACAGTATGATTCACCCGCTCGGCATAACGGGATTCAATCGGCTGACCGCTCTATCGACTAGAAATGACGAGTATTCGACAGCTTCGCGCCCATTCGATCGTACGCGCGACGGGTTCGTCGTGGGGGAGGGCGCCGCCATCGTTGTCCTCGAAGAACTCGAGCACGCCAGGCGCCGTGATGCCCGAATCCTCGCCGAGATCGTCGGCTTCGGCTCGACCGCCGACGCCTTTCGTATCACCGACATCCACGAAGAGGGGCGCGGAGCGATCGCCGCAATGCAGGCCGCCCTGGATGATGCAGGACTCACTACGGCGGATATCGACTACATATCCACCCACGGCACGGGCACGGAGGAGAACGACAAGATAGAGACACTGGCCATCCGCCGCCTCTTCGGTGATCGCGCCGACAAGGTCCCGGTAAGCAGCATAAAGAGCATGATCGGCCACATGATCGCCGCCGCCGGTGCGGCCGAGCTGATCACGTGCGTCCTGGCCATCCGCGACGGTGTGATACCGCCGACCACCAACTACAGCACACCCGATCCGAACTGCGACCTGGACTGTGTCCCCAACAAAGCCCGCAATTGCGAAGTCCGGACCGTCCTCTCCAACAGCTTCGGCTTCGGCGGCCAGAACGACACCCTCATCATCCGCGCCTTGAGCCGCCGGCTTTAGCCCTCTCGGCCGTGCGGGATACCGTGGCACTCGCCCTGCAAATGGACATTCTCGACCTGGATCTGGAATTACACTCCAACAGCGTGTAATACGCATCCTTTGAAATCTTCGCGCTTTGCTGTTGGACGCGTGACACCTGTGGAACCGGATATCGTCCGCCGAAGCCCGCTCCTTAACAGTCGCGGCTCTGATCCGGGGTGCAGCTTAATGTCGCAATGCATATAACTACTGGACAAGTTGATCATGAGCGTGGACGAAACCGGTAGCGCCCAGAAGTGGAGAACGCCTCTTATGGAACCGATTTATCTTGACTATAACGCGACGACGCCGCTTGATCCGGCCGTGGTTGACGCCATGCAACCTTATCTCGACACCCACTTCGGCAATCCATCAAGCAGCCACGTATACGGCATGCGGTGCAAAAAGGCGGTTGAAACCGCCAGACGACAGGTGGCTGACATGCTCGGGGCATCGCCCGATGAAATCGTATTCACCAGCGGCGGCTCCGAGTCGAACAACCTTGCCATTCGCGGCGTGGCCCAATCGCTCAAGCAAAAAGGGAACCACATCATCACATCCGCCGTCGAGCACCCGGCCGTCGCAGAGGTCTGCCGATACCTCGAATCGCAGGGCCTTCGCATCACGGTCGTGCCCGTCGACCAGACCGGCCTTATCGATCCGGCCGACGTCGAGAAAGCCATCACACCCGCGACGATCCTGATCACCATCATGCACGCCAATAACGAAGTCGGCACGATCCAACCCATTCGAGAGATCGCCGACATCGCCCGGCATCGAGGCACACTCATCCACACGGACGCGGCGCAATCCGCGGGCAAGATCCCTGCGAACGTCGACGAACTCGGCGTGGACCTACTCTCCATCGCGGGTCACAAGCTCTACGCACCAAAAGGAGTCGGAGCGCTCTACATACGGACCGGCGTCAAACCCGAGAAGCTCATCTTCGGGGCCGACCATGAACGCGGTTGGCGCGCCGGCACGGAGAACGTGCTCGAAATCGTCGGTCTGGGAAAGGCGTGCGAACTGGTGAGTGAACGTCTTGACAAACGCGCGGAGCATATGAAGACGCTGCGCGACAGGCTCCACGAAGGGATTACCGCCAAGATCACCGACGTACGCCTGAATGGCCACCCCGAAAACCGACTGCCCAACACCCTGAGCGTCAGTTTCCGCGGCATCGAGGCGAACGCCATACTCTCGGAGCTGACCGAAGTCGCCGCCTCAGCCGGTGCAGCCTGCCACGCCGACGAAGTCGTGATGTCGGATACGCTCAAAGCCATGAATGTTCCCATCGACTATGCAATGGGCACCATACGCTTTTCAACCGGCGCATTTCTGACCGAGGCGGAGGTCGACCGGGCCATCGAGGCTGTCACCACTGTGGTTAAAAGACTGAGGCCGGAGGGTGATGAAATCACCTGCGGCTTCGAGACCAGCGAGAAGATCAGACTCACCCGGTTCACGAGCGGTCTGGGATGTGCGTGCAAGCTGCGACCTCAAGCTTTGGAGAAACTGCTGGCCTCATTGCCACCCATGGGCGATCACCCAAACGTGTTGGTTGGGACGGATACTGTCGATGATGCCGCCGTTTACAAAATCACCGACGATATGGCTGTCGTCCAGACCGTTGATTTTTTCACGCCTGTCGTCGACGATCCATTTACATTCGGCGCCATCGCCGCAGCCAACTCACTGAGCGACATTTATGCAATGGGTGCCAGACCGATCTTCGCTCTCAGCATCGTCGGATTTCCGTCGAATCGTCTACCGCTGACAGTTCTCGAAGAAATCCTTCTTGGCGGGCGCGAGGTCGCTGATAGAGCCGGCATACCCATCCTCGGCGGTCATACCGTGGACGATCCCGAGCCGAAGTTCGGACTGGTGGTGACCGGCGTCGTCCACCCGAACGAGATGTGGACTAATACCGGTGCGATGCCCGGCGACGCACTCATCCTGACCAAGCCGCTCGGCCTGGGTGTCATGAGTACGGCACTCAAGGCCGGCCTGCTGGACCCGGCGCATCAGGAGCGGATTCAAGAGATCATGACGACCCTCAATAACACCGCGGCCGACGTCTTGCAAAACTTCACGGTTCACGCCTGCACCGACGTCACCGGTTTCGGACTTCTGGGCCATCTCCATGAGATGTCAATGGGAAGCGGTGTAGACGTCGAGATCGACCACCGCGCATTGCCGATCATCGACGGGGCGGCCGATCTGGCCACAGGTGGCACGGTCCCCGGCGGCACGCTGAACAATAAGTTGTTCGTCGAGCCTCATGTGAGCTGGGACGACCGCGTGTCCGAGACAAACCGCATCCTGGCCTGCGACGCCCAGACGTCAGGCGGTTTGCTGGCTGCCCTGCCCGACGAACAATCTAGTGCCGCTATTACGGCACTGCAAAACGCCGGCGTCGAATCCGCCACCATAATCGGCCGGTTCACCAACAAGGGATCCGGTCGGATCTCGGTTCGCTGATCGTCGGCAGTATGAGTCTAGCCGGGTCTGCGTACACGCTTGCTGTGCCTAAATGCCGCCGAGTAGCTCCCCTCCTTGCCAAGGAGGGGCTGGGGGAGGTTCATCGTTCACCCACAGACCCCCCTCAATCCCCCCTTAGCAAGGGGGGACGCGAAACGCGTACCGGCCTGAAGACCCGACACAATCTGGTGCAGGTCGGGTCCAGGGCAATCGCATCTAATTTCGCTCAAGGCGGTTATCAGTGCGACAAAGGGCATTCCCCCCGTCGCACCACCTTCGAATCGCGAAACAGGATGTCCGTTCTTGGGGCCGCAAACGCGGGTTTTGGTTTAGCCCAAGTTGAGCAGCTGCGCAGAATCTGAGTTTTTTTCGCGGTGTCGATGG
>CAZJTP010000155.1:0-10948 GCA_964548955.1 uncultured Phycisphaeraceae bacterium
CATGGGCAAGCGGTGCAGCACTACGCGGGCGGCGGCAGTCCGGGCTTGCCTACGATGAAACCGGCAAGCGGGCATGAAGAGGGAGCTTGCCCGTGCAAGTGCTCGCTTTGCGCCGCCCACGGGCAAGGACCGCCTCAGATGCTTGCTCGAATGGTCGGAGGCTTATCGGGGGGTGGTCCTTGCCAATGCCACCCGAGTGCCTGCTCCGAAGCCACAGGCCTGTCAGGAGAGCACCTGTCCCGTGTATGGAAAGGCCGCCTAAAGAGTCACGCAGCCGCGGGTGACACATCTTGCGTCACCCGCGCGAAACGGCGGTCGCACATGCACGGTGGTGACGTTACAATGACTCGCCATGGTCGCCCGACTTCATAGCGCGACGTTTTCCGGCATCAATGCCGTCCGGGTCGAGGTGGAAGTTGACGTAGCCCGACGGGGCTTCGCCGGCGCCACCGTCGTGGGACTGCCCGACGCCGCGGTCAAGGAGAGCATCGAGCGCGTCCGCAGCGCGATGCAGAACTCGGGCTACGAGTTCCCACGCTACAAGACGGTCATCAACCTCGCCCCAGCCGATCTGCGCAAGGAGGGGCCGGCCTTCGATCTAGCTATAGCGCTGGGCATTCTCTTTGCCAACGGGGACGTCGTCGCGGAATATGCGGATGAGTATCTGGTCACCGGTGAGTTGGCGCTCGACGGGCGGGTCCGGCCGGTCAAGGGCGTTTTGTCGGCCGCCATGTTGGCCCAGGGGTGCGGGCTTAGCGGAATCATCGTGCCGGTCCAGAACGCGGCCGAAGCGGCTGTGGTCGACGGGCTTAATGTCATACCTGTGTCATGTTTGACCGAGGCGACGGGGTTCCTTTCGGGGCAGCTTCCGTTGGAAGGGGTGGCGATCGATCTGGATCATATCTTTGCAAACGCTGGCACTTATCCGTGCGATTACTCCGAGGTTCGCGGCCAGGAGCACGCCAAACGGGCGCTCACAATCGCCGCAGCCGGAACGCACAATGCACTGCTTATCGGTCCCCCCGGGTCGGGCAAAACAATGCTCGCCAAGAGGATTCCCACGATCCTGCCTCCGCTGACGCTGGAGGAGTCGCTGGAGACGACGCGCATCCATTCCGTTTCGGGCGAACTGTCGCCGGGCGTGGCGCTTTTGGCCACGCGCCCCGTTCGTGCTCCACATCATTCGGCAAGCATACCGGCCCTGGTCGGCGGCGGCACGATTCCGCAAGCCGGCGAGGTGTCGCTCGCCCATTACGGCGTGTTGTTTCTCGACGAGCTGCCGGAGTTTTCGCGGTCGGCGCTGGAGTCGCTTCGCCAACCGCTCGAGGAGGGGCAAGTCACAATCGCCCGGGCACATGGCACGGTCTCATTTCCGGCGTCGTTCATGCTGATCGCGGCGATGAACCCGTGCCCCTGCGGGTATTTCACCGATCCGCGGAAGCCGTGCAAGTGTACGCCGTTGCAGATTGACAAATACCTGTCACGCATCAGCGGCCCGCTGATCGATCGGATCGACATTCACGTCGAGGTCCCAGCCGTCCCGTTCACCGAGCTTCGCAGCCGGCGTGACGGCACTCCGTCGTCGGTGACGCGCGAGCAGGTGCTTGTGGCTCGTCGGCGGCAGCGCGAACGATTCGGAGCCGACTCGACAATGGTCAACGGGCGCATGGACGGGAAGCGGCTGCGAAAGCACTGTCAGCTTGACGACGCCGGCGAGCGCGTGCTCAAACAGGCCATGACCGAGCTGGGTTTGTCAGCTAGGGCTCACGACAAGGTCCTTCGAGTAAGCCGCACGATCGCCGACCTTGCCGATCGCGATGACGTCATCGCCGACGACGTCCTAGAAGCCGTCCACTACCGCCGCCTCGACCGGCAGCTCTAGCACGCTCCCATTGATTCGTCGGGTCTGCTGACTCGTCATACACGGCTGTCTTCGACGGGATCTGGGAGCTACTCGTCTTCGTCCCCGTTGCAGGGAACGGGTTTCCCGGCGCGAATCGTGACGTCTTTTCGCAGGTATACAGCCTTGCCTTTCAGCTTCGTAGCAGGTTTCTTCACGCCGAAAGTGTGCGTCCGCCCCCCTCCTAAACTGTCAGCGCTGCTCTTCTCATACTTCCAATCGAGGCGGTCCAGGAAAACGACGTCGACGCGCCAGATGAGGACAGGTTTACCCGGTTCGAGCGATTCGGTGGAGTCAACCAGATATCTCCAGATGATGTACCACCCTGGATGATCGTAGTGCGACTGAATCGCCCAGGGTCGTTTGCTCCCTTTGCTCTCAAGCGATTCGTTCGGGCTCGGATTTGGCCCGCATCCCCGACGCCTAAGATCAGGAAAACGCTGCTGAGCTACATCGGCATGGCGGTGCTTTTCATAGTTGCTCACCGCATCCAGGGCCTTCGCTCCGAGGATGCCGACGATCGCACTAAAGACGTTGGCTTGCTCGTAATACAGGTCGACGAAGTCAGAAAGTTGACGCTCTACGTAATCAATGGTTCTCCGGATCGCAGCGACGTCGAGACCCGGCGGAAGGGGTACTGAGACGTCGAAGTCATCCTTCCTTACCATTCCTATCCTCGGGAGGTGTGTACTCGGCCAACTGGGGAATCGCGGTCGCAGCAAGGCGGAAGAAGCCGGGATCGATCTCGAGTCCGATGCTTCGCACTCCGACAGCGGACGCCGCTGCGATTGTCGACCCGGACCCCATGAACGGATCGAGGATGACTCCTTTGCCGAGTGGCAAGGCGGCATGGACGATCTGTCGTAGGAACCTCTGAGGCTTGAGCGACGGGTGCTGTCCGATCTCTCTTTCGAGACCACGGGCCGGGGAGGAATGGATTAGATCCTTAAAGGGCTCGTGTACCGAGGATCGCCGCAATGCACCGGTTTTCCACCGCCGTAGATTGTCCTGAACACGCCCCTGGCACGGTTTGCGGAACAGCCCCCATGGTTCCCAGCAGGATTTGGGCATTACCGAGACCTCTGCAAACTCTCTGTGTGCGTTCTTCGGGCGGTCTCCTCCACGCAGCGTGTGGACGATACGGATTATCTCACCTCGCTTCTCAAATCCACATTCGATGAACGGAACGTATACCAAGTGGGAAACGAGAGGATTCGTCGCAACAAAGACGTGTGCGCCAGGGACAAGGATACGAGCCAGGCACTCAGCCAACCGCCCGAAAAACCGGCGAAGCTTCTGACGGTCCTTAGCAGTGAGCACCGTAAACCGCGGAAGTGGTTTTCTCTGGCATCCGTCGAATGAAGGGGGGATACGCCACACGCCACCGCGACCAGTTCTCAGTTTCCGAAGTTGCTCGGGAGTGTACTCGATCAGACCGTACGGCGGGTCCGTAACGACTGCGTGTATCGAGGCCGATTTGGCTTCTGCAATCCACTCGAATGCGTCAACATTTGCGATCTCGTATGGCGCGAGTGCACTCGTCGTACGCAGGTCAAAAAGCAGGCCGGTATCACTCGATTCCCGCTTACACCGTTTTGATACTCGAGACGTCCGCACCGGGGCACTTCCTTTCGAACGATGATACCCGCGCCGACCTCGCAAGCCCTGCCAAGTTGACGCAAGCATGTTGTCGCACGAGGGAACATGTGTCAAGGTGCCTTTTCTTTCCGATGGCAGGACCTTGGGCGGAAGCTTCGAACCGCCCTACAGGCAGCACAGTGTTTCTATCCCACGAGCCGGTAGCACTATGCGGCCTCCTACCGTACACTCACGGCCCATGTACTGGGTCGTTGCGATAGCCGTTGTCGGGCCGCTGATCGTCTCGTTGGCGGCTACGTACGTCGTACGCGCCTGGGCGCGGCGGCGCGGTTTCGTTGATTACCCCAGCGGACATAAGAAGCATCGCCAGCCCGTCGCGCTCGGTGGTGGGATCGCTCTGACTGCATCGATCTGCGGACCGATTCTGGCGGGGACGATCGTTGCGTGGGCGCTGCGCGACGGAGCGCCGTCCGCGTGGCTGCCCGGTCTGATTCAGACGCATCTTGACGGGATCGCGTCGAAGTTGCCTGTGGTGCTGGCGATCATGTCCGGGGCGGTGGTACTGCACATCATCGGTCTTATCGACGATCGAAAAGCACTTGGCCCCGGGCCGAAGCTCATCGCCCAGATTGCGGTAGCCCTTTTTACCGCTTGGCCGATGGGCATCCGTGCGATCGAGGTACTCCCCGCGCCGCTGTCGATCGTGGTTACGGTTCTGTGGATCGTTTTGATCACCAACGCCTTCAACTTCCTGGACAACATGGATGGGCTTAGTGTGGGCGTGGCGGCGATCGCCACAGCCATCTTCGCCATAACAGCCATGAACGCCGGTCAGATATTCGTTCCGGTGATGGCCTGGGTCGTGGTCGGCTCGCTTATGGGCTTTTGGGTTTTCAACTTCTCACCGGCGACGATCTTCATGGGTGACGCCGGGAGCCTCGTCATCGGCTATCTGCTGAGCGTGCTCACGATCCTCACGACGTTCTATAACCCCGAGCGGAGTCTTACACCCCTGGGCGTGATCGTGCCGGTAGTGGTGCTCGCTGTTCCGCTGTATGATGTGATCAGCGTCGTGATCCACAGGATTCGCGCGGGCGAAAGCCCGTTTCGCGGCGACTGGCGGCACTTCTCGCACCGGTTGGTCAAACGCGGCATGACGCCGCGCGGTGCGGTGTTGACGATCTATCTGGCGACGGCTGCTACCGGCTTGCCGGCGATCGTCCTTCCTCGCGTGGACTGGATCAGCGCATCACTTCTGCTTGTCCAGTGCCTTTGCGTAGTTGTGATGATCGCCATTCTCGAGCACGCTAGGTCTCATGAGGACGCGCAGTCAGAGCCGCCGACCTTTCAGTAAGACGGCCGGGCAACCACCGCTTCCACGAAATGCGTTTGAACCATGTGGGGCTCGCGGAGGTAGCGAACACCGCTACCTGCGAAGGACGCGGAGCAATGAATGGACAATAGCCACCACGACTGGCTGCTGGTACATCAGGCTGACCTGAATGTGCAACGTACGCGCAGACGTCGTGTAGAGGTACTGTGGTCTTGGGCCAGGCTGATCAGTTTTTTCGCAGGAATCTACTTGTGCTATCTCCTACATGAATGGCTGTGGATTCTGGGAGCCGTCGCGGTTGTGTTCATAGGCCTCTTTGCCTGGTCGGTCAAGCGGCACCGCATAAACCGCGAGCGGCGTGAACTGGACGATCGCAGTCTCCTGATGGTGGGGGAATCGCTG
The DNA here is from genome assembly GCA_964548955.1 of uncultured Phycisphaeraceae bacterium. Classification (GTDB taxonomy): domain Bacteria; phylum Planctomycetota; class Phycisphaerae; order UBA1845; family UBA1845. Next base: position 5,235 of record CAZJTP010000155.1, read on the forward strand.
CAACGTTGCGGCGGCCGAATAGAGCTTGTGCGGTGCGGTGACCGACCGGCCGTTGCCACGGACTCCGCAGCGGCCCTGGCACCGGCCGTGGATGATGGGCCGGTCTGGATGTTGACCGAGCAGGAACGCCAGGACTTGGATCTGTTCTGTGATCCTGTGGGCGTGTTTGGCCTGTTGAACCGGTCATCAACACCGCCTGGGGCAAGGCGGCTATGCGATATACTGGATCACCCCTGCCTGTCCGTCGAGCACATCCAGGTCCGGCAGCAAGCCGTGCAGTGGTTGGACCATCATGCCAGTGAACGCATCCGGATTATGGCAGGTGTCGCGGCCCTTCGTGGTCAGGATGCATATATCGATGCGTTGTCCGCTGCGATTCGCGGCGCCGTCCCATTCTCTCGACCGGCATTGGTCTTGGTCCTGCGCTCGTGGTCGCTAATCTCCGGCGCGGTCACGTCTTATGCCCTGATCATGATGGGCATGGGAGAGCTCCAATGGCTCTACGCCGTGCTCTTGATCGCCGTGTTCAACGGCATGATTCTTCGCAGCTTACGTGAAACGCTCCGACGGTGCATCGAACCGTTCAAGGCGCTCTTCATTGCCGCGAACGGGTGTTTGCACGCAGCAAGACACGCAGTGGAGAACCTGCCGGATGACGGCTTGTCAGGCCGGCTTCGCCATTATCTGGTAGCGGTCACAGCTCCGGATGTGTTACCCTCGCTCTGCAAGCGGTTACCCTGGGCGGAGAGCGGCGGTGCCTTCCATACACTCTCCAACCTTCTCGTTTTTTACGACCTCCATGTCGCCGCAGCCATTCTAAACCGCGTCGTGCCAAATCGTGAGCCGCTCCTTTCGGGTCTTTCGGCACTAGCCGATCTCGAGGCTCTGTGCTCGCTTGCCTGTTTCGCCTACGAATCGCGTGACGGCTTCGAGACATGCTATCCGACCATTGTTGAACGTGAGGAACTGTCGATCATACGAGGAAACCACCCGTTGATCTCTCCGGAGCAAGCGGTGCCCAACAGCGTGCACCTGGACCGGAGTACGCGGCTCTGGGTGGTCACCGGGTCGAACGCGGCCGGTAAGAGCACACTGCTACGTATGTGCGGCGTCAATTGCCTTCTTGCGCAGGTCGGGACGGTGGCCCTCGCCGAGAAGATGACTTTGTGCCCTCTGCGCTTGATGACCGATCTGTGTGTTGCAGATAACCTGGCCAGTAAGGAGAGCTATTTCCTGGCGGAGGTTAGACACCTGCGCCGAATGGTGGTTCCGCAAGCGGACGATGGGCTTACCTTGGGATTGGTGGATGAGCCGTTTCGCGGTACCAACTCTACTGAGCAGGTGGCTGCGGCCGTTGCGCTGGTCGAGCACCTGCTGGGCACGAGGCAATTCTACCTGGTTGCTACACATGAAACAGCACTTGCTGCACTCGCCAATCGCCATGGTGCCGCTAGCAACCACCATTTCCGTGAGGACCTCGGGTCTGCCGGTTTGACGTTTGATTATCGACTCCGCGAGGGTATGGCCGAAACGCGCAACGCACTGCAGATCCTTGCTCGGGAAGGTTACCCCGCGGCGTTGCTGAACCGCGCGCACCGCCGGCTCGCGCAGGAGTCTACCGGAGGAGATGAGCAACCGGACAGGAATGAGCCGAACAGGTGAATAGAACCGACGACTCCAGCAGCCCGAGTCTTTGCGTCAAAGAGGGGTGACGAGATACTGGCCGTGCGGCGCACAAGGTGGAGCTGCGACGGCGATTCCCGTCAGGTTCCTTTGGGACGCTCCGTAGCGCGTCTTGCGAACAGGTAGATGAACCCAACCTTGTCGATGTACCCGGTGCTGTTGACGAGTTCGTAGCGGTTGGGAATCGGATTTGGGATGTCGTCGGGGCGCGGGGCGACGACAACGATGCGTTCGTAGGCCGTGATGTCTTGCTTAAGCGCTTCACTGGGCGGGTCACGCAGCAGTAAGACCGGTGGATTGGGTCCATCCAGATAGACAGGCAGGTAGTAGCTGACATTGTGGTAGATGCGGGCGGTCCAAAACGGCGGCCAATCCATCGCGTCGAAAACCAGTAAATCGCCCGGTTCCAGTTGCTCCGCAATCAGCTCGGCCGCCCGGGCATTTTCGGGATTGGTCTGCGTAGGCAGTTGGAGCGTTAGCACGACCGCAAGCGCAAACAGTACAATTAGCCCGGTCCTAAGTCTGCGATTGAGTGGCCGGACGGCGAGAACGAGCATGCCGATTAGCCCCGGCACGGCAACGGAGGTGTAACGAACATGAGAGAGCAGTTGTTTGTCGGTCACAGTATCGATGACCGCAAACGTCAAGACCGGGAACAGATACCAGGCGGCGAAGACAATAGCACGCCGCGCACGGTGAAACCAAATCGAAATAAGTGAGCCAGCCACGATCGCGGCACCGGCTACCGAGAAGATATAGTTCATCTCAAACCGCACGTGCGTGAACAGCAACCGGATCGGCAGATCCGTGACTCGCAGCACCGTCCGCAGGTCGTGGTCAGGACGATTCTCCTGCACCCAGTCCTGGTGCATGATGAAGTCCAGTTGCGCCAGGAACTGTCCTCCCCACGTCAGCACAAAGACACATGCGGCACCAGCAATAATGAGCGTCCACGTGCGCAGGAATCGACGGGCCTCCGGCGTTGCCAGAAACACCGCCTGGGGAATGATCGCCAACGCCGTGAAGTAGTGGGTCAGAACGGCAAGATAAACTGCTGCACCGTAGAGCAGACTCCACAACCAGCGCCCACCTCGCCCCATGTCAGCCCACCCGGTGATAAGCTTGATCAGCGACCAGTAGCTGATGCAAATGAACAGCAATCCCAGGCTGTAGGGACGGTTCTCCTGGCCTATGTGGATGTGGCAGTACGTCACCGCGCACAGGGTGGCCGCCCAGACGCCCGGCCGCACCAAACCGTATGCGCGCAGCATCAACGCGACAGGGATGATCGACAGCACCGAAAACAGTGTCGGCAGCACCCGGACCGCAAACTCACCGTCACCGAAGATCCACCTCCAGCCGAGCAGCAGCAGGAAGTAGGTCGGCGGGTGGCTGTCCACCTTCATCTCCCGCCACACCGTTGGCCACGTGGTCTCCGGCGTCAGGTCGGTGAATCTCGGGACGGTTTTAAGAATGACACCATGTGGCACCGCTTCGAAATCTGAGCGCCGCCCCGCGGAGTCCGTCAGGGAGTGAAGCTCGTCAAGCCAGTAATCCTGATCACCGAGCCCGTATGTTCTCAGTCCCAGCGCGATGATCAGCACGACAAAAAGACCTGCCCCAAAGATCACATGTTCCGGGCGATCCGCTGCGCCAGCGTGTGGGTGGACCTGAGGGGCGTCGTTGGTGGGTCCTCGTGAGCTACGTGTTAGCATTCCCAAATTCAGCGTCTCCGGCCCAGTGCAGCCCGCTGGATCGGGGCAATTAGAATAGCGAGTAATCCCACGGCCGCCAGCAGACCCGCACCGGTCTGGTACGGCACAGCAGGACCAAGCTCATAAAGGTATCCACCGACCGGTGGCGCCAACGCGCGGGCAAGTGATCCTATGCCCTGGGACAGACCCAATGTTGCCCCCTGTCCTCCAGTAAACGCTTGGCGAGAGATCAAAGCACTTAAATTAGGCCCGGTCAGTCCATGCCCTACTGCCATCGGCACGCTGCCCGCAAGCAGGAGGATCCACGCCAAGTGACGATCCACAGTTGAGTTCATGCACGAAATGACCATAAAGCCAATCGCCGTCAAGAACGGCGCAACACACAGCAACCGCATCTCACCAAACCTTGCCACCAATCGACCAACCAAACCGCCCTGCACGAGGACCATGATTATCCCCAGATATGCGAAGAGCAATCCGGTCCCGCGTTCGTTGAGCCCCAACTCATCCATGCAAAGATAGACGATCGTCACCTCCAGAAACACAAACGCAAAGGTAGCGCAAAACAGCAGCAGGTTAAGCTCGAGCAGTCTCGGTTTCTTCATCAATGTGCGTAGACGGTATAGACTCAGCAGGGCCATCCCCGTGTCAGGCGCGCCGACCTCGCGCCTTGGCTCTGGCAGATAGCGCCAGACCAGAAACACGGCTATTCCCGCGATCACGGCCGAGCCGAACGCCGGCCACGCGGTGCCGAACATCGGCCCGCTGACTCGGTTTCCAATATCCACAAGCCCTGCGCCCAACGCAGGTCCGATCACGAAGCCCAGACCGAAGGCTGCGCCGAACAGCCCCATCCCCCTCGCCCGTTCTTGTGACGTTGTGATGTCCGCGATGTACGCCTGTGCTGTCGCTATGTTGGCACCCGTAATGCCGTCGAGCGTACGCGCAACAAACAGGAGGGGAAGCGAGCATGCCAGGTCTGCCACCCCGAGCAACGCATGGCTTACCACGCTGCCCGCGACACAGATCATAATCACGCGACGACGACCAATCCGATCGGACCAGCGCCCGAGGATCGGGTTGAACACGAACTGCATCAGCGCGTAGACGCCGACCAAAAAGCCAAACGTCAGCCCCGTGGCACCAAGCCGGTGTGCGTAGTTGGCTTGAAGCGGAATGATCAGGCCAAACGCGACCAGGTCCACGAACGCTACAAACAGGATGGTCCGAAGCGCAGAACGCTGCACGGCGAAATCCAAAAGGGGGATGACCGCGCCCGGTTCGGCATACTATCAGGCGGTGATGAGCGTTTCACCACTACGGGTGGCGACACAGGGCACGGTAACCCGCTCACAGCGTAAAACTGTCAGCCCATGAATCATCGGCGGTCTGCTGATATGGCAACGGTTGGGTTACAGCCGCCACTTTCTTACAGTGATACAATACGGGTGTGATTCACGCTTAATATCTGTGGGAATTGTGTCGATTCTAGAGGTTGACAGTCTTAATGTTGGTGTTAATATCCCTACTCTGCCGCAGGTTGTGGCGGCAAGATGTTCTTTGACAAGTGAACAGGTTTGTCGTCGTGAGGATGTGAGGTCCGGCGCTGCCATGTCCGTGAAGGCAGGGCAGGATCGATATGTTTGGCCGGTTTTGCTTAAAAGCCGGCGGCTTTCATTCTCACGGACGTTTTGAATGAGAGCCCTGCGTTGAATCTGGCATCCCAGTCCTCTTTGTAGGATTGGGATGATCGGAAGCAAACTTTAAGTGAAGAGTTTGATCCTGGCTCAGAACGAACGCTGGCGGCGTGGCTAAGGCATGCAAGTCGAACGGACGTACCTGGAAGGAAACGGAAGGGTATGTTAGTGGCGAACGGGTGAGGAATACATGGATGACGTACCCTGGACACGGGGATAGCGGCGGACTTCGGTCCTTTAGCGAAAGTGCCGGTAATACCCGATGACCCCGCGGGATCGCATGGTCCTACGGGCAAATGCTCAGACGGTCTGGGAGCGGTTCATGTCCTATCAGCTTGTTGGTGAGGTAACGGCTCACCAAGGCTATGACGGGTATCGGGCGTGAGAGCGTGAACCGACACATCGGAACTGAGACACGGTCCGGACACCTACGGGTGGCTGCAGCAACGAATATTCCGCAATGGACGAAAGTCTGACGGAGCGACGCCGCGTGCAGGAAGAAGTCCCTCGGGATGTAAACTGCTGTCAGGGGTTAGGAACACTGACCAGCCCCGAAGGAAGCACTGGCTAACTCCGTGCCAGCAGCCGCGGTAATACGGAGGGTGCAAGCGTTGTTCGG
>CAZJTP010000156.1:0-10947 GCA_964548955.1 uncultured Phycisphaeraceae bacterium
CGACGTAGGATCATTCCGATAGTCCACCACGACCGGCGGCAGAATCCGAAGATTGCTGGGAACTCCAGGGCCAATCCTGACAGCCTGTTCCACGTTCGCCCTGGAGGACACCGGCGCCCCTCCGGCCTTATCACTCTGCCCTTTCATTAGCTTTGCCCTAGGCTCACCTTGAAGCGTGAGGCTGAAGGCAAACACTCCCATGGCCAAGACGCCCACCATCGGGCGCCATCGAATCGAACCGTTAGACGCTCTCATAGTTCCAAACCTCCTAAATAGGCACGACGGCCTCTACATACGCCGCCTGATTTCCGACCAACCACAACAACGGCCAGCACCACACTCCACCGCCATAGGGAGCCGCACCCCGACGGTAGGTGGCCATGACCAGTAATCTTCGCCCACACTGACACTCTTCCCTTAATCCTGTTTCCACCTCAACAGGTCCTGACACCTCCTCGACACTCAGGTCATATCAACATGCGCGGCGGTACGTCCCCGCCCGCATTCCGTCACACCCTTACGCCATATCCAAAAGCCCGTGCGCCTTTGCATCCTAGGCACAAATGCCACTATGCGTCACCGATTGGCACTCCGCCACGCGACTCACCTGGCGACCGCCCGGGTGCGCACAGAACTCTGAACCACCGGAACATACAAAGGCAGGGACAACAAACTCTACCGCCGACAATCCCTCTCCACATACCCACCACAATTGACAGGGAGCGATTTGCAAGGAGCATAAAGCCCCTCACTCCTCCATCCCTCCAAAACCTCGAACCCGCCCATTCTACTTCGCCTCCACCGATAACACAAGCGCACAATGCGAATTTCGCCAACGGACAAGCCCAGCAGGCAAACCGACCGGCGTGACCGAGCCAAAGCCGGCGACCCCACCGTCTCGACCCGTAGTAAACCATCCGATTATGGTAGGCCCACTATCGAGGGACAGCGTCGAACACTCCCGCCATTGTGCCTCGCGCAGCCGATAAAAAGCCCGCACATAATGCGAGGCTGCATTAGACCATGTAACACTTAATGCTGCGGCGGCGTAATCGGCGAAACCGAAGACCATAGCCACCTCCGGCCGAGAAACGCGCTTCAAGAGGTCCCTAAACCTGACACAAAACGAAACGCTACCGGACGCCCAAATTTACCTGCTCTGCCTCAAGGACAGTCACAGTGTACTGGAACGTCCTTCGAAACCTCAGCGCATCAGCTCAGACTCGCGGGTTGACGCGACCAATCCGCCTGACTCATCCTTCAATCCTCATTCTTCAACCTTGATGATGGCTCCACGCTCTCGGCAGCATTCCAACTTCGATTGTCAAGCCGTTCGCGTCCGATGCCCATTATCGCGCGCGGGCACATTATAATTTTTTAGGGATTTGACCAAGGGCAAACCGACGTAATAGACTGGAGTTGGAGGGGAGAGAAAGTCTAATCCTGCCCCTTGCCAGTGAGATCGAAAAAGTCTGACTACAGCTTTCTTATTGAGTGTTTGTGGGAGCCAATCATGAAGCCGATCAACGCTACCGCGAAGGTGGCAAGTGCCGTTTTGTTTGCCGCGGCTTTTATCGCGCCGAGCGTGTCCGGGTTCGACCTGATCGGCATCGACGCCGAAACAGGCGACCTCTTTGAAATCTCGACTGCGGACGCAACGCCGTCGTGGCTCGGAAGCACTGGAATGCCAGGTTTTGGGAGCCTTGAGCTTGGACCAGACGGATTCCTTTACGGATTCACCACCGGCGCGGACGCCACACTGTACGTGATCGACCCAGTCGGTTTCGGCACGACCGAGATCGGACCTCTCGATGTCGGGTTCGTTTTCGACGGCTCCCTGGTCTTCGCGCCTGGCGGTACTGTCTACGGCACCAACCACGAGAGCGACATGGAATCCGAGCTGTTCACCGTGGACATTATGACAGGTCGAGCCACGAACATCGGCCCCATTGGTGACGGCAACCACGACATCAACGCAATGGTGTGGCGGGACGACTCGATGCTCGTAGGTCTCGATCGAATCAGCAACGCACTTCTGGCGATTGATCCAGCGGATGCGTCAACCACGCTGATCGCAGCCATCGATCCCGTTGTCGGTGGGGTGGGCGGAATGACCGTCGCGGACGATACGGCTTACTTCACCACATCCGGACCGGGCGGCGCTGCTCCCGGCTCCAACGAACTGTACACCGTCGACCTCTTCACCGGCGGGCATGCTCTGGTTGGGACTCTTTCCCCGACGATCACGGGCGTCGGGATCAGCGGGCTTGCCGTCCCCGAGCCGGCCTCGCTGCTCCTTATGCTCCTCGGCGGTGTCGTGCTGTTTCGGCGGCGCTGATTAGCTACGTCCCGGTCCCAACACCCTTGATAGAGCGCTGAGCGCAATCCGCCACCTGCGGAGTCTTCCTATAATGGTTTGGTGCCAATCGCGCGGCAGAAGCCGGCCACAATGAACGTATGCGGGCAATCCAGAAGCTGCCGGTACTCCTGCTCGGCTTGGGCAAGAAGTTCTTCGGATACAAAGTGTTCGCTCAGCAGCCCGTCGCGGGTCTGACGGGTAATCTCCCGCGCTCCCTCAACGAACAACCGGAGGTTCTCTTGCTCACCGGCAGTGACGGTCCAGGCGCTCCCCTCGGCCTTTACGTCGTCGAGCCCAACCTGAAGAAAGATCCCGTACAGCTTGCGAGCGATCCATGGATCGCCGCCGTGCGCTTCCTGAAAGCGGTAGATGGCCATCCAGGCCTCCCGAACGGCCGGCGAGCCCGGATAGCAGACGTCACACTCATTCGCCCACTCATAGGCACACACCCAGCCACTTGACTTGACGACGCGTTTCATCTCCCGGACGACGGCGAGCGGATCCGCGACGTGTTCGAGCACGAAGCGACAGTAGGCTGCGTCGAATTCGCCACCGGGGAAGTCCAGTTTGGACGCCTCGCCCGATCGAAACTGCATGTTCTTGACGCCCTGGTCGGTTGCGAGCCGCCTGGCGGTTCCCAGTTGGCGTTCCTCACGATCGACGCCGACAACCTCGCCGGGCGCGACTCGACCTGCGACTTCACGCGCGATGGCTCCGGTGCCGCAGCCGACCTCGAGAATCCGCATGCCTGGGCGCAGCGCCGGCAGGAACTCAGCCCCACCGAGCAGCTTCGCCTGAGCCTCCAACCGCGTCTGCTCGGACACCTCCGCGCCATGCAGGTACGATGGTTGATCGTCATGTGATGCCGTCATTGCTCACTCACGTCGGGCAGGGCGGTGTCCCCAAGAAATGGGAGACGCCGCCGAGGCTTCGATAAACGACATAAACTTGTCACATTGGGTTGCGAACGTATTGGTCGCCTCATGCCCGTGCCCGCCCTGAAGTGCTCCGCGCGGGCTTTGACCCCGCGTATCGCTGTATAACGACGACAATTGTTCCAGCGATCTTGATTCAGGCTGTCAGTCGAGCACCGTCACGGTCGAGTGCTTTTCGATCAGGTAAGTGTACAGCGCCTCGACGTCCTCGTTGTACATACGGATGCAGCCCAGCGAGACGCTCTGCCCGATCGACTCCGGTTCGATGGTTCCGTGGATGCCGTAGCGGTGCTGGCCGGCGGCCTCTCCCGAGACACCCACCAAGCTGATCCAGCGCTCCGCGAGCGGGTTTTCGGGGTCATCGGCGGCAACGATCCGCCCGCCACGCGGCGGGTAGTACGTCGGGTTCATCAGCTTCGTGCCGACGCACCATTCACCCGTCGGCGTGCTGCCGTCCACACCCAGCCCAACCTTGAAATGCTTCACAAACGTGCTGCCGAGGTACACATCTATCGTATAGGACCGTTTGTGCACTACCGCGTGGAAGGGGCCGGTGATGATCTTGATGGTCTGACCCGCCCGGATGCGGTTCACGTCGGGGATGTTGTTGATGGTGGCGAGCAGATCGGGCGACACCTCATTCGCCTTCGCAATCTTCCCGAGCACGTCGCCGGGTTGAATCACGTACCGGGAAACCAGGGGATCGTTCTCGAAGGTGCGGGGTGAGAAGATCGTTTCGTTGCCGATCCTTATCAGCTCGGCCCGAACCAGGGAGAGCTCCGGATCCTCGACTCCGAGACGCAACGCCTCACTCAGATAGGTACGGGCTACAACGAGCTCGCCACGCTCCAGCGCCTGTTTGCCCGCAGCCACAAGCGATTCAGCCCGTTGGACACCCGAGCCGGTAGAGTCCACCAGCGTTGCGAGGTCCGGCGTCTCGCCCTTCTCCGAAACACCGGGGCGCGGTGTGGATTCCGGGACGATTTCCGGCCGATTGGTCGTGAGCACGGGCTGCGGTCCCAGGGCAAGCCTCCCCTCCACGGATGCAGGCGATTCCTCGCGCAGGAAGGTCCACCAGACACCAACAGCGAGAGACACAGCAGCCAACAGCAGCAGACCTGGCCGGGACCATCTTCGCCTTCTTCTCGGGTACGTCGGGTATCTTGCCACGTGGACAACCTCCATGCGTGGGAATCAACTCAGGCTGCCAGACAACGTGCGTACACGCCAGCCGAAAAGCCGCGCCGGTGATACAGAATAGCACGTACCGGTCTGGTGGCAAGTCCCTTCGATCAAAACGCGACGCATTGTAAGTAGGGGGCAACAGAAATCGACAACCATCCGTGGGCGTCCACCTGTCGAACCGAAGACGGTGTTCCCGATTCGGAACTAAAACGAACGCGCGGAATCTCCCACGCTGTCGGCGCCCAGAGACGTGTGGATTCTTCGTGGTACCCGGATGAACGCACCCTGGTGCCAACGCTTCGTCACGTAGTTGCGCGGGAGGTCCAGTCTGGGGGCCGGATCTGGCTGAGAATCTCGCGGGCCGTTGCGACGGAGGCGTTAAGGAACGTCTCCTCCTCCTTCCGCGAGCTGAGGACCATGTCGCCCGCCACCTCAAAACCGCCCACCAGGCCCATTCCCGAAGCCGATGAGTGTCGCTGGTCGCGCGGGAACACGAATATGCACGGATCGCTACCCGTCGGGGCGACCAGGATGTTGATGCTGTGTTGCTGCGGGTCGGCATCGAGCCAGCGCTGAGCTATCGCGTGGGCCCGCTCGAGGCCGTCGCAGCTCTGCAGGAACCGGGACACCGCAGTCGGATAGTGGACTTCGCCACCCGGTTGCAGCCGCTCGATCGGCATCGGCGCGGTAGTGATTTGATAATGCAAGTGCCACGTGATGCTCGCCCCGGCGCCGAGGCCGTTAAACAGCACGCGGAATCGACCGTCCGTCTGCAAATGCAAGTCGAGCATCGCCTCCAGCACCTGGCGTGAGTACACCTGATCCACGTGCTCGGCGGCCATTACCGTGAAGTGGTCGGGTTCGATCCAGGCGAAGTTGGCACCGGCGAAGTAATCGCGCCCCGCCAACTTCATGGGCACCAGCATTTCCATCGGATGGCACTCGGCGATGTTCCGGGCGCAAAGGAAACAGTGTCGTCCGTTCTGCTCGCGCGGGTCGCGGAACAGCTTACTCACGTCGCGGTGCGGATTCAGGATGCCCCGACGCTCCAGCTCGGACACATCGCCGCGAACCTCGCGGTGAGGCATCCAGCGAAACCGATAGGTCACGTCGCAACGATGATCGATGGCCTCGCGCACCGGAATCTCGATCTGGGCGGGATCAGTCAATAAAAAGCCGTCCCGTCCCTGGGCGGCCCAGGTCTCCACTAGCGACTCCGCCAGCGATTTTTGCGGCGCGGTGAACCGCTCACCAACGTGCGCCACCTTCGGTTCGGGAGGCACATCCAGATCGGACAAAAGGCTCTTGGTCAAATGGCGCCAGGTGAAATAAGGGATCGTAATCTCCAGCGCTTTGGCGCCCATACGACGGCGTTCGTCGTTATCGCCCAGCAAACGGGAGATGCCGGCGGCGAATCCCTCGACGAAGTCGGCGTGCACGACCACGCCGGCCTCCCCAAAGAGCAGTTCCTTGGACGGACCCTGGTGATCCAATGCGACGCGCTCCGGGTCGGCGCCGAGCAGGTACTCACACACGAACGGGACAAGGTTCGACGAGACGACCGGCTTGCCAGTGGCGGCGGCCTCCTGGGCGCTCATGCCGAATCCCTCCATCACGGAGGGAGTGCAATAGACGTCCGTGACGTTGTAGATCAGGGGCAGCTCGTCCCAGACCGAACCCAAGACGATCACGTCGTCCACCAAACCGTGCCCGACGATACGCCCCAACAACGACTCGCACAGCTCCTTGGCGTGCGGATCAATGGAGACCAGCAGCAGCGCCTCGGGGACTTCTCTCTTGACCCTGGCGAAGGCGTCGATCAGAACGTCCTTGCGCTTGGTCTTGTCGGTCCGGCTGATCTCAGTGACAATAATGCGTCCCTTGAGTTCCTCGACGCGAAGCCCGGACTGCTCATAAAGGAACGTCCAAATCGGTTCGACTTCCTTGGCCGGTCGCGGGCGGTAGCGGGCCTCGTCCACGCATGGCGGCAGGAAGTGGCGGGCTACGTATCCGTAGTCGTCCCGGAATGTGTCCCGAATTGCGGTCGAAGTGGCTACGGCGCCGTCGAGCGACTTAAGCAGCTCCCGTTCGTGGGCGATCCGCTCGTCGATACGAAGGTTGGCCCACGTAGACGGATCCATGTTGCGCTTCTTCAACGCGCCCAGCGAATGGGGAACCCAGACGTGCGGCACTCGGACACCGTTGGATTCATTGAACATCACACCCAGTTTGCCCGCGTCCCAGTAGTGCGAGATGATCAGGTCATACGTGTCGCGGTCCCGGCGGACCTTACGGGTAAGATCTTCGGCAAGCTTCGGCAACTGTTCGTCCATGTCCTCCTTGCGGACGAACTCGGGGTGGCCGTCTTCGAGGTAGATGATCCGCGCGTAGCCGGACGGATGATAAACCACTCCGGTCTGCATCCGGTCGGTCATTGGGTGTGGATATCCGCCGCGGTTGGCGATGGTCACGCGGTAGCCCTGGGCGACCAGAGCTTCGGCGAACTGGTTGACGTACACGTTCTGCCCGCCGGTATCGGGCAGGCCGGGGACCACCTTCCACTCGTGCACCCCGTGGTTGGTGATCATCAGCACGTGCGTCCGACCGCTACGTGCGAAGCGCTCGTGCGCGTTATCCGTAGACAGATTCCCCGTCGCCATCATCGGCAGTGTTCCTTACGACTACGACAACCGTCTAAAACTTCGTCGGGAGCGCCCGTGAACTCCCTTCCCCGGGTGGGCCCTTACTATTCTATTCAAAGCCACCCATGTGCTTCCAGCCCTTCCTGGATCCCCGCGGCGTAAAAAGCGCGGGCGTGGTACACGTGGGGAGCTTGAAACGCCTTCAACTCCTCGGCTGAATTGCCTACGACGATACTCTTGAATCCGAGTTCGGGTCGCATCATGTCCAGATCGTTGCCCGTGTCTCCACTCGTGATGACATTCTCAGGCGCCACACCGCATTGCCGGGCTACGAACCGGACGGCCTCACCCTTGCCCGAGAGAATCGGGAGGAAGTCTAGAAATTGGCCGGCGGAGTACACGACCTTTGCGCGAACGCCCGCTCGCTCAAGCCGCTGATGGATCTCCGCCAGGCTCGCCTCGACGTTCTCCTCGAGGTAGTAACTACTCTTGAACGGCGACTGCCACTGAGCATCCTGCATCCGTGCCTCCGGAATGGCACGAATGATCTCCTCGATGGTCTCTTTGTCCCAATCCCGAGCGACAATATCATGCCAAGCGGTGTCGAGCACGTATTCGCCGTTGTTGCGGAAGTAGATGTCGGTGCCGACCATGCAGACACACACGTCCGCGCGTCGCGTCGCCGATAAATCCGCGTCCCGCTGCTTCTCGGCATAGAAGTCCTTGATCGACTGGAGATGTCGACCCGTGGAGAACGCCACCAGTACGCCGCGATCCTGCAACACATCCCACAACCTGAGCATGGCCGCGTCATCGCCGATGAACGTGCCGTCCAGGTCGGTTGCGAGCAGTCGCTTGGCTGGCAAGGTTCACCCCTCCCTAAGCAAGTCCGGAGTTGCCGGCCTGCATGAGGTCGGCTGCCACGTACAGCTTCCAATACGCCGGCGCGGATGACAATCAGGTCAACCCCTTCCGGTAGTTTTTTCAATACCGGGATTGACCGCCCCACGCCCGGAGAATCCTAAGCAATATCGGACAGAACCGAAAGGGCCGTGCGCGCGCCGGGGTGAGGGATCGGACGGACCGTTCGGTTTGACACCGCACCCCACTTAGACGGCGTGCCATGCCCAAGTCCGTCGAAGACGGGCTCCGGCATGTTGGACATTCGCTGGATCGAAAATCTGTTCTTCGCCGGGCCGAGAATCCCTTCTCGGTCCACTTGGGAATGGATGGTATGGTGCGAGAAAGGAGTCTCGCACCAGCAATCAAGGAGCATGCCTAGTTCATGGCGGCGCTGCGCTTGGCCAGGGCGTTAGCCCTGCAAGGCACCAAGCGCCTCGGGGCTCTCGTCGTAGCGTGCCCGAATCTCGCTGAAGGCCTCACGGCATCGCAAAAAGGCATCGACCACGGCGGGATCGAAATGTTGACAGGCTTCTGCGCGGATGATCTCGACGGCCTCCTCGTGGGAGTGGGACTCTTTGTAACGTCGCCGGCTGGTGATCGCGTCGTAGGCGTCGACCAGAGCTATGATGCGAGCTGCCAGTGGGATGTCCTGCCCAACAAGCCGTCGCGGGTAGCCCGTACCGTCGTAGCGCTCGTGATGGCAGTGAGCGATATCGATGCACATCTCCAACAACGGAATCGGGCAGGAGGAATCCAGCGCATGAGATAGCACCCGCCGACCAATGTCCGTATGGGTCTTCATGATCTGGAATTCCTCATCCGTGAGCCGACCCGGTTTGGTTAGGATGTCGTCCGGGATGCCCACCTTTCCGATGTCGTGCATCGGGGCGGCCTGAACAAGCATCTCGACGAAGTCGTCGGTGACCAGCGGCACGTAGTCACCGTCCCGTTGAAGTTCCTCGGCCAGGATGCGAGCCATCTTCGTGACCCGCTCGATGTGCAGCGTCGTCTCCTCGTCACGAAACTCCGCCAGGCGCCCCAGCGTTTTAAGCAAAACACGCACCGACTGCTGCAGCCGCGTGCGCCTAACGACACTATCCAGCGCGATCGCGGTCGCACCGGTAATCGAGCGAATGCAGTCAATCTCCTCCTCCGAGAAGGGTGAATCTTCAGCCTTCTCGGTGACGTTGAGCACGCCGATGATACCGTCCTTGGTCTCCAACGACGTGGACAGCAACGGAGTACTCAGAAAGGCGTCACGATCATAGATGCGATCCGGCTGCATATCGGTGCCGTACGTCTTGGCCGCAAGCGTCTTGCCGCTCCTGAAGACCTGCTCCGTAATCCCCGTCAATTCTTCGATACGGATGCGATCCGCGACTGACGGGGCAATCCCCGTTGCGCGTTCACAAACCAGGTATTCGCCCATCGCGTCCGCGAGGAAGAGAGAGACACGCCTCGCACCGGTCGCCTGGTCGACACACCGCATGAGCAGATCGAGGATCCGGTCACGGGAACCGGCCCGGTTCAAATCCCGCATGAACTCGTATAAGACCTGCAGCCTTCTCGTTTTCGTATCGACCTCGGCCTCGAGCTGCGTGTTGAGACGGTCGAGGTCCTTGCGGACAACTGACAACCGATGAACGGTCCGCACGCGGGCCAGAAGCTCCGCCACGTCGAACGGTTTGGGCAGATACTCTTGAGCACCCGCCTCAAATCCTCGAACGATGTCCTCCGTACCCGACCGGGCAGTCAGCATGATGATCGGAATGGCAGTGGTGCGGTTATCGGCCTTGAGCGCCCGCGTGACCGCAATCCCATCGAGCACGGGCAACCCGATATCCAGGATGATCAAATCCGGCAGTCGCTCGGTCGTCACCTTGATCGCTTCGGCTCCGTCCGCCGCTTCGAGGACGGCGAATCCGGCCGCTCGCAGGTGAGCGGTCAATATGAATCGAAGCTCCGCCTCATCCTCGACAATGAGAACGCTACCTTGATAGTCGTCAGCCATGTGAACTGCCCTGTTTCCGATCCTGTATCCCGACCGGAGGCGAATGCTGCGCGCGACACTCTCGCTTTCCCATCGACCAAACCCCAAATGCACGATACTTAAACCTATTAGGCAGTGACGTGTTTACCTCGTCCGAAAACGGCGTCGAACGCATATGACGTGATTCGCACTCCGGCGGACTCGAGAACGGTCTGATAATGCGACCGTGGTCAGCGATCGGTCGAATGCTAACCGCAGCCAAAGGCGGTGTGGGTTGTTGACAGGCTGCCTGCGGCGATTAGAGTCAGTAAGACACAAGGTCCCCGTGGCACAATTGGATAGCGCGTCGGCCTCCGGAGCCGAAGGTTGCAGGTTCGAGCCCTGCCGGGGACGTTCGCTTGAATGGCATCAGCGGTAACCGACCACACCATCACACCACTACTGTCAGGGTCCAGTCACAGACGAAGTGGCGATTGACATGATCGCCCACGCTGGGCATGCAACCTTATGCGCTACGCCAAATAGGGAAATATTCTATATGTCCAGATTCTTCGCGTTGATGGCGTTTTCTTCGATGAAGCGGCGGCGCTCTTCGACGTTCTCGCCCATGAGCAGGCGGAAGATGCGATCGGCCTCGCGGGCGTGCTCACGAAGCCATTGCCCGCCCACTTTGGGCACAACCCCGAAGTCAAAGCAACCGGTGACGTTTGGCGATTCTCTTGAGCATCTTCCAGTCGTGGGAGCCAGCGAGTGGTGTAAACTCTGGAAAAGTCGGATACGGTCGTCGATCCTTTGGAAACGAGGTGGCGGGCTTCCTGATGGGGTCAGCTCGAAAAAGAACCAACTGAGCGATCGGGGCGCCGCAGCGAAGTACAATCGGAGTAACTCTTCAGCCGTTTGCAATGTTGGTGTCGGGTAACGGTGGGAGTTGTC
>CAZJTP010000157.1:0-10837 GCA_964548955.1 uncultured Phycisphaeraceae bacterium
TACGCCCTCGCCCCCGCCGCCTAGCGACGGAAAAAAGGGCAAAAGTCGAGCTTAGAAACCCGCCTGGATGGCTGCACCACAGGCCAAGACGACAAGACCGGCGAGCGCGTGGCTGTATCGCTGAAGGTAAGTCAAGCGCAATGACCCAATACCCAGATACGCCATAACAACGATCGTCGTCATCGTCCCGATCGTCACTGCGCCGAAAACAACCGTGACCAACGCGACGCCCAAAACGCTGCCCTCGGCGGCTGGATACATGAGCAGAGGAATCAGCGGCTCGCATGGACCGAAGAGGAAGATCGTAAACAGAATCCATGGTGTCATCGAGCCGGCGGCAGCGCCTCGAGTGGCAACTCCGGTCCCGGATGCCTTGGATTCGTCATGGACGTGGACATGCACACCGGCGTGTACGTGCTTGTGCGTATGGACGATACCGTCCGCGTGAACGTGCGTATGTGCGTGCGGCCTGTTGCGGATCGCCCGGCGAACGCCCCACACGAAGTACACCAGCCCGAACGCCAAGAGCAGCCACCCGGCAAGGTCACCTCGAAAGCCCTCAATCCCTTCGAGCTTGAGAACAGCCACGCCGAACGCGATGCCGATAACACCCAGAACAACGGAGCTGAGCACGTGGCCCACGCCGCATAGTAGTGTGATAAGCACGGTTTTCCGCAGTGACCAGCCGCCCACACGCGACATTGCCAAGAACGGCAAATAGTGGTCGGGCCCCAACAGCGTGTGCAGAAACCCGATCGAAGCGGCCGTACCGCAAAGAACATATAAACTCGTCATCATCTCTGTCATCCGCTATACGCGCCTCGGTCCGATTCGGCGCCCGTCGAAACCATCCCTCAGTCCGCTGAGAATTCGTCCCCGGCAGTAATGCTTCGGTTACGCTTGGTCATACGCGATACGCATACCGACGCGCACGCGGGCGCCTTGGAATCTTAGCGTGACGTCGCAGGCAATCGGCATCACTCAAACCTAGCACCGCATATGGGACAGCACAACTCGTCGTCCACTTTCTTCGGCACGACCCAACGGCCCCGGCAGGTCTCTGAGTTGCAGCGCCGCGCCTGCTCGCCGGTACTCTTCCCGCACTTTGGACAAACGACCGGAAACTTGCGGAAGCCGAACTCCCGATGGATCACAAAATGGTACCCGCAGTCAGGGTTCGAGCAGACGATATGGAAGTCGGCTTTGGTTGCTTCGGGTCTTGCATTCGCCGGGGGCGACGGGACCAGGCTGCCCGCAATCGTGGATACCCCCCACAACAATACCACAACGCCCAGGCCATAGACCGTGTACCGCACCACTGCCGTCTGCCAGATCAGCATCGGCTCTTCGCGTATGGCCGAAACCCAGCCCTCGAAACGCTGCCGGATGACCGGTACGTGCCCGCGAAGCAGTTGAAGCCACTCCACCAGCCGGTTCGGGTTTTCCTGGGCCATGACAGCTTGTCCTTTGGTGCCGGTTGTCCGCCAGCGCATTTTAGTCGGCGTGTAGCCGTAGTGCGACACGAGCGATGGCTGGTTCCAGTTCCGCATCTGGAACGCTTTTGTAACGTTAGGCGGGTGCTGGAGTTACGCCGTGTATGATCGACTCAATGCCGTGTACGGAGGATGCACGGCCCAGGCCTGGGCCATTGTATGCGCCACATGTCGATACGGATGGGACGGTGATCAACTGCCTGGGTTTCACAATAACGTTTTCACTTCACGTGTTGTAAGCTATTGTAAAATAGAAGCTTGCGTAACCTTTCATATTGTGATTTTGAGCCAAAAGATCGTTGACACGTGGCAGTCTTTGAGTTAGAAGAAACGCTCGATAAACGATTCGCCGCACGTTGTTGTTGGTGGACTGCATGAGCGGTGCGGCGTGTCAAACGATAATGCGGCGTTCTTTGCCGTGGCGGACTTCCGGGATCGTGGCTATGCTCCGGTCCCGGAAGTTTTTTGGCGCGCGTAGCGCGGCGGACCCGTCGAGGAGTTGGACCATTCCAAGCGAGAGCGGAAACAGCAATCGCGCAAGTTCGATCATTCAGACCGCAAGCGTGATAGCCAATGACCTGTTGTGTCGGGAGCATTACCGGTTGACGTTCCGCGTGGATGCATTTGCCGAGGCGGTTCCAGGTCAGTTTGTTCACCTGCGTCCCGAGGGCGATTCATCGGGCGGGCATCACAGTTGGGAGTCGGACACGCGCTTACAGCCCGACGGCGGCGCAACCGGTTCGCTTTCGCCGATGCTGCGTCGGGCGTTCAGCATTGCCGGCCTGCAACGTCGCCCTGACGGCGTGAATGTTGACGTCATCTACCGGGTCGTTGGAGCGGCGACCCGTTGGATGGAATCGCTTGTCGTTGAGCAGCGTTTCAATGTTCTCGGACCGCTTGGTAACGGCTTTACGATCAGCAACCGCAAACCTGCTGCGTGGCTGGTCGCCGGCGGTGTGGGTCTGCCGCCGACGCTCTGGCTGGTGGAGGCGCTTCACAAGGCCGGCAAGCGTACGATCGCATTCTACGGGGCGCGGACGGCTGATCTGCTGGCTGTCACCTTGGACCCGAGCGTTTCACCCGCGTGTGATGCCGCCCGGGCTACGCTCTGCTGCCACGAGTTCGCGCGAAGCGATGCGGCTGCGGTGATCAGCACGGACGACGGCTCACTTGGTTATCACGGGCACATCGGCTCGGCGATGGCGATTTACCACGAAGCCGATCCCGTCCCTTCGGATGAGCTTGTCGTGTACACCTGCGGTCCGGAGCCGATGATGCGGTTCGTAGCGAGGTACTGCGTCGTGCGGGGTATCGAGTGTTACGTATGCATGGAGCGATCCATGGCGTGCGGCCTGGGTTTGTGCCAATCATGTGTCACTGCGGTTCAGGATGACGCTGATCCGGACGGGTGGCGGTATCGACTGTGCTGCACGGAAGGACCGGTGTTCGACGCCGCCGCAATCATCTGGGATCCCGTCGGATCGGCGTAGGGCCGGCGCGGCGTATGGTTTTGCTTACGCTTATTACGACCTGTTGTCAGGGGACGGTTCCGGGGGTGGGGACCAACACTTTTCGCAACGGGCTTCATAGCTTTCGGGGCCGCCGACCATGTTGCCATCGACGATCGGCGTGAGCCGCTGCGTGTGATCCGCGACGGCGCCGCAGCGGGCGCAGACGGCGTGCAGGACGACCGGCTCATCAGCCATGGCGTAGAGCTGCTCCGCAACGGGGAAGACCCGCCCCCAACTGCTCCGGTCAAGTGTCGTGATGATGACACGATATCCGCGATCGGCCAGCAAGCGCGTGACGTTCACCAGATCGAGGTCGAAAAAATGCGCTTCGTCGACAGCAACCACCGTGATACCCGGTCGAAGATGATCTCCGATCGTATTCGCTGACGAGATTTGGATGGCGGATCGCGCTCCACCGTCATGCGACACGACGGCATCGGCCTGATAGCGCTGATCGATCACGTGCTTGAACACGAGTGTCGACGATGGGGAGAAGTGGGTAAGGCGCCGTAGCAGTTCGGAGGTCTTCCCGCTGAACATGCAGCCGCATATAACCGTGACCGTGCCGCGCTTGGCGGCGGGGTCGGTGGAAATCGCCTGTTCTTCAAAACCGTCACCGGGGCCTCGCATGAACGGATTGTCACCGGATAAACTACGTTTGTGAAGCTCCGAGTCGGAGGCGGCAGGCATCCAATTCGCGTGATTGCCAGTGCCGTGTTTCACAGATAGTGCGACGATTATCGTGACCCGGTCCGATCAACTCACTCCGCGGGTCGATTGGCGCATGGGGCAGCCGAGGTTCATGAGATTCGCGCGGATTGGGGCCGGGTCGCCCGTACCGGTTGCGATTACGATCCGATCGTACTGAATCTCGTCGAGGGCTTCGGCGATAAGCGCGGGATTGATCGGCTCGACGCGCGTCGATTGGTCCGGTCGGTCGTGCAAGTAATCGCTGTTTACGCGTACGGCGTGGACTCGAGCCCGGAGTATTCTTAGCCAGTCCGCGGGTGAGCCGATCCGCCCGATGCGCGCGACGTCGATGCACACACCGACAGCCCACGAATTCGCGGCGTCAATGATCTCGCGGAGCTCAACCGGCGAGAGAAGACAGCCGTTCGCGCCGGCCTCCAACGCGACGACCACACCGGCGGCCTCCGCGTCGAAACGGGCATGATGCAGCAATTCATAGGCGAAATTGAGCGCGTCTTGGTACGATGCGAATCCGTCGTCACCATGGGTTCGGGCAAGCGGCGGGATTGTCAGATTCAGGAACTGAGCACGAAGCCCGGTTGCCCAATGGATCAGCGTACCTACTTCCTTCAACGCAGCCTGGATGTCGCACGTGCTGCAGCGGGCCGCAACAGCATGTGTCGGCAGCACCCCGCCATCGGGACGCGCCCGCGTTTCCACGACGGAGCCCGTTGCAGCAGGTTCCAAAGGCAGCTCAACGCCGTCGAACCCGGCTGCGGCAATGCGTTCGTATTGAGTCTGGACGTCGGTGCCCATCGAGGGCGGATCGATGCGGAACAGGACCGACCGTTTCGCGGCTGTTATTTGTCCCTCGCGTTGCTGCACTTCACAGGACATTATGTTGGATCGTCTTGGCTTTACCGCTGAGATTCGACACACTCCAAATGGATCACAGCAGCGTGTGTCGTTCACGCCTTTTTGATCCAACCACCGCCGAGGATTATACTCGTGTAGGGTCGATATGCCTAAGCGCGGTGGCGGTTGTCCGTACCGGGTAGAGCCGATCCGAAGGTGGTGGCGGATGAGTGACGATTGTCGTTTGCGGGTCCTACCCGATCTTCTTGTCAGGAAGATCGCAGCCGGTGAGGTCATAGAACGCCCCGCGAGCGTGGTCAAGGAGTTGCTGGAAAACGCGAAAGACGCCGGAGCGAGCAGAATTGCCGTCACGGTCGAGGACGGCGGCAAGCAGCTTATCCGGGTGACCGACGACGGATGCGGGATGTCGCCCGACGAGCTACGCCTTGCGGTGACACCGCACGCAACCAGTAAAATCGCCGTCGAGGAGGATTTATATTCGATCGCCACGATGGGCTTTCGCGGCGAGGCTCTGGCGAGCATCTCAGCCGTCTCCAAATTGCGGATCGTCTCGCGTCGACCAGACGCCGGCGAGGGACATGAGGTCCGCGTGGCGGCGGAGCGGTTGGAGCTGTCGCAAGCGGCCGGCAGCCCGGCGGGCACCACGGTCGAGATCCGCGACCTGTTCTTCAACGTGCCGGTACGGCGGAAGTTCCTGCGCGGATCGTCCACGGAGGTGGGACACGTTAACGAGCGGCTTGCGCGTGTAGCGCTGGCCTGTCCGGCGATTGCCTTTGAGCTGACCAACAACCGGCGGGTGACGCAGCGGGTGCCGAGCTGCGGGACGCGCCTGGAGCGCATCGCGAAGTTCTACAGCCCGGAGCTGGCGTCGGCCCTGCTTATGATTGAGCGAAGCGAACGTGGCGTGGAGCTCGAAGCATATGCGGCGCCGCCGGACCAGTCGAGAGCGACAACGCAGTGGCAGTACGTTTTCGTCAACGGCCGCTATATTCGCGACCGGTACATTCAGCACGCGATCAAAGAGGCGTACCGCGGTTTGATGGAGCCCAACCGCCACGGCGTGGTCTTCCTGTTCCTCACCGTGGACCCGTCCAGCGTGGACGTGAACGTGCATCCGACCAAGATCGAGGTTCGCTGGGCCGACTCGCGCCTGATTCATTCGCATGTGCTCAGCGCGCTCCGTGAGACGTTCCAGCGGTGTGACCTGACGCCGGCCCTGCGAACCGGCCGGACACGGGAACCAATCAGTGAGCAGGAGCAGGATCGCGTGCGTCATGAGATGGCGGCTGTCCTCAAATCAACGACGCCGATTCAACCGGCCTCGCATGGCGAATCCGGCGTTTCTGCGTACCCGACGTCTAGCGGTGCGGTGCCAGGATCAAGTGCAGGTATGTCGCAACCGTCGATGGACGCGGGCCGATTGTGGCAGTCATTGTACGGTACGCCCGAACCGACGCCGCCCACAGGGCCGCGGTCGGAGCCTCCGCTGACGGATTTCCTATCCGGTGAGACACCGCGCGCTACGTCACGATCCCGCGCGGTTCAGATGCACAACCTGTACCTGGTGGCGGAGACGGAGGACGGGATCGTGATCGTCGATCAACATGCACTGCACGAGCGGGTTTTGTATGAGCAGCTTCGCCGGCGCATCACCGACGGCTCGTTCGAGTCTCAGCGGCTGCTGCTGCCCGAGACAATCCCCGTCACGCCACAGCAGGCGGCGCTGTTGGAAGCCAATACGGAATTGCTCGAGCGGCTCGGCATCGAAGTGACACCATTGGGCACTGACGCCGTGGCTGCGCACGCCTTCCCCTCACTCCTCAAGGACACCGACGTGGTCTCGTTCATGCGTGACCTGCTTGACCGGCTCGCTCAGCAGGCCGGTGTGACAAAAACCGATGCGTTGATCGACGATATCCTCAGCATGATGGCGTGTAAGGCCGCTGTCAAAGCCGGTGATCCGCTCACCCCTGAGGAAATCGACGCGTTGTTTGAGCAGCGGCATTTGATCGAGAGGTCGAGCAGTTGCCCGCACGGTCGACCGACCATGTTACGCCTCACCAAGGCCGATCTCGATCGACAGTTCAAACGAACGTGACACGCTCATTGCCTCATTGAGCAGACGCGGCGGTTGCATGCTCGGCGCAGATTAGCGTGAACGGCTCCTGGCTCGTGATCACAAGGCCACATAAAGTTGGCTAAGATCGCAGTCACGAGACGACAGGAGTGCTTGCAACACCCGAGGATACGCTCGCTTCCCACAGTGTAGACCCGGTTAGTCTAATCCGCGATGCGGTAACGGAGTTCCACTATGCGATGGACCGTGTTCGTGAGTGGCCGAGTCCACCCGATTAACGCTGGATCCATCGTTGCGGGCCATGGATAAGCCGGTTCAATCACGGAGCCTGGTGGGTGACACTCGCCGGGCTCCTTCTATTGGGGATTGGGTGGCAAGGGTGAAAGGTGAAGGATGAAAGATGAAGAGCGCGGCAGGCGTTGGGGGCACCACGGGCTGGGATGTCGCTCACGCTGTGATTCACACAGCGAGTCAATGACACGTCGTATCACATCTCATCGGGTTCGTCCTCGATGATGGCCGAGGCCGGTTGGAGTTGCGGTTGCGTCAGCCGGTCGGCGATGCCGAGCGGTGACAGCGCTTCGCGTTCGACGATGCCGCGGAGCTGTTCGCGCGGGATCGTGGGCAGGTTCGTGCCATGCACGAAGTGGTTGATGCTGTACAACGCCTCGATGCAATAGGACGCAGCCGCACTCGGGAAACCACTGCCGAAGAGTAGCTTGTCCATCACACCGTACTGATAGGCGCAGAGCAACGCCTGATACGCCTGCCACGGCTGGTGCAACAGCCCACTTATCTCCGCGTAGACGTTATCGTGCTTGGCCAGCAGGACGATCGTTTCGCTTATCCACGGATAGCCCATATGTGCAATGACGATGTTCAAATCCGGAAGCTCGCGGGCCACTTCGTCGAGCAGGACCGGCCGGCCGTACTCGAGTTTCGTGGCCGACGCCACGTAGACGCCGGTATGAAACAGGATGGGCAGGTTGTGCTCGGCCACCGCCGCGTAGACGAGCATCGCCAGTGAGTTGCTCGGGTGGAAGTCCTGGGCGGCAGGTGCGACCGCGACGCCCGACATGCCAAGTTCATTATGGGCCCGATGCAGTTCGGCGATAGCCTCCTTCGGATTGCTCGGATCGATCCCGGCGAAGCCGATCACGCGATCGGGATGCTGGGAAGCGTAAGCAGCCACCTGATCGTTCGGGATATCCGCGCCGAGGTACTTGCTCGTGAAGCCCAGCACGATCGTCACGTCGACGGGTTCGGCGGCGGCCCAGTGCCGTGTGGGCCCGGCCCCATAGGAGCTCACGTCACCCTGCGAGGCTTCGAGGGAGTCGCTACGACGGGTCGGAACGCAGCGTCCAAGCTGGTCGTCCGACTCCCATGTGTGCGTAAAACAGTCTACAATCATTGAGGTTACGCCGTTTGGGCCAGTCTATTACCCTACCGGTGGTGGCGGCCATGGTACCATCCACGGGCGGGTATGATCAAGGTCATTGCGACTAAGGGTAGTGTCCTAATTTGACCGGGTCACCAGCCGGAGGGCTTCTCAATGTGTCCGCCCATTCCATCGGGTAGTTTTGCGGGGAAATGGCAATGACGCAGTAGACCCTGGGGGAGCGTTTTGTCTTTGTCAACAGCGCCGCGCAGCTCGGTTGCCGCACCCCTGATTGCGCTGGTGGCTGGCACGTAAAGAATCAGCTTTTTCTTGGGGAATCTGAGTTTGATGGCTCTTACGGCAGGAAGGAGGTCAGAATCGCCGGTAACGAGTATGAAGCGATCGCAATTGTCGTCGACGGCATCAAGGACCATCTGGACACCGATCGCCACGTCTGTCTGTTTTTCTTCCGGCACCTTGAAGAGCTTCTGCCCTGCGAATGTGCATGCCCGAATCCTGCATTTCATGTCCTTCAACTTGAACCTGCCTAGGCGCACCTCGACCGAAGGCAGCGTTGCTAGAGCCTTCAGATACACCGCTTGGCCCATCCGGGACGAACCACTCACCGTCGCCGTGAAATAGTAGATCCTCTTGATGTCATCGTTGCTACGAAGTTTCTGGAAGTACTTTTCAATGTCCAACCACTTGTTTGGCCCGCCTTTGATCGCGCCGTAATACAGGTTGAAGCCGTCGATATAGACGATACTTCTGGCGGTCTTCTTCGCTGGAAGGAGTGTTGAGTCTGAAGATGGCATCAAAAAAGGCAACCATATAGGTTGCCCAACCGGCATAAAGCCGGGGAGTAGTCCACTTCTGTAAACAAGTATAACATCGGACTGCCGCCACGCAAGAGCAAACTCAATATGTTACAAAACGATTATTCGTTGGCTACGCCAGATTCGCCACATCCGTTACTGTTGTTATCGGACGGTCGCTGAGCCTGTCCTTCCGGCACTGGCGGCGTTGGAGGGTCGCTCCGGTGCGGTCTTGCCGTTGGTTGGTGCGACTCTCCGCTGGTCCGTTGAGCCAAAGTCGGACCGTCGCAGCTATGTGTCGGCGTTTGCGTGTGTGGATGAGGATGGCAGGTGGAACGCAGAGCCGTTATCCTGGCATGGGTCAGGGGATATGTTCGGCATGGTTACAGCCAATGCGCTGATCGTCCGGCCACCGGAGACGGACGCGGCGGTGAGTTGTAACGCCGTTTCGATCCTCCTGTTTGATCGGGTTTGAAACTTACGCTCAAGATCACACCAGCTACCCAGGGATGGACGTCCGTTGAATCGGCTGGCTCGCTCTGATCAGACCGGCGACCGCGACGAACGCTTGTACAGCGCCGCCGACGCGGGCTTTGCGATCAACACGCACGGGACGATGGCGCTGTTGTCGCTGTCGTCGTTGGTGCTCATGAGTCTGATCTTCGCGCCAATCGGGATCTGGCCGTTGTCGTTCGTATGCCTTGTTCCCTGGCTGATCCTCATCGGCGGCGCGAGCCTGGCGCCGCGCGTCTATTTCCACAGTTTTGCGTTTGGGCTGGCGTTCTTTCTGATCAACATGTCGTGGCTATATGCAGCCACAGGCTGGGGCTATCTCGCCCTGGCGGTTTACCAGGCTGCTTATTTCCCGTTCGTGGCGGTTGCGTTGCGGCACGTGGTTCGGCGGCGGCGCTGGCCGCTTGCGCTGGCGCTGCCGCTCGTATGGACCGGCAGCGAGATGCTGCGGGCGGTGGTCATCTCGGGGTTTCCGTGGTTTTTCCTGTCACACAGCCTCCATCGAGTGTTGACGCTGATTCAGGTGAGCGATCTGGTCGGCGCGTACGGCGTGACCTTCATGGTGGCGGCTGTCAACGGGGCAATCGCCGATGTGGTATTCGCGACAATGGCATCGCGTCGCACGGGCCGGTCACGGATCAATCTTCGGGACGCTCGATTCAGCCTGGTGTTCGCGGCAGCGATGGTGGTCGTCGTGACGATCTACGGTCAGATCCAGCTCCATCGCGATACGACGTCCGATGGGCCGAGGATCGCGGTGATCCAGGGTGATTTCATCAACACGGTTCACCCCGAGCGCACCAAAGACCATGACCAGGCGAGTGAAGACGAGAAGATGCGCGTCTTTCTATCAATGCTCGAGGCGACGGCAAAGGAACAACCGGATGTGTACGTGCTGCCCGAGACGCCATGGACCATGTATCTCAATCCGGAGGCCCGGGAGTTTTTTGCGATCGCGCGGGCGAGCTTCGCCGCACTGCAGGAGCACTCGACGCGGAACAACGCCATCGTGGTCACGGGGAGTGCTTCGCTGATTCCGACGCCCTACGACCTGTTGGCCAAGGAACGGCGATACAACTCGGCAACGGTGTTTCATCCGGACGGCGCTGAACCGCAGCGCTATGACAAGGTTCACCTGGTCTACTTCGGTGAGATCGTGCCGTTTCGTTTTGGCCGGCTTCGGTTTCTCTACTTCTGGCTCAACCGCGTCATGCCTTTCAGCGGCCCGGACGGGGAGTTTGAGTATTCGCTGTTCCGCGGCGATGGGTTTCAACGTTTCAGTGTCGATGCACCGTCGCGGAATGGAGAGTCTTACCGCTTTGGAATCCCGATCTGCTATGAAGACGTGATGCCCTATGTCAGTCGAGAGTTTGTGTGTGGCGGGTCGAAGGAGAAACAGGCTAACTTTCTATTGAACATCAGCAACGACGGGTGGTTCGGGCGCGGGATCTTTCAGGGGCGACCCCAGCAATGGCAACACCTGG
>CAZJTP010000158.1:0-10835 GCA_964548955.1 uncultured Phycisphaeraceae bacterium
CTAAGAGGGGTTCGCGCAACAGGATAAAACCTGGATTGCTCGATGCGGTCTCTCGTAGACCATAAACACCCAACGCACTGCGGCGCTTCCTTCGCAACGCCGACCATTCTTAGAGCGTGTTTGAGAAGCCGGAGCAATCCTACCAACGGGTTACAAAGGTTGCCACGGGTTGCTTGCCTGCCTGTGTTTTCCTCACTTCAAGCAAGCGCACTGGCAGCAAGCTGCCAATGGCACCCAACTTCTCAAACAGCCTCTTAGGATTTCAGCTCGCAACACTTCGAGCGCATCAAGGGCGCGGGGTCGTCGGGCAGCGGGACATCACCTCGCTGAGAGCTGGTACTTCCCGAATCCCATTTTCTTGATGCCTTTCATCTGCGGGAGCGTGTTGCTGACCGCCTTGGTGATGTTCTTGGCCTTGGTCTCGAAACCCGCCTTGATGACGCTGGTTCCCAGATCATGGGGGCTCATCGGCCTTGTCGTCTGGCGCAACACACGAGCGATGTAATCTTTCAGGGAACCGGCTCTGACACCCGCCCCAGCCGGGCGTCCCCGCTTCTTCGTATACGTCTGCCGTACCGCTTTCTTTTTCTTATACGTCCGTCGCGCTGCTTTGGCGGGAGCAGCCCCACCGAGAACCTGCATGGCGTTCGCGACGGCGGTGAGTTGCCCGTCCAACGACGCACGCTCTGCCAACAACTCACCATGAAGCGCCCGCATATCCCCGAGCAGGCGAGCAGATCCTTCGCTGAAACTTGGGACTCCGATTGCTGAACTCCGTACCGGGCGCCACGCCGCCGTCGCGCGGATGCCTTTCGGCCGTCCAAGCCGCTTCTTTGCCTTCTTCTTGGCCCTCGCTACGGCGGATTTCAGGCCCCCTTTGGGGCCATGAATCGTGTTCATATGCCGTGCGAGGTGCGCAGGCATGGAGAATTTCCGACCACATTTCGAGCATTTGAATGTCTTTGCCATTGCGTATCTCCTAAATGGTAATAACAACCAGAGCGGGTAGATTATGGCTTCTTCCATCGGACTGCAAGCAATTTTCTGAGAAAATGACATATGCTAGAGGGCTGCAAATCGGTTCTTGGATAGGTACTGATCCTGACGCATAGGGACTGCCGGTGTGGATCGCGTGGAACACGACGACACTCCGAAAGTGTGAGCCAAGAACAATCAGTACTCAACCGATTCTCACAGGTATCCCCACATTGTGCAGGGGAAGTACGCCGGACGGATTGTCCTGAGTGGTTGTCGCCTCCGAGACGAGACCGTTTGAAGGGAGGATGACATGGCGTGAGCATACTGAATGACACGGCGGGCCTCGTCCTGATTCGTAGGGGAATTCCTATCCGACCGGCGAAGCCGTCCGCCGCACCGCTACCTTCGTAACCGCCGTGAGCACGTCCATTCTCGCAAGATAGCACGAACCGTACGCCGGCGCAACAAAATGCGGCGCTACTGTCTCCACCGCATCCCCCAAAACAGCCGCGCGCTCCTCAGCAATGGTTGTATCTGGCACTTTGAGCCGGAACGCAATACTATGTAGATATTGCCCAGTGACCGATGGTGTAGGGTGAGCTTTGGGCTCGCGACTCGAACGTGAGACACCGGTGAGCACACAACACAAACACGGCAAGAAGCATCCATCGAAGCCTCTACCCCGAGATTCGTCCGTGCGAACCTCGGAGGGGGGCTCTGTCATTGGTGGTCGCAGGCGAACATTCGGTTCGTTTCGCGGGTGGGTTCGCGCAAAGCGACCCGTACTTGGGTTCGTTTTGTTGTTCGCGGTCTTGATGGGGATCTTCTACGCGATCACGTTCTTGGATGTTGTGGAGAGAAAGGTGTTCCCAGCCTACATGCGCTTCAACGCCCGGGCGTCCGTGGTGATCCTGAACGTGTTTGGCGAAGGGGCGAGGACTAACAACACCATGGTCACATCACCGCGATTCTCGGTTGACATTCAACACGGATGCGATGCGATCGAGCCGTCTGCGCTGTTTATCGCAGCCGTATTGGCATTCCCCACGTCGCTGCGTTCAAAACTTCCAGGCGTGCTGCTCGGGACGCTGGCTCTTGGAGGCATCAACCTGATTCGCATCGTCAGCCTCTTCTACACGGGGATCTTCTACCCCAGGGCGTTCCAGGCGATGCACGTTGACGTGTGGCAGCCGATATTCATCCTTTTGGCACTGACCTTCTGGATTATCTGGGCCTGGTGGGCCACGCGAACCAGAGCATTGCAGTCCAATGTTTCCACTGAGAAAGCTTAGCGGATTCTTCCTGTGCTGCGCGCTTTACTATGCGCTGCTGATCGCGCCGTGGCCGGGGTTGATGGAGGGGTATCGCGCTTTCTTCAGGGCCGGCGGGAATCTACTGTTCGGGTCGTTCGGCAGTGTGGGCGCGGTTGTTTTCGAGCCGCTCTCATCGGTCGACCATTCACACGACACCATGCTCGTCCTTAGAAAAGGCCCGGTGCGCGGCAGCATGAACATCAACAGCGGCTACGTCGGCTACCGCCCGACGGCCTTTCTGATTGCATTGGTATTGGCTGCCCCGGTCACGTGGCGGCGGCGACTTCTTGCACTTCTTGCAGGTCTCGTTCTGGTCAACGCCTTCGTCGCGTTTCGAGTCTGGCTCCAGCTCATCAACGCATACAGTGACGCCAACGCGCTGGCTCTCTACTCTCTTAGCCCGTTTTGGAAAAACGTGTTGCGGGCTACCGTACTGGTCGTGTTTCGCGCTCCCGCGGCTCACTATGTCGTGCCGATGTTCATCTGGATGGTGGTGACCTTCCGCCGGGGCGATCTGCGAAACGTGTTCGCCCGTCCAGAACCCGCCAAGGAATCAGAAGCAGCCCTGTAGTTTCGATCGGTCGTTTGACATCTTTCCGACATGAGTATTCACGACACGACCGCCATCCCCGCCAACATCGCCATTACCGCGGGCACTGAAAAGGCAGATGTCCGGGCCCGGGCGGCGGCATTGGCCGATGAATTGGGATTGCCGCTTGCAATCGAAGATCAGCCGTCCGATCAGACACCCGAGCTGCTGCTGACTGTCGGCGCGGATCGTTTGGAGCTTCGTGAAACTCGTCGTGGCGCGGTAGGTCCTGTTTTCGTCGATTTCGTGCGCGGGCCGACGGGCTTCCGGCGGCGATCGGGCCTTTCGCGCCGACAGCCGATAGCGCTTGCCATCGGTTTGCGCCACGGCCCGGCAACCGTCGTCGACGCGACCGCTGGTCTGGCTCAGGATTCGTTTCTTCTGGCAAGTCTGGGGTGCACTGTGACCGCCGTCGAGCGTTCACCGGTGCTTGGCGCACTGATCCGCGACGGACTGCAACGGGCTGCCGCAGAGGGATCCCCGGCGCTGACCGTCGTCATTGATCGGATCACACTCATGATCGCCGACTCCCGAACGGTACTGGCGAGTATGCCCCGCTCAACTGCGCCGGACGTGGTTTACATCGATCCGATGTATCCGCCTAAAAAAGGGGCTGCACTGCCCAAAAAGGAGATGCGGATCTGCCGTCGGCTCGTGGGTGACGACCGGGACGCCGCTGAGCTTCTGACGATCGCTCGCCAAGTCGCCCGACGGCGTATCGTCATCAAGCGACCGCGCCATGCCCCGCCGCTCGCACCGCAGCCCCTAATCCAGTTCACGGGGAAACAAGTTCGGTACGATGTGTACCAGCCTGACTCCTAAGATGTACGCATGATGATTCCGTGCCACTTGCACAATCGGTCGGATCGGCCTATGATACTCGTCTGATCCCCCAAGGGTAATTCTGATGAGAGAGTGGCGAAGCGATGAGGGAGGATACAGACACCATCGAAGCCGCCGTCGGACGGATAGTCAGCGGCTGCTCGATTCTCACGACCGTACATAACGGTCGATCGACGGGTGTCCTGGTGTCGTTCGTTCAGCAGGCAGCACTCGATCCGTTGATGATCGCGGTCTGCTTGAGACACGGTCGCCCCGCAGCCAAACTGGTTGACGCATCACAGCGGTTTCTGCTCAATGTGATCGGCGAAGACCACTCCGATACGATGAAGCATTTTAGAAAGGGGTATTCGTTGGAGGAGGACGCCTTCGTCGGGCTGTGCGTCCGGGATACCGACTTCGGACCGCTGATCGAGTCGTGCATCGCCCATCTTGGATGCGATGTCAAGGACAAGATGGCCGTCGGTGACCATGATCTCTATGTTGCTGAGGTCGTGGCTGGCGGGGCTGTTGACGACGCCGTGCCCTACACGCATCGACGTACAAGCAGCCTGCAATACTGATCGGACGCAGTGAGCCTGCCCCGACACCGTGGGTTCTGCCGCCGGCAGACCGGATCAGCCCTCTTTGAGCTTCCGCTCCACGCTATGGACCTTATCCTCCATCGTCTGCGCCCGATCGGTACGCGTGCCTAGCTTGATTGTCGTGGAGATCCGAGGCGCGCCCATCTCGTGAACCACCTCGTGGCAACGCCTTACGGCGGCGAAGACCGCATCCCAATCCCCTTCGACGGTCGTGCCATACGGATGCAGATAGGGTTTGAGCCCCGCGTCTGTCAGAACCCGGTGACAGGCGGCCACGTAGCGTGATACCGACACGCCCACCCCGATAGGTACCACTGATAGATCCAAAATGACGTTCATAACCACAGCCTCCTTCAAATACGGGTCTCAATGTTAAACCGCGCCCCTGATCAGAGCCGCGACTGTCAAGGAGCGGGCTTTGCAAACCGTAACCGGTTCCATATGTGTTACGCGTCCAACAGCAAAGCACAGATATTTCAAGGATGCATATAAGTGCACCGATTGTACCGGCGATCACATTCCTGAGTATTATCCGCAGGGCTGACAATCCCTCGGCCCATTCGTGCGAGAAAGGATTCTCGCACGAGCACATACAACGCGGGCTGGGTCTCAATCCTGGTTGTCGGTTCGGTTTTGCGGGCTGTGCGGTTCGACGTGGACGAGCACATCGGCCACGCGGGGCCATCTCCTGATGATCATATCCTTGACGGCGTGCGCGATCTTATGGGCTTCGCGGACGGTCAGGGTCGAATCGACCTCCAGATGTAAATCCACGTAGAGATGAGGACCCATCTTCCGAACGAGCACCTTCTCAACGAACTTCGCTCCTTCGATCTCCAAAGCGTCTGTCTGGATCGAGTCGATCAGGCTCGTGTCGGGCGTTGTATCCATCAGCTCATTGACGGCGGATCGAGCGAACATCAGCCCGTTAATCACGATCACGAGGCAAGCCGCAAGCGCCGCCCAGTCATCGGCCACTGCGTAACCCTCGCCTCCGATCAGTGCTATCGCGATGCCGCCGGCGGCGACCGCCGACGTCAGCGCGTCACTCCGGTGATGCCATGCGTCCACGATGACCGCCGTGCTGCCGATCCGCCTGGCCGTCCGCGACTCGTAGCGGTACATCGATTCCTTGATGACAACAACAACCAGAAGCACGACCAGTGTGTAGGCAGCCGGTGATTCGTGCGGTGCTCGAATCCCACCGACGGCCTGAACTGCGATGACGGCAGCCGCACCGATCAACATCACCGCAACCGCAAGAGCGGCGAGTGGTTCGGCCTTACCGTGACCGTAGGGGTGATTTTCATCAGCCGGTCTCGATGCGATGGTGAGTCCGCCCCATACGATCGCAGAGCTGAATATGTCGCCAAGCGACTCGATGGCGTCGGCGATAAGCGCCTGCGAATGACCGGCAATCCCGGTTACCAGCTTGATCAATGCCAAGCTGCCATTGAGCGCGATGCTGATCATCGACGCGCGCCGACCTTGTTCCAGCGGACCGTTCATTCAGATAGAATACCGCGCCTGCCCGCCGACGCGATGCCCGCCGCGCCATCCGTCCCAGGTACCTGGAGCAGTTTCTGTTTTTGCATAGCGAGCCGCAGGACCTGTCCTTGACGCGCGGTTCCATGGGAGCGAAGCCCCCACAGCGAAGCTGCACCGCGTGTCAAGGATTAACCCACGCGGGTCACTCGGCAATCGGTAGCGTTTCGTGACCCGGAACGTGCCACACGAAAACAGGGTTGCTCTAAGAGCGTTCGATGCGTTCCCGGCCTCCCATATAAGGCCGCAGAACCTCCGGGATCGTGACCGTCCCGTCCTCATTCTGATAGAGCTCCAGAATCGGTATCAAAACGCGAGGCGAAGCGATCACCGTGTTATTCAGCGTATGGCAAAAATGGATCTTCTTGCTCCCGTCGCGATATCGCATCTTGAGCCGTCTGGCCTGGAACTCGTAGAACCGCGAGGCCGAGTGCGTCTCGCCGTAGCTGTTCCGCGACGGCATCCACGTTTCGATGTCGAACTTCTGCACCTGCCCCATCCCCAGATCGCCCGTACACACGTTGACCACGCGATACGGCAATCCGAGTTCTTGCATCACGTCCTCGGCGTTTTGCAGAATCTCCCAGTGAAATCGCTTGCTCTCTTCCTCGTCGTTGCGGCATACGATTACTTGCTCAACCTTATCAAACAGGTGGATGCGAAACAGGCCGTATGTATCCTTGCCGGCCGCACCCGCTTCGCGCCGAAAACACGTGCTGAGCGCGCATAGCTTGACCGGCAAATCGACCTCTTTGAGAATTTCGTCGCAGTGATACGCCGTCAGCGGAACTTCGGCAGTGCCAACTAGTGACATCTCGTCGCGTTCACAAAGATAGGCCTGATCACGCCCGGTGGGGAAATACCCCGTACCGTACATGACCTCTTCCTTCACCATCACGGGCACGACCATCGGCGTGAACCCGCGCTCGACCATCAGGTCATACGCAAAACGCAGCACGGCCTGGTGCAGCAGCGCCCCGTCGCCTTTGAGGATGTAGTTGCGCGTGCCGGCCAGCTTGACGCCGTGCTCGATGTCGATGATGTCGAGCTCCTTGCCGAGCGTGAGGTGATCCTTCGGCTCAAACTCGAACCGCCGAGGCTCGCCAACCTTGCGCAGCTCGACGTTCTCGGTTTCGTCCTCGCCGACGGGCACGGCTGGGTCGGGCGGCTGCGGGATCGTCAGCATAAGCCGCTCGAACTCTTCGAGGATCGGTCCCTCTTCGTCTTCGAGCTGCTTGATCTTGGGTTTCATCTCAGCCAGCTCGGTTTGGACGCGGTCAGCCTCGGCTTTGATGTCCGCTTCACTCCTACCGTCGGCGACGGTCTTTTGGTACCAGTCTGATCTGGGGTTTCGCAGCAACCCGACGCGCTGGCCGTTCTCTTTTGTCTGCGTGCGAAACGCGTCAAGCTGCATCTGCAACTCCCGCCGCCGCCTGTCGACTTCGATGAGCCGATCCACGTCGCATTTGATGCGCTTGTCCACCCCAGCCTTCTTGACCAGCTCGGCGTTGTCGCGGATGAATTTGATATCCAGCATGGCTGCTCGCTTCCGGCTCGTTTCGATCGTCAAGGAGGTGCTTTTCGGCGAACGTGGGCTACGTGTCAAGAGGCGTAGGACGGCCCTGCAAACCCACGTGTTACTCGCCGGCGATTGTTTGTATTCCGCCTCAACTCGGGCATGCCGTATCGGGTCGATGGGATCTCGGTGCGTCGGTGTCCGTGGAGTTAATCCACTGTTGGTTCGCAGAGCAGGGCTTGAACTTCAGTGTGCAACTTGGGCAGATCGTCCTGAACTACTTCCCAAACCACAAAGTCGTCCACGATGTCATACCCGTGAATCAGGACATTGCGAAACGCAATGATGCGCCGGTACTCGCCAATCCGTGATGCGGCTGCCGAATTGTCTTTCGACAACCGGTTCAGGGCTTCACCGATGATCTCGAACTGACGTTCCACGCCGGACCGAAGCATCGCATCGGTACTGTAGTGCTGTTGGGTCTTGCCTGCAGTGAATTGCAGGATCAGCTCAGCCGCTTGGCGGATGTCCTCCAGATGCTTCTTTGCCTCAAGCCGCATACAGCATCTTCCGGGTGCGGTTGATCGCTTCAAGGAAGTACCGGTTTTTGATGGCCCGGGTCATCACCAAATCGACATCCCGCTCAAACAGGTCTTGCAGCGATTCAAGCAGACCAAAGTAGGCGTCGGCGTGTTCGCCGGGCTTGAGCGCAAGGAACTCCACGAGAAAATCCAGGTCGCTCCTCTGCGCGTCGAAGTCCTCGTCCGTCGCAGCCGATCCGAACAGCTCCAGCCGCCGGACCGAATACCGCTTGCACAGGTGGATCAGGTCATCGAGCTTATCGCACACCAGCGGGTTCATCAAAGCACCTCAATACCGCCATCATATCTAAACAAATTGGCTCTGGGAATACAATCCAGCACCGCACAGCGCATGAACGGGTGGATCGCTCAACTCACCTTACAGGTGCTCGAGTAATCGACAGTTCCCCTCCTGCTGGTTGAACACACAATTAAAGGCGACGGCTATTTACTACTGTCTCACGTCCACGACGGAATTGAGTTCCCCGTATTCGTTTTCCTCGACGGCTGGATTGTACAGATCGTGTGACCATCTCCCGTCGATGACCAAGCGGTAACGGTATCGCCCCTTGGGAAGCTGCAAACGCGTCTCGAAGTCACCGTTGGCGACTCGATCCATCGGCGAGGTGTGCGGCATCCAATCATTGAAATCACCGGCCAGATGCACCTCGCTTGCATCGGGATGCCGACTGCGGAAGATCAGTATCTCGCCTTCCTGACGGACGCCGTAGATCACCTCGATCTTCCGATCAATCTCCGAGTCGGACGCCGGCTTGCCCGCAGACGTAATGGTGGCATCCTTGTCGACCTCGGCGGTCTGCTTGTGATCCTCACCAGCGGTTGTGGCTGCGGCCAGCACGTCGATCGGAGGTATGGTGATCGCCGGAGCGGCCGTCTCACGTTCGGTCGGTGAGGGCTCACGATCCACCAGGGTCGCCGTCGTAGCGAGCAGCCGTTCCGCGTCGGCGGCAAGTCGCTCGACGTGCTCGAGGATGTCACCCGTGGCGACCTTGGGCTGCTCGCTCGAGATCAGCTCGCGGGCGAGCTTCTGAAAATCACGAGCACCCATGCTGTTCGGGGCGAACTCGGTGATGGGCTGCCCGAAGCTCGCTCCTTCCTTGAGCTTCGTGTTGAAGTTGATGATCGTCTCAAACAGCACACCCTCAAACCTCTTGCGAAGCTCCGCCAGGATTTCACGGGCCAGCTTCGTTCGCACGTCGTATTGATTGGCGAGAACCCGTACGGACGGCTTGCAACTGTTCCGCTCGCCCAGTTGCTCGACGGCCGCCATTTGCTGAGTCAGCCCGTGGAGTGAGAAGAACCCAGTATCAACCGGAATTGCCACGTCACTCGCCGCCTGCAGCCCGTTCCGTACCAACAGGCCCATATGCGGTGGGCAATCGAGCAGACAGTAGTCATACCGGTCAGCGTTCGCCTCGAGCAGACGCTTCAGCAGGCAGTCGCCGTCCTCACTGGAAGCCAGTCGCGGCTCCAACGTCGCCAGATTCGGTCGCGACGGAGCCAGATCCAGGTTCGGCGCGATCTGCCAGGTGATCCGCGAAAGCTCGAGCGGCTCTCCATCGATTTGCCGCATGAGGCAATCAAGGATCGACAGGTCGATCTGCTCCTCGGGTACGGCCATACCAAGGGCACAGTGCGCTTGCGGGTCAAAATCGACCAGTAAGACACGGCGCCCCTCGCGAGCGAGCGACGCGGAGAGATTGATAGCGACGGTCGTCTTGCCACAACCGCCTTTCCGGTTTGTGATTGCAATCGTACGCACGGGTCATACCCTCACTGATCATGAGGGAGGCGTGAATGCTAACCGTTTCGATGAGCCGCCTCCTGCCGCCCGTCGAACGGATGGACTGGGGGGATCGGGGCCGCACCGTCGTC
Organism: uncultured Phycisphaeraceae bacterium; assembly: GCA_964548955.1. Classification (GTDB taxonomy): domain Bacteria; phylum Planctomycetota; class Phycisphaerae; order UBA1845; family UBA1845. Next base: position 9,843 of record CAZJTP010000158.1, read on the forward strand.
CATTCCCGGCCTGGTGAGATGCTCGCCCCGGTCTCGCCACATGGACGCACCTGGGACGCCATCCAATGATCCCTCGTCTCGTGACATCGGATATCAGTACTGAAAAACTTGAGAACATTATTGGACCTGACCCGCCCGACAGTGTTGGGAGCCGCCTCGATGCGACGATCAGCCCTGATACACCGCCGTCATAGCTAGCCGGTGCACGCGCGACTTGTCCTTTCTTGAAGCGCGGGAAGATTCGACAAAATGGCTTAAGAGATTTTGCGGCGGAGGAAGGGGTGGGGAGTCCATGGTGGTTCCCGCCGCCGCCCCGTCCGGGTCGACGGTCGAAAGGTAAGCAGTCTCATCCGGGAACGGGCCAGCCCGTCGGACTTATGGTTGCTGCTGCCGGCTAAGGCGGCTTCAGACCTCTTCGTAATTGGGCCGCCCGCACCGGATGAGATCATGTGGCCCCGTCCCCTGCGACGGGGCACGAATGGATAACTGGGCAGATCGGGATCGATCCAGCCCAATGCCGGTGCACGGATGAAAGTGGTTTCGAGGATAGATGATTTGGGCGTAGCGATGCGGCCCGCTCGCTTCGCTGCGCGCGCCAGGAGCTTCGCTCCGCTCGCGGGCCGCCGGGGGCACTCAGACACTCTCTGAAGCTGCTGTGGGCGAGCGAAATCCGTCCTCAAAAGCCGCTTGCAGGGAAGATGCCTTTCATGGATAAGTCCTTGTAGAATAAGAGGCTGATTTCGAGTTTGTCACTACATGGGGTTCTCCGGGGCCTTGGAAGGGTCTTTCCCTGGGACTGGCGGGTTCAGATTGGTGATGCCCAGGACGCGTGCCACACGCCGGGCATCACGGCTGCCTCCTGACACCAGCCGAGTCGTCCGGCCGTTCAGGCTCAGCTCCGCAAGGCCAATCGACCGCATGGCTGCGATTGCTTCTGACCCACTCACTTCGGGAAGCACCGATGCCAATTGGTGTTCTAGGCTTCGCTTCAAG
>CAZJTP010000159.1:0-10768 GCA_964548955.1 uncultured Phycisphaeraceae bacterium
ACAACTCCCACCGTTACCCGACACCAACATTGCAAACGGCTGAAGAGTTACGATTCCCGCATAAACTACAACTTTATCTTCCCCTACTCAATCGTTACTTCGTTCCCTTCCAGCTTGATTCTTCCCTCGGCGAAGAACCGGACGGCCTGGGGATAGGCGATGCACTCCTGCTCGAAGACGCGGGCGGCGAGTGTATCCGGCGTGTCATTCGCCAGAACCGGCACCTTCCTCTGCAAGATGATCGGACCGTGGTCGTACTCGTTGTCGCAGAAGTGTACGGTGCAACCGCTGACCGTCTTACCCGCGGCCAGGACAGCCTCATGCACACGGTGCCCGTACATGCCTTTCCCACCAAACTCAGGCAAGAGCGCCGGGTGAATGTTCATCACACGGCCGTGGAACTCATCAGGAATGTGCCACAGCGACAAGAAGCCGCCCATCAAGACCAGATCGACGCCGGTCACGGCATCGGTAATTCCCTGCTGAAATACATCTTGGGTGAGACTTTTTCGTTCGAGGACGATCGTCTTGAGGCCCAGCCCGCGCGATCGCTCAACACCTTTCACGTCTCCACGGGAACTGACGACGATCTCGACGCGTGCGTTTAGCTTGCCGGCGTTGATATGTTCCTGCAGGTTGACCAGGGTCCGGCCGCCACCGGAAATCAGCATTCCCAATCGTATTAGTGTTTGCGACATTGATTCAATGCTGTTGCGTGGAGACGGATCTCACCCTTGTCAAGCGACGAGTTTCAACCCGCGCGGATCCGCCGCCTGAAGCGATTCCGTCCGATGACCGTTAGTCTAATCCGAGCCCCGAGCGCAAGCGAGGGAGACACCATCGACACGTCTCTTGCGCGCCGGGTTCTGAGCAATCCGACGATTCCGCCTCACTGTAGCAAAGGCGGGGGACTCAACCGTATCTGTTCATTTGTGCCGTTCCCTTCGCACGATGATCCAGACAATCAGGCATCCCGTCCGATTCGTGAGCATCATGCTGCTTCGAATCCGCGAACGCAAGGTCAATCGAGCAGCAACGCGGGACGACATCGCACTATGTATCGATGGTTACGGCCGTCGCGTCATCGGAAGAGTTTTTGACTGTCTCACCGTCTTCCGACGCGGTTTTGAACAAGTTGATTCTCATCCAGGCACGGCTGCGCCACCGCCACCAGAGAAACACCCCTGTGATCACGATCAAGCTCGACGCCGCCAGCCAGGGCCCGAGGCTGCCAAGTTGCGGGTAATGGGTGGCGATCAGCCATCCGCAGCCGACAATGATCACCCAGGTACTCACGATGAAAAAGACGGAAGGTACGAACGTGTCACCCGCTCCGCGCAGCGCCGAGTTGTAAGTGATGGCAATGCCGTCGAACAACTGGAACACGGCCGCACAAATCATGATCGTCGCGCCGATCTCTACAACCCTCGGGTCGGTGTTGAACAACCGGATCAGCCCGGGGCCGTTCAACCAGTAGATCAGGGACAGCGATCCCATGTAACCGAGTGTGATAAAGGTCGCGATACGCGTTTCCCTGACAGCGCGCTCGGGATTACCTGCGCCGATCGACTTGCCGACCATGGCGGTTAGGGCCTGGCCCACGCCGAGGGTCGGGAGAAAGGCGATTCGCATGTATTGCCACGCCGTGTTGGTGGCGATCAGGTGAATAGTTCCGAATCGGGCCCCGATGAGCACGTTGACAAAGACCGCCCAGACGACGACGTCGCACAACCATTGAAGGCTGCACGGTAAACCGACTCGCAGCAGGCCCTTCATGCACTTCCAGGACGGCGCCCAAGTCGTGCGCGAGCCGTACTCTCTGTGCATCGAGGGCGCAACCAGCGCCAGCCCGAGCCGGAGCGTGCGGTAGCTCACGGCGGCCAGAGTTCCCCACGCGGCACCTGCAATACCCATCGGCTCAAATCCCAGATGCCCGAAGATCAGCACGAAGCTGACAACAATATTGACGACGTTGGCTTCGATGGCCGTCCACATCGTCACCCAGGGCCGATGGATCCCAATGAAGAACCATCCGAATCCGTAAGCGGTGATGGTTGGCGCTACTGTCAACAGGGCGACACGTGTGTAGGCCAGCTCCAGGGCCTGCACCTGTGGATCATGTCCGATCACAGCGATCAGGCCCGGCAGATCCGGCCGGAGCGCAAGGGCGATCAGCCCGAACACAACGGCAATGTAGGCCGCCTGCCATGCATAGGCGCTGCAGTCGCGGTATTGCCTGCGCCCCAGCGCCTGGGAGGCGAACGTGTTGATCATCGAGACGATTCCGACCCCGAAGATGATGTATGACCACATTACGATCTGAGAGGGCAGGATGGCCGCCTGGGCCTCGTCAAGCGGCAGGCGGGAGATCATCAGGTAGTCCACGATGTCCATGACTGCTCGCGAGCTCATCGTGATGACCGTTGGAACGGACATGGCGATGACATTGCGCACCTCGGCCCGGCGCCGTTGGCGTTCCTGAAACATCAGCTCAGCTTTGTCGTTGTTGCTCATGGAAGTCAGGTCTCTGCAGGCACTGCGCGGGATAGTGTGCCCGGCGTCCGCGATCACCGACAATTATACACGAGTGAGGATGCCACGGCCTGCACTCGGGCCACATGCAGCGGATCATTCTCACGAGCGGTGAACTACGGTCGAGGTGATCCGGCAGCGTTGCCTGTCGGGTGTCGCCGGTGATCGCAATGGACTACGGCGCTCGAAAGACGGTGTAATCTCAAGCTATCGCCATCAGCCTGAAGTCGCATTTCCCAAAGGGCGAGATAAATCGTGACTCGTGACTTATCCAAAGAACGTCAATTCAGCTTGATGGGACTGCGCCAATATCGGCGATTTCGCGGGAGTCATGCGCGTGTGTCCGATGCATGCCGCGGCTGCTGTCATTGCACAATTCCCTTGGTCAGTCGCATAAATGCGGTTTCGAGGTTCACGTCCTCTTCTTTTATCTCGCGAATCTTGAAGTTGTTGTCGATCAGGAGCTTTGCCAGTCCGCTGAAGTCGTGGGTCTGCTGCTCCAGTTCCACGACCAATCCGCCGTCAAGCAGATCCACGTTCTTGACTCCCTTCGTCCGTTGCAGCAACAGCGCCGCAAGGTCCTGCTGTTCAGTGACGCGGATGTTGAGCTTCGTGCCGGTTCTGGCCCTCCGCAGGATCTGTTCCATAGGCTCGTGAATGAGGAGTTCTCCCTGCTCGATGATGCCGACGGTCGTACACAGTTCAGCAAGTTCGTGGAGGATGTGGGAGCTGATGATGATCGTCTTGCCCATCCGTCGCAGCTCTTTGAGCAACTCACGGATTTCGATGCGCGCCCGCGGGTCGAGCCCGCTGGCCGGCTCATCCAGCAGCAAAACCTTGGGATCGTGCAACAAAACGCGGGCAATGCTAAGCCGCTGCTTCATCCCGCGCGAGAGTGAATCGACCAGGGCGTCGCGTTTGTACACCAGGTCGGTCAGCTCGAGCACGTCACCCACGACGTGCTTGCGCTGCCGGCCGGTGATGTTGTACGCACTGGCGAAAAACTCCAGATACTCCTGGACCACCATGTCCTCGTACGCGCCGAAGAAGTCTGGCACATAGCCGATGAGCGGGCGGATCTTCCGCGACTCGTACCCTATGACGTGCCCGCAGATACGCGCCTCGCCCCACGTCGGCTGCAGCAGCGTCGCGAGAATCTTGATCGTCGTTGTCTTCCCCGCGCCGTTGGGCCCGATGTACCCGAAGCACTCCCCCTCCTGGATCTTAAGATGGAGGTTGTTCAGAGCGACGAGCTTGCCGTAACGCTTGGTCAGATTGATCGTCTCGACTATCACGGCACGCTTCCCACCACAGACTCAACGGATGCGTCTGTCGAGTTCGTCCTCTTCTTCATCCTTCTTCTGTGCATCGTACAGCGTAACCGGAATTCGAATCCGGTACATTGTCCACGATTTACGCTCATCGGGATTGAGGATCCGATATGCTCTGTCACTCGTACGGCGGAACAGTCGGATGGGACCCGGGTCGTCCGCGAATCCGATCAGAAACACCGTATCACGCCGAAGCCTCTCGCGCAGATCGAGTTGACGGAAGCGGTCCCGCGACCAGGATCTCAAACCCAGGATGGAAGAGCTCAGTCCCGCATCCTGCTGGGGATCATACTCGCCGACGGTCGAAACCAGAAGCAGCGCTTTCTTCTCCTGCCCCAGCACAAGTGGGCGACGCGAGCCCATGCCGGATCCAAAGTCGGACAGCACGCTGTGAAACGCGGATCCCCATTCGTTCTGTGAATTCGAAAGCCGGGACTGCTCCATAATCTGGACGAGGCCCTCTTCCTCGCTGATGGGGTAGCAGCGGGAGACGACGGCGATCTTGTTGCCATCGCCAGGCACCGGGCCGATCGGGTATACGTATATGTCCTGGCTGCGGAAGCCGCGGCCCTTAACCAGATCCGAAGTCGTATGGAGCAGGTAGCAGTCTTCCAGATCAACGCCGAGATTGTTAATGATGTAGCTTCCCTCCTGTATTTGAAGGCCCCTTACCGTAATCTCGCCGCTAAATGTGCCACCGAGCGAGCCGGCCCATCGACCCTCGAACCGTTTGAGCGTCCCCCGGATGCGCACATCGTCGATCACCGCGCTGGCGGCTACGAGACGATACTCTTCGGGATCGGCGAAGCTGGAGGCCGCCTCGGCCGGATCGCTTCCCAAGGGGATCGGTCTTAAGAAGCAGTCTGTCCGGCCCGGCTCGGTCGCACCAAGCGGATCGGATGGAAGCCAGAGGTCGAGTTCCCGGTCAGTTCCAATCTTGATCCCGAAAAACGCGGTCGCATAGGCATACGCGTCACCCGCCTCAACATCCACAATGGATACCTGGTGAAGCGTCTCGCCGAAGCCTCGCAGAGAGTTTACCACGATCACGCTCAGAAGACTCGCCGCCAATCCCACAACCGCAAACACGCTCCAGCTATGATGTCGCCATCCCTTCGTGCCAAGAAGCATCCACGTACCCGTGGTCGCGACGAGGACGTACGCGATGGAAAAGACAGCCGCCATCAGGAGGTAAATCGTACCCGATCGGGCGAAGCCAACGGCGCTGACTACGTGCGGAAACAGCGAATGCGGGTCCGGGTATCCCTCCTCGGTGTCTTTCAGTACGCTCAGATGGAACAGCTCCTGGAAAAACTCGATGGCACTACCACCGCCGCTGAACAAGTCCGCAAGTGTCACGGCGCAGAATACCATGCGACCCCGGCCCACGTCGCGGCAGGTCACGACGTTGGATTCGTTGTCGGCATTTTGGGGGATCCGAACCGCCCCGTCACGAAGCGTACACTGGACAACGGGTACAGGCGCGTCGAATGAAACATCCCACCATGGGTCGTCAGCCTCTCTCCTTCTTCTTGCTCTGTCGTCTGATGAGAGAAGCGTTTTTCGAATGTAAGGCAGGTTCTCCATCGGGGCGACTTCGCCGAGGTCCACGGGCAGGACTTCGTCGACCGACTTCGTCAGTCTGACCGAGCCCGCCGTCCGTGAAGCTGCGATCAACAGCGTCCCGCCCTGGCGAACCCATTCGATCAGTGCGCCGATCTGTCGCTCGGTGAGCTCCTCCGGCCGGGCATCTTCCCAGACAATGTAGTTCACCGTCTCCAGGCCGATCCAAAGCTCGGGGAGGTCGGTGGGATTCATGTGCCCGACGCAGACCGGCTGGCGGTAAAGGTCGCGTTGGTCCGCGGCCACAAGATCCTGCACGCGTCCGACGGTCCCGGTCGAAAGCGACAGGATCAGAATCTCGTCATCGCGAATCTCGATCGCTTTGTCAGCAGGCTCAGCCTGGTAGGTCAGCTCGCCCTGGGAGAGGACCTGGACGGCTTCTCCATCATCAGTGTACAGCTCAACGATGAATCGCCCCTGATTACGCAGTGGATTGGCCAGGGCGTACAGGTGGAATCGTTGGGTTCCGCCGGTTTCGGCGCGAAGATGCACACTGACGAGGTCGTAGCACTCGTCGCCGTCAGTGTCGAACTGGCCGACGCGCGCAAAGCCGTCGAAGCTTGCCTGATCGACCAGAGCCACGTCGAGTATGATCGGCACCCATGCGCCGCTTCGGATCACGTCCCCACGACGTATTGTTGGGAACCCGACCCGGGTGACGTTGACCTCAACCGTCGCGCGGGCGGCGTTCGGCGCGGCAAGCGCAACCAGGACGGCGCAAAGCGACGCCGTGAAGCCCGTACGACGCGTGATGTCAGCCTGGTGCTTGCAGTCCATGGTAACCGCCGAAGAGGGATGACCGGACCACCGGCCCGAGCCGGCACCAAGTCCGCACCGACGATCCGAACGCCTGTACGTTCGTTAGCAAGACAATTGTAGGCTTCCCGTCCGCCCTCGACAACAGGATGACGGCGATGAACTCGGCAACAAGAACCGCCGCCATTGTTCCCTTCAACGGGACGCTTTCATCCTCCGGAATCAACCGATTCAACTGTGCCGAGAACGCCGCGAGTATTCGCGCCCGCGCCTCCTGACGTGTGCTCCGTGCCGGCATGGCCGGCTTCTTCCATGAACGACCACCAATCCGTCCGGGCCTGCCATCCGTGGCCGACCCCGCTACAACCATACCCCCCCACCAAAAATGCCGCCGGAAGTGTCACGGACAGGGCAATCGCATCTAATTTCTGATCGCGATTCCCGGCCTGAAAACAGCGATAAAAGCCGTGTGTCCGCAAGTATTTAATGCACCCCATCCGCGTTTCTGAGCACTCAGGCACGTTCTGACAATTCTCAGATGCGATGTCACGGACCCCTGTGGTCGTACCGCATTGATCGAAAGCGACTTTGATGTATAATGGCAATCACTTGAGTTCCTTTCTTATCGCTGGAAGGGTCCGGCAGCGGACGTTCCCGTATGCGGGACATACACAAAGGGGGTGACTATGTTTTCACAGTGCGGTCATCCAGGAAACCGCTCGCATCTTGTTCGTTTCATTATCTTCACTGCGGCGACATGTTGGATCGGACACGCTACGTTGGGCGGGCCGCTCTTGACGGATCCGGTCACGCTGACGCAGCCGGACGGCTCAACGTTTAGAGCCCAACGAGGCGGCGATGAACGGTTCAGCCGGGCCAACCACGGCGAACAAATTATCACACAAGACGATCACGTGTGGCGGCGCTGTGCGCTGGCGGTAGGCGGGTGCCTCCATTCTGACACTGCCCGGATCGACAATGGTAACCGCTACGGCTGTCCAGCACGCGGTCAATCAAGCGCACTTGTGTTGGGTGCGCAACATAATATAGCGATCGAACTCGGAGTTTGGGCATAAACCGAAATCGGAGGCAGATCTGGTTAGGAGGAGCATTATGACCATTAGACGATCAATCTGCAGTTCTCTACGTTTCTTCCGGGTATGTACCGGAGCAAGACAAGCTCCGGGCATGTCGCATGTGATGCTGGTAGTACTTGCCCTGGTAGTAGCATCGCCCGTGCTGGGAACCGATGTCGCACCGGGCTCGGACCTGTACATGACTCCGGCACCACCCGACGGTAGCCCCGGACCGGCGTACCTGGACCTGAGCAGCGACAAGTTGCCTGCGGATTTTTTCGGCCCAGGGTCGGATCCCTTCGATGGAGTCATATATTTTGAAGGCTCTCCCTTCCCTGTCCCCGGTCCCCTCGGCACAGAGATGGCCGACACAATTGTCGCGCGGCTTGATACCGCCGTCCTGCCCGACGACTGCACCAGCGAAGACACCGTGGACACTCAGATCATCGCCCTGGATCTAGTCGGCACGGCGCCAATCCCGGTGAGTTTCTATGATGAAATGTACTGGGCGGAATATGACGTGCAAATGTGCCTGTCAGGCGTGGTCAGTCAGCCTACAGGTTCCATGACGATCAGGCATGAGTGCACCGAGGGCGGTACGTTCGACTCATTTACTCCTGTGATTCCAAAACTGATCTTCGACAAGGTGTCGGGCACTGTGGGTGAATCCCACGTCGAGATGGATCCCGCCCCACAGATTGACTTCACCGTTTATGGTGAGTCCTGGTCACACACCGACCCAGGATTTGGGCTCTACACTACGTACGGTGGTTCCGCAGATCACGACTGTGACGCCGGTACGACGGAGGTCGCATACCCGCCGTCCAGCGCCGCTCCCAGCAACTTCTTCCCCGGTGTGTGGTGGCTGCCGTGTAATTGCACAACGACGGTTGAGGCTCGAAAGCGTCTGATCATCGAGGCGGAGGAACCACAGGCTGCACACGGTGTCCTGCCCGCCGAGACGGAGGACGTCGACTACGACCAGGATGGCATCCACAACAAGGCCGACAATTGTCCGGAGGACAATAACCCGTTTCAGGAGGACCGTGACGCTGACACCGTCGGTGATGCGTGCGATAACTGTCAGGACGATTACAATCCGTTTCAGGAGGACACCGACGGCGACGGCATCGGCGACGCCTGCTATCTCCCACCCGGTGTGAAGTGGGAGCAACTACCGGATTTGGATCCCACAGGCATGGATGTTCTCGCTCAACTGCCCGGCGGTCCTGGTGTCGTTCTGGCCGATGACTTTCTGTGCACGCGGACCAGACCTATCACAGAGATTCACGTTTGGGGATCATGGCTCGAAGATTGGCTGCCAAACAGCGATCCCACGTATGTCAGTTTCATACTGAGTCTCCACGCAGACATTTCCGATCCAGACGGACCTGGCCCGCTATACAGCAAACCGGGCGAGATCCTGTGGATGTACGAGTTCAATCCCGGGCAGTTCATTGTAGAACCATATGCTTGGGACCTCGCAGAAGGCTTTTATGACCCGTCGGACGAGTACTACGAGTTCCCAGCGGACAGCGTTTGTTGGCTCTACAAGTTCTTGATGCCTGAAGGTGAAGACGGATTCTCTCAGCAAGGTACGCCGGGCGAACCGATCGTCTACTGGCTCGATGTCCAAGCCTACCCATTCGACGAGGCGTACTTCGGCTGGAAGACCTCGGCGGATCATTGGAATGACGATGGCGTATGGGGATCGGGCGCGGATCCACCCACCACCTGGAACAAGCTGCGTTACCCGGTGGGTCACCCCTGGGCAGGCCAGTCTATCGATCTGGCCTTTGCGATCCGCACCGCCGTGTGCGAGCCACTTCCGGATGGTTCGGCGTGCTGGAGTGGAACCTGCATACCTTCCGGCCAGGAGTGTTATCCCAAGTGCATGAACTACGATTCGGTGACAGGAGAAACGACTGTAATTGAGTGTGAGTGTCGCGCCCTTGGCGATTGTCATGCTGAGGCCGGGGTGTTGCCGTCGGATCCGTGCGAATTGCCTGACAACGGGACGGGCACGGCCACGCTCCCGCCGATCGGCTGCGAGTATGAGAGCCCGGACGAGAAGTGGATGATCATCAATGGTCTTCCGTCGGGCACGACGATCGAGATGGAAGGCCCGCTGATGAACTTTGATTGCAGTGGTCAGCCCGGGTCTATGTGCTCCATGCCATTGCCAACCGGCCAGTGTGAAACGGCCGGCGGCAGTCTGGGTGGTCACGGCGATTGCTTCGATTCGACCTTGGACCTGACCGTCACCGGGACCGGATCCCTTTTGGGCTTCAGTCGCCACTTGGCGGTGCCGATGTTCGCTGAGGTTCATACCGGTCCCCGCAATCCGGGCGACCCTGTGCAGACATTCCCGGCCGACATTTATCGCCTGAGAGGGCAGCTGTACGGTGATCCGGATTTCTGCGAGTTCATCATCACCGGGGGGACCGATTTCGGTTTGCCGGGCCCCGGCCAGACGACGCTGATTGAGTTGCCCATTGGCGACTACGCCGTCGACAGCTTTTTTGACGTCACTTATCAGGTTCAGTTCGCGGGCTGTATCGGAAGCCAACTCGATGGATATGCTGGCACGACCACGGCCACCATTCGTATCGAGACGGGCGGCATTCAGGCGCCGCCGACCTGCGAGGGTGATTGTCCGCTGGGTTACCGGTGTGAGACCACCGAGACACCGGGCGTCAGCGGCACGATTGACGTTTGCTGCAACTGCGTAGAGGCGGATTGCGAGCCGCTGCCGGATGCTTCGGGCTGCTGGCCGGGTACATGCGAGATCACGGGAGAGGAGTGTGAGCCCAAGTGCGTGGAATTCGATCCCGGGACCGGGATGAACACGGTCGAGGAGTGCGAGTGCCATGAGGCCGGGGATTGTCACGTCGATTTGGCCTCCGGGGTGCCGTATCCGTGCAGCGCGGACGACAACGGTACCGGTACTCCAGAACTACCGCCGATCGACTGTGAGTACGAAAGCCCGGACGACACGTGGAAGATCATCGAAGGTCTACCGGCGGGCACGACGATCGAGCTGGCCGGGCCGCTGACGGACTTCATTTGCGGCCACTCCATGTCCGATTGCTCAATGCCCCTTGCGACTGGCGAGTGTGAGACCATGGGCGGCTCGCTTGGTGGTCACGGCCACTGCTTCGAGGCGACGTTAGACGTGGACGTCACCGGCACCGGGAGTCTGGCGGGCTTCAACCGTCACTTGGCTGTTCCGATGTTTGCCGAGACCCACACCGGTCCGCGCAATCCGGGCGATCCGGTGCAGAGCTTTGCTGCCGACATGTATCGCCTGCAAGGTGAGCTGTTCGGCGATCCTGACTTCTGTACGTTCCGCGTCACGGCGGGCACCGACAACGGTCTGCCGGGCCCGGGGCACACGACGCTGACAGAGTTGCCCAGCGGCGACTTCGCGGTCGACAGCTTCTTCGACAT
>CAZJTP010000160.1:0-10696 GCA_964548955.1 uncultured Phycisphaeraceae bacterium
CCTATTTTAACATCTCCCGGCCCTGTCTTGCATTGCAGACGGCTGATCTGTTACCGATGGGCAAGCGCGAATCTTCGTGTTAGGCGACATGGCGACCCCAAGGGACTCCATGAAAGAGTAAGCGGCGGTTGCGCCGGGCGTTTCCTGAAGCTCGAAGATGGGTTCATCAGGTTGTTTGAGAGGTTGTTTGAGGGCGCAAGTGGCGTTGACCACGACGAATGGTCTGACTGGTGTGATATCGCTCATCCAGTCTGCGCAAATGCTGGACGGTGGTTGTTGTCGGCTACACCCACGCTGCATTTACCTTTCTGGCAGTTGGCATCACTCAAGAGAGAAGACATTGCCGAGTACTTGGGAGTATACGACGCCGAATCTGCCTGGCCATACGATATTGACGAAGTCCAGTATTGGCTCTGGTTCCTGCAACAGGCTATGGCTCGCCGCATGTTTAAAGATGAATGGACTTCACCGTTCAATCTAGAACCCGAGCGAGTCGCGCACTTGGCCTACGGGATGTTTGAGCAGGGAGTGGAGCTTCTCTTGCACAGTTACGTGCCTGGACCGGAGCTACTTAGTGTTGTATCCGCGCACGTATGCCGAGTTTGTGCCGAGTGGTCCACGGGCCATGGAGGGACGGAGCCTGTCATCGATGTCGGAACGTTCTCGGTTCACTGGCGAGGTAAGACTTGCGAGATAGGCAACACTCAGCAGTTCCGGTTGATTCAGCATTTGGCAAGAGTTCCCAACGTCTTCTTGCCGTTCACCGAGCTTGCTGAATGCATGGGCGGTGCGGCCGAAGATAGCATAGCACACGTCAAGAGTCGACTGGTAAAGGCATTGAAAGCGGCCGGGATGTCAGACCTAGCCGATTGCATTCAGGCGGAGCGTGGGCATTACCGCTTGAGGCAAGAATAGCAGTGCGCACTGCGGGCTCCAATCCTGAAGAGGGAGAGACGATCTGGCGAAAGGTAGGTACACATGCCCGAAGACGAGCCAACTCTGGCTGACGATCTTATCGAAGTAGAGAGGTGGTCATCGCGCTGGCACGCAACTGAGCCATCTGACGGCTTGCCATCGTTTCAAAAGGTTGACGTTGCCAATGCGCTCGCTCCGTTGTTCCAGAAATACGGAATTGACGGTACAGCGCTACTCGCGGATGCCGAAGCGTCCACTACAGACACGGTCAATGAAAGTTATGTTGCACTGAGCAAGTTGAAACGCTGTGTCGAACGTGAGTTCTGGAGAAGATGGAATCCTGAGTTACCGAGAGAGCCATTTAGGTGTCTCGGTCCGAAAAGCAAGGAAGCCAAATCGGCTGTTGACTCGTTCGTAGGGATTGAGGGCCGATTCAAGAGAATCTTGCGCTCCTCATGGCCGTTTGACCCTATTGACGCTGACTACGATGATTGTGATGAATGGCGTGAGCAACTCACAGCATTGTGTAAGGATGCTGGATTAGCCTTGCAACAGGCTTCCACCGTGCTCGACCCTCCGTTTTGGGGCTTACGTTCCTTTGAAATTGAGGAACGCTGGGATTCTTTCGACGAAGTCCCCGGTGTGATGAGCCTGTCACCTGAGGATTACTGGTTACTGTTTTTGCATGACGTGCTCACCGAGACTGAGTTTGCCAGCGCGATGACGTTCCCTCTCGATAGGCTTGGTCCAGGGTTTGCGTTTCGTCTGGTGGACAGAGTCGGGGACAGACATAGTGATGAGGTTATTGACCCATACTGCGGGGAACATGAGCTGCTTTGCTCGACATCGATTCTAGCGTGTCGCCTATTTGCGAACTGGTGCGCTGGTGAGCGCTTAGCAGGCGCTACTCCAGTAGTTGATGAAGCCACTTTCAGTGTTCGTTGGTGGGGTAAGACATGCAAGCTCGGGAACAAACAGCAGTTCCGGTTGATTCAAGAGCTGGCCAAGGCTCCCAACACATTCTTGACCTTCGCAACCCTTGCCGAACGCATTGGGCGCAGAAGCGACGACAAAATAGCGGATGTCAAGAAACGCCTGATCGATGCACTTGAGAACGCAGGCATGTCCGGCTTGGCCAAGTGTATACACACGCAAACCGGATACTACGGGCTCTTCTTGGACTGAGGACCCGCGCGCAATCCATTTGTCAACGAATTGCAATCGAGAAGTCAACGCCCTGCAAACGGCGCGCAATCCGTAACGTGTATGCTTGGGGTGTATGGATACAGCATATACCCCAATCGAATCAAGTCGGCTTGCGTTGTCCGCCAAGGACGCGGCGGCGGCTTGCGGGATATCCCGCGCCCAGTGGTTCAAACTCAGCAGCGCGGGCAAGGTCCCGCTCCCGGTGCGGCTAGGCACACGCGCCCCACGCTGGCGTGTTGACGAGCTGCGCGAGTGGCTTCAAGCAGGATGCCCAGACCGTGTCACCTGGGAACGGATGCGAAAGGCCAAGCCGTGAGCAGGAAGCGCCCCGATTCGCCGAGCTGGACGGCAGCCAAGGCACACGGCGACGCGGCCGAGCTGGCTGTGGCCGAGTACTTCAAGGCGCGGGGCTGTGACGTCACCAAGACACTCGGGCACGATACATATGACTTGCTGGTTATGATGAAGCTCGAAGTCAAGAACGACCTGAAGGCGGCCGAGACGGGAAACCTTGCCTTTGAAGTGGCCTACAAGGGAAAGCCGAGCGGCGTAATGACGACAAGCGCGCACCGTTACATTGTCGTCGTCGGGGATAAGGCTTACGCGGCAAAGACGGTGGAGCTGCGGACCCTGCTGAAAAGCCACAACTTCCCACCGATACCGGCCGGAGACGGGAAACTGGCGCGGGTCAGCCTAATTCCTCTCGATATGCTCGGCAACCTGGACTTTGTTCAGACAATCACGCTTCCGGAGTCGAGCTGTTGAGTGACCTGCTAATCCATGCCCTGGAGTACGCGCGTCGTGGGTGGTCGATTCTGGCGATAGGGCAGAACAAGAAGCCCCCACCAAGGCAGAGATGGAAACGCTATCAGACACAAAGGGCATCGGAATCGACGCTGCGCCGATGGTTTGAGAAGAACGGCGTCACCGGGCTGGCCGGTAAGCTGGGGGCGTTTGTGGCGACGCTCGCCCCGGCCGCGCAGGTGTTCAAGATGCCCGAGGGTAAGTATCTGCCGCGCATGCTCCGGGCCGACCTTGCGGCAGCTCGCTCGGCTTGGGTGGATGAGGCGAAAGCCGACGGGAAGGAACAGGCCCGACGTGAGCAGAGCAGCTTCCTGGACTACCGGGACGATGTGGAGCGAGTGGCGGACTTCCACGCCCTTCGACACACGTTTATCACGAATCTTGCGGCGAGCGGTGTGCATCCCAAGACGGCGCAGACGCTGGCGCGGCATTCGGACATCGGCTTGACGATGAATCGGTACTCTCACACGTATCGTGAGCAGGAAGTTGACGCTCTGGCCAGTCTTCCGGACTTGTCTCGACCGTCACGGCAGGCGGCACGGGCGACGGGAACGGATGATGCTCGCGCGGGTGAGAAAAACTTGGCGGATTACTTGGCGCCAAATGAGCAGCGCGGGGCGATTTCGGTGGGCGCAGGTGGACGGTCACACCCTGTTTGTGACGAACGGGCTGACAGCGAAAAATCCCTTATAAACAAGGGGAAAACGCGCAGAACAAGGGGAGAAAAGCAACTGCGCCCGGCAGGACTCGAACCTGCGACCCCCGGTTTAGGAAACCGATGCTCTATCCACTGAGCTACGAGCGCTTTGCAAGGCATGAGCCGTTCCTTGTCCCCTTGATACCAAAACCACCGATTTTCACAACCACCAGAGCTCACCTGCCGGGCAGAGGCCGACTTACGTATTCAGGCCGATCAAGATTATGCTCACCCGATCCACCGTGGGCAAATCGCCAGAGCATGCCTCCCAACGTCTCAGCAAGTGCGCCCTTCCTTCATGCCGTCCAAGTGTGTCCTACGCTCCCTTAACCACTTACAATCCGTTGCTCCCGGTGCGTGCGGTGCCAGCGAGCGGCGGTAAGGGTGACGATGCCGGCGGTCATGGCCAGAATGATGATGGCGGTGATGACCAGTGCGGCCTTGTCGGGCCAGTCACGCAGATTGGTTCCGATGAGTCGAATCAGCATCCATACCGAAGTCACCAGCATGAACAATGAGGGGAGCAAAGTGTACCAGACCGGCCGGCGGCGGCTCATCAACCAGCAGCTACCGATCAGCAGCGTCATGGCGGCCAGCAACTGATTGGTTGATCCGAATATCTTCCAAAGAATGTTATAGTCGGTTCCGTAGACCAACAGCATCATTAGTCCGACCGCGAGGCCGGAGTTAATCCAGTAGTGTCTCAACAGGCGCAGAAACGCACGGAACAGCCCCCGCGTTTCCACCACCGTTGTCGTCGCGGAAGGTTCGACAACCGGCGGTTTCTCCGTCGTGCCGGGTGTTTCAGCCTCGCCGGGCTGTGCGGCTGCAAGCTCGGCAAAGACGTCATACTTGCCGAAGAACATCGCCCATCCCTCTTCGATCATATACCGCGTCAGGCGAATGGCGGTGTCAAGCGTTGTCACCAAAAATCCCTCGAGCAACAGCATCGCCCCGAGCGCGCCCGCGGCGATTGGTAATCCCAGTCCGACGTGCGTCGTGTGCCCGACGGCCATGGCGAAGGTCAATATGGCGTTGCCCTTGCCGACTTCCGGATGGCAATACGCACGATAGTCGACCAGACTCAGGCCGATGATCATGCAGCAGACCACGGAAAGGGCCAGGAAGCTTTCCAGCAACATGCCGTAATAACCCACGCGTCTTGCGGCCGGTTCGTTATTCAGTTGTTTGCAGGTGGTTCCGCCCGCGCACAGGCCATGGAATCCGCTGACCGCCCCACATGCAATCACCACGAACAACACGGGCCAGCCCGGACCGAGTCGCTCGGACGCTTCGGCGAAGTTGCTGAAGGGGATTCCCGATGTGCCGGCCATCTGACCTCCACCTCGAACGGCTGCGGCCAGCACGGCCACCACCAGAAACGCCATGCCCATATACAGAATGTGCACGTTGATGAAGTCGCGACTCTGCAGAAACAGCCAGACCGGCAGGCCGGCGGAGATCAACACATACCCGCAGATCATCAGCTTCCAAGTATTGGGCGTTACGGCCATCGGGAACTTCAACCCGATCAGTATGGAGCCGCCGCTGATGATCAAGGCCAATAGCGAGCACAACAACACGCGCGTTTTGAGCTTCAGATACAGAAAGCCGATGAGCGGCGAGCAGAACGTAATAACGATGACTGACGTGGAGGCGATACCGCCGATAACCGCCTGGCCGTCAACGACGCGGAACATCCTCTGACCCACCGACAATTGCAGCACGTCCAGCGGCACCTTGGAGGTCAGCGCCGTTGCGGATAGGTCCAAAAAGGCTGCACAGACTAAAGCGAGCAGAAAGATCAAAAGAACAAGCAGCATGATGAATGCGCCTTGCCCGACGTAGCGACGGGCGATGACCGTGAGGTTCTTGCCGCCTTCGCGCACCGCGATGTGCGTGGCAACGTAGTCATGAACCCCGCCCAGGAAGATGCCGCCGAGGATGATCCACAGAAACGCCGGGCCCCACCCGTATAGAATGGCGAGTACCGGGCCGATCACCGGACCGGCCCCGGCGATCGAGGCATAGTGGTGAGCGAAGACAATCGGTGTTTTGGTCGGGACATAGTCGCGCCCGTCGTTGATGGTCACAGCCGGTGTGACACGATCCTGTCGTTCACCGAGCACCTTTGCGATGACAGGTGCATAGAATCGTGCCCCCATAATCAGCGCGACAGCTCCCGCGACCATAATGACCAGCACCGTCATTCTCAAGTTCCTGTGCCAGATGCCCTCACAACCAACTTTTACGACATCGTAGCTTCGTTCCCCCCGCGCTTGCAACGGCGTTATCGGCGTTGAACCGTTGCCGGGCCATGGGGTGTGGCATGGTTAACGCAGTTGACCCGTGGCGCCGTCTACTCTGTCAGGCGCGTCATCGCTTCGCGGTATTTGGCGGTTGTATTGGCGACGATGTCGGCCGGCAGGTCGGGTCCGGGCGGAGTCTTGTCCCAGCGACCCGCCTCGACAAGCGTGGTGAGGTAGTTGCGGACGTACTGCTTATCGAAGCTGTCCTGGTCTCGTCCTGGCTCATACTCGTCTGCAGGCCAGAAGCGTGACGAATCCGGTGTCAGAACTTCGTCAACCAGCAAGTACTCTCCATCGCGAATCCCCCACTCGAACTTGGTGTCCGCTATTATGATACCGCGGTCCCGGGCATAGTCCGCGGCATTCATGTAAAGCTCGATGCTGCGATTGCGTAAAAGTGTCATACAATCGTCACCGACAAGCTTGCAGGCTTCATCGAATGATATGTTCTCATCGTGACCCTCCGTGGCTTTGGTGGCCGGCGTAAAGATCGGCTCGGGAAGCTGCTCGCATTGCTGCAAGCCTGGCGGCAGCGGAATCCCGCAGACCACCCCGGTTCGCTGATAGTCCTTCCAACCGGCCCCGGCCAGGAATCCGCGGACCACGCACTCGATCGGTACCACGTTCGTCTTCCTGCAACGCATTGTCCGCCCTCGAAGCTGTGAGAGGTGTTCCTCAAGTCCCGGCGGCGCCTGCTGCTTAACCACCTCGATCAGATGATGCGCCACGGTGTCGGCGAAGAAGTCGAACCAGAACTTGGAGAGTTGCGTAAGCATGACGCCCTTGCCGGGAATCGGCGTGGGGAGCACGATGTCGTAAGCGCTGATGCGATCCGTGGCCACAAGCAGGATCTCATCGCCGAGATCATAAACATCCCGTACCTTGCCTCGCCGGACCGGATAAGCCGTAAACCATGTTTCCGTGACCACTTCAGGTGAGTCCACTGCCATCAAGTGTCTCCAAGTGAATTGGGAACAGCTGGGTCCCGCCGCCCGAGCAGCAAACACGCCGGGCCGAAAACGCTACCGAGGATGCCAATCCTCCTGCGGGTACCTCTCTCCCAGCAGCCCGGCAGGATCAGCCCACTCGATGCTGAGAAGCTGCCATCCTGCGGATTGGGGGTCCTCAACCGTCGTGCTCTTATACAGGATTCGCGCCGCGTTGTGCAGGGCGGAGGGCTTGAATGCCGACGGTAAATGGTGTGGTTCCAGAAACTCACACGGAGCGGCTCGACGAAATCCTCTCCGTTCGTCATAATGGCAGGTACTCGACGCGACCCGCGTTAGGCTAAAAGACGCGGCATGGTAGCTTGAGGTCTGGTGACGGACACCAGCGCGATCCTGACTCATACGTATTTATAGTTTATTTTCTCCAGTAGGCCTCCCATGTTGTCCTTCGCCGTCTACTCAAACGGTCAACCTGTCGAGAAGGTCAACCTGGCCGGTGCCTATGTTGTAGGCACTGATGACGTACCACTACGTGCAGACATCAGCTTCAAAGACGGCGTGATCATGTGCAACAAGCGAGCGGCGGGCCCGGCGGGACTTGCTCTTCTGTGGGAGGTCCCCGGCGCCGGTCGGATCATGTTGGAGACCATCCGCGTTCCCGAGCGGGACAGGCCCTATATCCTTCAGATCGAGCTGGCCCGGGCACGCCTCATGCGGATTAACCGTAAGCTCGAGGACTGGGGGCTGCTCGATTACGCCGGTGTGGAGGACGTGGCCGCACAGATCGCCAGAGGGCGAGAGACGCTGATCAAGGCCCTCAAAGCCAACGCACCCGCGGACGCCGCAGCTTTGGGCAACCAGGCACTTAGCCTTGCGGTTCAGGCCAGTGAGCGACTCACGAGTTATCACGCCGGGGTGTTTCTGGGTCGGCGCAAGCAGGTGGGTGGTTTCGGGCGCTGTGTGTTCGGTTGCTCCGTCCCGCTGGACAAACCCACGGAGGCGATTCGGAAGCGTCTCACCGGCGCGTTCGACTTCGCGACGGTGCCGATCGTGTGGCGTGACATCGAGCCAAGCGAGCAGGCGTTCAAATGGAAACCGCTTGACGCCTGGATCGAGGCGCTTGCGAAACACCAAATACCGATGAAGGGCTCGGCGCTGCTCTCTTTCAGTGAGAGGCATGTGCCGGATTGGCTCTACATCTGGGAGCACGACTTCGACACGATCCGGGACCTTGCCTTCGAGCACGTGCGGCGCGTTATCAACCGCTACGGACAGTACATCCAGACATGGGACGTTATCAGCGGCGTCCACGCCAACAACTGCTTTACCTTCAACTTCGAGCAGCTCATGGAATTGACGCGGATGACGGCGGCGCTGACGAAGCAGGTCTCCCCCCCCAGCACCGCGATTATCAATCTCGTCGCGCCGTGGGGCGAATACTACGCACGCAACCAGCGAACCATCCCACCTCTGCTCTATGCCGATATGGCCGTCCAAAGCGGCGTCAACTTTGACGCGTTCGGGCTGCAGTTTTATTTCGGTCCGGCCGTCGACGGGATGTTTGTGCGCGACATGTTCCAGATATCGTCACTGCTCGATCTGTTCGCCAAGCTGGGTAAACCGTTGCATGTAACGGCCGTCGAGGTGCCATCGGATTCCGTCACCACCGACGCTGCGGACGAAACCAGCGACCCGGTTCCGATCCAAGGAGGCCAATGGCATCAGCCTTGGAGCGAGCAGATTCAATCCGAGTGGCTCCGGCAGTTTCTTGAGGTCGCGCTCAGTAAACCATTCGTGGAGGCGGTGTCGTGGCACAGCCTGACCGATCACTGTCGGCAGATGGTACCCCACGGCGGCCTGCTCCGTTCGGATCTGACCCCAAAGGCCGCGTACGTTCAGATGGCCAAGATGCGATCTGAAATTCAGGGCGTCGCCAAGAAGGACAACAACGGGTAAGCCGCATGATGTCCGTCCTCCCGATTTGTGAACGAACGTCGCGTCCCGTAGATTATTCGTCGCCGATCCTAAGCCCGCGCCGCTGCCGTTTGCACGTGGTGACATACCAATGACAGCACACACAACGGGAACCACCTTGCCGACGCGCGTCGGACGTCCGTTTGATCCCTGTGCAACGATCCTACTGCTTGTGTGGCTGACGATCCTGGCGGTCTTACCGTCAATCCTGCCCGCCGGTTGTGCAACGGCGTCATCGGCACCGGCGCCGGCCGTCGTCAATCCGAATTCCGCTCCGTGGTGGGAGTTGACCGTCCTGCCGCGTATCGGCCAAACGACCGCTCATGAAATCGTTCGTTATCGCGAATCCGTCCGTCAAAGCGCAACCTGCGGCAACGGCGCTCCCGCGTTTCGTTGTGCCGCGGACATGGTCCAGGTGCGCGGTATCGGCCCCGTCACGCTTCAGCGAATCGGTCCTTATCTGGACTTTTAGAGCAATTACTGTTTTCGTGTAGCGAGCCGCGGACTTTAGCCCGCGCGGGTTGTTTGGCAATCGGCGGCGTTTCGCAACCCGGAACGTGCTACACGAAAACGGAGTCTGCACTAATCCCCGGTATTCAGTTTCCAGAGCAGCCGCTCGCGCCCATGCATCGGAAGCTGCGAGACACGGGCACGTAGGACATCGAAAACTCCGCCCTCTGACAGTTCCACAAGGGCATTGAGCATACGCGCCTGCTCGGACGAATCGGCCGAGTGAAAGCGCGCTGCGAATTCCTCCGCGCTCGCTTGGGCCAGGTCGCGCTCGAGCCCGTCGTCGATGAGTATGTCTGTACCGTCAGGAGTGCCGCGCGCGCGTCGCCGAAGCTCGTGAAACTCCGGGTCGGCCTCCAGCGTCCCACGGACCGCCCGGCCGAGTTGTTTGTCACACTGGGCCACGCGGGCGTAGGACGAACGCGTGTCCCGCGCGATCCGGCGGAGTGCTCGTCGTGACTCCTCGTGAGGCACCATGAAGCGTTCCTCCACCAGAATCCGCACGAGCTTGTCACGATCTCCACGCCTCGACGTCTTACGTGAGATTGCATCGGCCGCCATATATACAGCCCGTTCGTACTTGCCGCGCAATCGCTCACCGATCGTCTCGCGATCCGGCCTTTCGGGATCATGGCGTTTCCGGTCGGCTAGGCGATCGTGAAACTCGCCCGAAAGCGAGTACACTTTGCGCTGCGCAGATTTGTCATCCCGGTGGACCGCGACCTGTGCCACGGCATGCGTATCACCGTCCTTGGGTGGGATGTGCACCGTGCTGAACTTGTTTTGCAGAGCACGGCTGACGGCGTTGTGAATCCTGGGCAAGGCGAATGCGGCAAAGGGGATGCCTCGATCTTCCCGATAGGCCTGTGCCGCTCGGATCAAACCCAGGCAGCCTTCCTGAAACAGATCCTCCCACTCACGGTCACGCCTCGGCTTCGCTAGATTGCTGATGTGCCGCCGCAGGTGAACCGCGACCAACCCGATGTTCTCCCGGACCAGCCGATGCTGCTCATCGGTCAGCGGTCCGAGGACCCGTTTACCGCCACTCACATTGATTCCCCCAAGACATGCCCGGTTCCCCCCGAACGACACCCGTGCCGCGCGTCCGCGGATATACCTAACATATACCTAACATCTACCGCCGTCAAGCCCTTTCCCCGTGTTTTTTCGTCCGCCTCGTGCTAAGGGCGTTTCTAAGGTACGCGCTGGTTTTGCATTGAGTACGACGGTTTTGCAGTGGGGGTGGTTTGCGGGGACTCCCTGAACGACTTGCCTTTGCGCAAGACGCAAAGTCCAGAAAGCTTCGGTTTTGCGCAGCTTCTTTACCCGCTCAC
>CAZJTP010000161.1:0-10521 GCA_964548955.1 uncultured Phycisphaeraceae bacterium
CCAGCGACAGGTTCATCGAGAAATTCACCGCCACCATCGCCATAGCCACCCGCGCGGGCGTCCTGCTATCGTGCGTCGCATAAAACGCGCGGACGAGAATGTGTTGGGTGAAATAGGCTGCAAGACCGATGCTGTAGAAAAACAGGGTTCCGGCGACCCGCTGCGTATCCGCGGCGTTGAAGGCGCCGCGCTGGTAAAGCGTTGCAACGAGCGGTCTCGCCACGAACATCAGACCAACGGACGCCGGCAACGCGATGAAAAGGCTCAGTCGGATCCCGCGACTGAGGATGTCCGCCAGCCCGGCACGATCGCCCTTAGCCGCCTTACTTGACAGGACGGGAAAGATGGCTGTCGCCAGGGCGATGCCGAACACCCCCAGCGGCAATTGGTAGAGGTACTGGGCGTACCCGAGCACGGCGGGGCCGACCCGCTCACCCTCCACGGTGATGAACAGATAGGCGATCAGGTAGTCAACCAGCGCGTTGATCTGCATCGCGGACAACCCGAGGATCATGGGCATCATAAGCGCGCCAACGGCCCGGATCTGCGGATCGCTCCACCGTCCGCCGAAGATGGGAAAGAAGGACACCGCCCGCAAGGCCACCCCCGTCGCGACGAGCTGGACCACGCCGGCTGTCAGGACGCCAACGCATACGGCGATCATTAACCGGGTGCCGGTCAGGCCCACCACGAGTGCGCCGCCAACGGTGCTGACGATGATCCCCACATTGAGAATCATCGGGGCGGCGGCGGGTGTCGCGAAGTGTCGGCGGACATTGAGCACCGCGCTGGCGATCGCCACGGTGCAGATCAGCCCCATGTAGGGCATCAGAATCTCGGCGAACTCCAGGGCGAGATCGTCCCGAATCATACGCCAGACGACGATTACAGCCTCCGCAGCCAAGACAATCACGCCGAGCACCACGACCAGCACGGTAAGCAGCGTCCCGACAAAGCGCCGGGAAGACTCCTCTCCGCGGGTGTGGAGGGTTTCAGTGAGGACCGGAATCATTGCAGATGAAAGAGCTCCCTCACCGAAAAGGCGGCGGGCGAGGTTGGGAAGCATAAAGGCGATGCGAAAGGCTGAAAGCAGCTCGCTGGTGCTGAAAAAGTAACCGAACAGGCATTCCCGCGCGAGCCCGAGCACTCGCGAACCGAGCGTCAGCACGGCGATCAGCCGGGCGGTGGGGATGAATCGGCTGGACGGTGCCATTGACGGCACCATAAGGCGGGTGTGTGACGGCGGCAAGGATTGCACGGGCGATCAGATTTGGCGGCACGCTCGGCCCTTCGGGCGCGGGCGAGTGAAGGCCCGGTTTCCAGATTATTTCAAATTATTCCTGTTGACAAACTGATGCAAGCATATGAAACATGCGGATGGCGTGTTTCAAGTGTTCTATTTGGTATGGAGGTCAGTCTGATGGCCCATGTTGTTGCCGAGCCGTGCATCAACTGCAAATACACGGACTGCGTGGCGGTTTGTCCCGTCGATTGCTTCCACGAGGGTGTGAACTTCCTCGTCATCGACCCCGAGACCTGCATAGACTGCGGGCTATGCGCACCGGAATGTCCCGTCTCGGCCATTTTCTCCGAGGAGGATCTTCCCGAGAAGTGGCACGAATACATCGAGATCAACGCCAGATACGCGTGCGATTGGCCGGCGATCGATTCGCAGAAAAAACCGTTGCCGGGAGCGGATGAGGCCGCCAAGGAAGACGACAAGAAGGACCAACTCGATCCCGAACCCTTCGAGGGGTGAGGGCCTATTGACCGGGTGGATCAGCGGCTGGGCGACCCGGATATCGTACCCTGACCCGCCAGGGCATCGAATAAGTCAACCGAGGCGGCGCCGGGCGACCGAGTGGTCTGAGGGGACACAGTCCGTACGACGCTGCGGTGTTGCCTCGATCCGACGTTTCGAGTTGGCCCGTGGAATACCATTTGTGCTATCGGGCGCGTCGTGCCAGTCCAACGGATCCGCTGGCGCGGACCCATTCCACCCTCGCCGATTTCTACCACCATTTTCGGGATGCACCCATCCGGGCCGGCTGACCATCTTGACTTGCGGGAGCTTTGCCGATAGGAATATATGTTCTGCACGATCCGGGGTGCGTTGGGTCAACGGCGCACGGAGCAGGAATGCGAGCCGTCAACTTCGGTCCGCGCGATGTTTCCGGTCACCGGACAGCCGGATGCGCTGAAGGTCCGCGAGGGCTGAAGCCC
The DNA here is from genome assembly GCA_964548955.1 of uncultured Phycisphaeraceae bacterium. Taxonomy (GTDB): domain Bacteria; phylum Planctomycetota; class Phycisphaerae; order UBA1845; family UBA1845. Next base: position 2,224 of record CAZJTP010000161.1, read on the forward strand.
TCGGCTTGTTGTGGGTTCGTGGAGGAGTACGTCAAAGAGGGGCCGTAGCTCAATTGGCTAGAGTATCGGACTGTCGATCCGGTGGTTGCGGGTTCGAGTCCCGTCGGCCTCGATAACGCTAGTGCAAATCCCGCAGGGAGTTGCGACACCATGCGGGGTTTTCGTTTGTCCGGACAGCCCGTCTGCCCGTTCAACTCGCGAGGCGTTGCGCAAAGGCTTGGCACGTCTGAAAGATATTGAGGTCTGCGTAATCCGTTCACCCGACTTCGACGTGGCGTAATACCGATCCTGCCCTAAGGGCGCCGATCAGTTCCTCGCAACTCCGCGACATCACCGGTCTGCTTAATCCCGTGCGGGCGAACCGACGAAGATTCGTGCGAGTCCGTCCCCCAATGCATAAGTAGCCAGCGCAAGAACCACGCCGATGGTGAGTGATACGACGACCAGCACGGCGCCGAGCGTAATCGCAGTCGCACCGTGGAGTCCAAGCTCACCGGGCTGCGAGCAGAGGCGGCCGATCAACTTGAAGATGTCGTCGGAACGGATGCCGACAAAGGCGATTGCCTCACCACCACCGCCCACAACGGTGGCTGCGCGGGTCGTGATGATCGACCCCATCTCGTAGTAGTCGCCGATGAGGTTGTAGAACGGCGCCAGGCCGACGACGATCCCGATGCCAAAGAGCACGGGTCGCCGCCGTTTCGCGCACGCCCGCAAGAGCGGCACGCCGAAGAGAATCGAGAGAAGAAAGGGTGCAAAGTCGGTGGCTAGATAGATCAGGTCGGAACCTTTTGTATCGAAGCCCGACAGCCGGCCGGCGTATTCACCGCCGCTGACGATGAAGGGGAACCAATGGGCGAGCAGCGCACCGCCGTACTGCGGAGCGACTTCCAGCTTCGTCACGGTGCCGCCGCAGACCACGCAACCACCGACGTGAAGCAGCTCGTGCACGGGGACGTAGACGAACCATGTGACGATGAGCGACACAAGCACGATGCAGATTGCCCTGAGCGGATGCTGCGCGTCCGCCAGGTGGCCCAGGGAGGCCGCCAGATCGTCGAGCGGTTGTCTTACGAACCTTCGCATGGCGTTGGATCTCGATGCGTCCTCAGCACAGGGTACACGAACGGTTCCCCGCGTGCCAACATGTGCCGATCGTCTGCGTGTGGGCATGGTACGTGACACTTTAGGCGGTCTTTCCGTACGCGGGGCAGGTGCTTTCCTAATCCTTACCCGCAACTTTTTGGTTGCGAGGCGGGGCAGAGCGGCAGCGGGGCTTGACGTGCGAGGCTCGCCATCGTAAACAGGGATTCCAGGTACTCCAACGAAAGGTGCCCCCCATGCCAAAGAGCCCCGGTCTTACGTCCTCGGGTGATCAGCAGACGATCGCCGAGGCTTTGACATTCGACGACGTTCTACTTATTCCCGGCCGCTCATCCGTCCTGCCGGAGGAGATCGACGTCAGCACGCTTCTGACGCGTGGTATCCGGCTGAACATCCCGCTAGTCTCTGCCGCGATGGATACGGTCACGGAATCGCGGCTGGCGATCGCGCTCGCCCAGGAGGGTGGGATCGGAATCATCCACAAGAATCTCAGCATCGAGGCCCAATGCCGCGAAGTCCATAAGGTCAAGCGTTCGGAAAGCGGCGTGATCCTCGACCCGGTGACTCTCGGACCGGACGTGCCAGTCGCCAGGGCGAAGGAGATCATGTCGCTTCAGAACATTTCCGGCGTGCCCATTCTGGGCGACGAGGGGCGGCTGGTGGGGATCATCACACGCCGTGACATGAAGTTCCTTCAGCGCGAGGACCTCAAGATCCGCGACGTGATGACCTCGGAGCATCTGGTGACCGGCCCACCCGACACGACGTTGGAAGAGGCTTCGGAGATTCTCAAACGCGCGAAGGTGGAGAAGCTGCTGCTCGTCGACGAGGACCGTAGGCTGTCCGGGCTGATCACGATGCGCGACATCGATCGTAGCCGCCAGTTCCTCGGCAGTTGCAAGGATACGCGAGGCCGGCTTCGGGTTGGGGCGGCTGTTGGGATTCACAACTTCGAGCGGGTCGAACGGCTGATTAAGAATGATGTCGATGTGATTGTTGTGGACACGGCCCATGGCCACTCAAACAACGTCATCGATACCGTCAAGGAGATTCGCAAGCAATTCGAGATCGAGATCATCGCGGGGAACATCGCCACGGGTGAAGCGGCCAAGGACCTGATCAACGCCGGCGTCAGCGCTCTGAAAGTGGGCATAGGTCCGGGCAGTATCTGCACAACCCGTGTGATCTCCGGCGTCGGCGTTCCGCAGTTGACCGCGATCATGAACGTCTGCCGTGTGGCCTCACCGGCAAATGTGCCGGTAATCGCCGACGGCGGCGTACGGCAGTCGGGTGATATAACCAAGGCAGTGGCGGCCGGAGCCCACACCGTTATGATGGGTTCGCTCTTCGCCGGACTCGAGGAGGCACCGGGCGAAACGGTTACATGGAAAGGCCGGCGCTTCAAAGAGTACCGCGGTATGGGTTCGCTCGGGGCGATGGTGCAGGGCTCGGCCGACCGATACGGACAACAGGCCTCCAGCCCCAGCGGCAAGCTCGTGCCCGAGGGCATCGAAGGTCGCGTACCGTATCGCGGTCCGCTGGCTGATTTCGTCTATCAGCTCGTCGGCGGTCTTCGCGCCGGTATGGGCTATAGCGGGGCGCGAAACATCGAGGAGTTGCGAGAAAGCGCGGTTTTTTCCCGCGTCACGGGTGCCGGCCTCTTCGAATCGCACCCGCACGACGTGACCATTACAAAGGAATCACCGAACTACGCACAGGAGTATCTCCATGAGTAACCGGTACTCGGATCGGCGACGGATTCGTGCGGTGGTTGCGTCTGCCGTAATCACAACACTCACCGTCGGCTGTCAACACATGGTGAATCCATTTACGGACGAACTGGCTTTTGCGCCTGTGGTAACAACGCCATCGGTGGATGCGGTCCGGGCAGCCCATGTGGAACCGCGCGCGCCGCATCGACCCCATGCGAGCGTCGAGGTCCCCGTGTCCAGCGGCGTGGTCACGCACAGCCCGTTGTACTTCGAGGATCCGTTCGAGACCACTGGGTGCGACGATGGTCAATTCGCCTGGACCGGCGAGGACTATCTGTACTTCGTCTACGGGCCGTCTCGCTTCCTGGTGAGCATAGGGCTGTTTCCGGTCAGTGCGGCTGTGACGCCGCCTTGGCTCGAAATGACCGACGATGGACTGACGGGTGGGCAGGCGTCCAAACGTGAGCAGGGTGACGCATCATCGGACCAGTCGACCGAGGTTAGCAAGTGACGCCCGAGTCCGTCGGGCGGGTCGCAACTGTGCAGCTCAACGTGGCACCGGCTCTCAATCCGAGGTGTGCGGTGATAGTGCTCCACAATCCAACATGGAGGTGGTGGGATCGGTGAGGGCATCCGCCCACGCAGGTCGTTCGTTCGTCCGTCGCTGTCCGGCGTGTGGTCAACGCGCGGAGCAGCCGCTTCCGCCACGCTGTCCTCTGTGCGACTTCGATTTCCGCGATGATCGCGTCACCGGTGCGGACGTCACGCCCTACGCCAAGGCCTATTCACTTGGCGAACCGGGATGGCGCCGGATGGCTGAGTGGGTCTGGTACGCAAGCGGAGAGCGACTAAAGCACCTTACACTGATGCGTGCGTCGGCTGCGTCGCGCCAGTTTGCATGGTTGAATATCCTGCTGCTGGCTACAGGGCTCGGGCTGTTTCAGGCAACCGGCGTGGGATGGCGGTGGGTGACTGATTCCCCCACGATCGAACCGACCGGTTCGGTGGATCCGTCCGGCGAAGGATGGATTCACGTCGCGGCGGCGCCCAGGCCGTTTCCACCTGGTCAACCGGCGGAGATGGCCGTCGACTTATGGTGGAATCCGGCGCAGATGGTGATCGTCGTTGTTGCGGCGGGACTCGCCGGGCTTCTCGTGCTGCGGCTGGGTCTGCTGCTGGTGCGGATTGGTGTAAGGTGGGCACACGCCGTCTCGTATCGCAAGGAGCAGCGAATGACGGCGGCGATCCATTACAGCACGGCCTGGGGCATCCCGCTGTGCGTGGCGGCGGTTGTCGTGGGATTGAGGCCGGTGTCGTACGTTGGCACCATGGAACGGTGGTCATGGTGCCCGCTACAGGAAGGCTTCGTGCTGGCGGCGGGCGTGCTTGCGGCGTTTGGCATGGTCATGTGGTGGTTTTGGCTCTGGCGTCTTGGCGCCAGTGCGCCGGCGCGAACCCGTGGGCGCGTGATCGCTTTCTTCGCGGTCGGCGCGCCGCTGATCGTCGCTGTCACTACGGCGGCCTGGTGGTGGGGACTGCAGTTGCTTTATAATCCTCTGTTTACGGCACTTGACGTGCAGTTTTGATGGTGGCTTCCATGCGTCCGGCAACCATAGTCGTTTTGGATTTCGGTGCTCAATACGTGCAGTTGATTGCGCGCCGGGTGCGAGAGAACCACGTGTATAGTGCAATAGTCGGTCCCGACGTCACGCCGGAGGAAGTGCGTAAGCTCAATGCCGTCGGCCTGATATTCTCCGGCGGCCCTGGAAGTGTTTACGATCAGGAGGCGCCGCGCTGTCGACCCGAGATTCTCGAAATGGGGCTGCCGATCCTGGGTATCTGCTACGGAATGCACCTCGCCTGCGAGATGATGGGCGGACAGGTGGGTTCGACCAGCTCGCGCGAGTACGGCCGCGTGCAGCTTGAAGTGCTCGACCCGAGCGTGCTGCTGGCCCACATGCCGGCGCAGACGTCGGTCTGGATGAGTCATGGCGATATTGTCAACGAGCTGTCACCAGAGTTCATTCCACTTGCCAGAACCGATGCGTGCCCCTGCGCAGCGGTTGCGCACCGTAGCAGGCCGTTTTACGGCGTCCAATTTCATCCGGAGGTAACACATACACCGTGCGGCAACCAGATAATACGAAACTTCTTGTACGACGCTTGTGGATGCAAGGGTGACTGGCAGGTCAGTCAGGTGATCCACGATGCGGTCGAAGCCGTTCGGGGACAGGTCGGTGATTCGGCTCGCGTCGTGTGTGGGCTGTCCGGTGGCGTTGACAGCAGCGTAACGGCCGCACTCATTCGCAAGGCGATCGGGGACCGCCTCAGTTGCATCTTTGTGGACAACGGCCTCATGCGCAGCGGCGAGGTCGAGCTGGTCGAGTCCACCTTCCGACAGCATTTCAACCTTGATCTTCGCGTCGCCCATGCCGCGGACCGGTTCTTAGCCAAGCTCGAGGGGATCAGCGATCCGCAGCAGAAACGGATGATCATCGGCCACGAGTTTATCGAGGTCTTCAAGGAGGAGGCAAAAACGCTAAAGGACGCTAAGTTCCTGGCACAGGGGACGCTGTACCCCGACGTGATCGAGTCGGGTCACAGTGTCGGAGGCAAGACGGCCAACATCAAGGCCCACCACAACGTCGGCGGACTGCCGGAAGAGTTGGGCTTTGAGCTTGTCGAGCCGCTGCGCGATCTGTTCAAGGACGAGGTTCGCCGCGTCGGTGAACATCTTGGTCTTCCCGAGGAGATAGTGTGGCGACACCCGTTCCCCGGCCCGGGCCTGGCGGTTCGGATCATAGGCCCGGTAAACCGCGAGCGACTCGCGCTGCTGCGCGAGGCCGACGGGATCATCATCGAGGAGATCCGCACCGCCGGCTGGTATAACAAGATCGCTCAGGCCCTGGGCGTGCTCTTGCCCATAAGCACGGTGGGTGTGATGGGAGATGGGCGCAGCTATGCGGGGCAACACGTGGTGGTGATTCGCTTCGTCGAGACCTCAGACTTCATGACTGCGGACTGGGTCCACGTCGATTATGACCTGCTTGGCAAGATCGCCAACCGGATCATCAACGAGATCCAGGGCGTCAACCGCGTCGTCTACGACGTCTCCTCGAAACCACCGGCCACGATCGAGTGGGAATGACGACGGACCAATACATGACGGGACACCAGACGGATGTGTCCAATTTCAAACAGATCAGTGCCGGCACATGTATTGTGGATTGTTGTCAACGGCGCCTGACCAAGCCCTTTTACTGGCGCGAGTTTGACGTATGCAGCAAAGCCCCTGTAATCCGGATACGGTCGGTCTTAAGTCCGATCGACGGGCTTTGAGCGGTGGGTGTTCCGAGCCGCGACCGTGAGGGAGCGGACGATCGCAGATCACCGCAGAGCGAGGAAACCGCTCCCTGACGGTCGCGGCTCAGTTCGGCCAAACCCATCACTTGAGCTGTGACGGGACAGTAGCGCCTCTGGCAGACGATCCAGAGCCGTGTTATACGGACAGAAAACCAAAGTCCCAGATGCTATGCGGATCAGTCTGATTATTGTTCGGTGTCCTAATCGCTACTTGTGATGGCAAAAACGCGCGTTCCGATTCCCGATGAACTCGCCGCCGAAGTCATGTTCGCTTCGGATCGTACGTGTTGCGTATGCCGCGACCCGAACCGAAAAACTCAAATCCACCACATTGACAGCGACCCATCGAATAACGACCGTTCGAATCTCGCTGTCCTTTGTAATGACCACCACAGCGAAGCCCACACTGACCAAGCATTCGCGCGCAATCTATCGCCGGATATGATTCGAAAATACGACGAGAGTTGGCGTGCAATTGTTCGTGCGAGGTTATCGTCAGGTGGTAACCAGGCCCTGTCAATTGAATATCAACAACAGGTACTGCTTGAAATCGGGCTTGCGCCGCACGCCTGGAAAATGCATTACATGACGCTGTATCCTGGTCACTTCGAGGACACTGGATACAGTTCGGCCGAACGTGGTGGAGACGTTTGGGACGCGCTTTCAGAGTGTGCAGTGCATCGATATTCGGTTGACGAATGGAAGAAATACGTCTCCTTATTTGACGTAGCGATAAAGCACGTCATCACCCAACTTAACGGCATTCTCGCCGCGCATGGTAAGGTAGTTCCGGTCTCGATCAAACTCGCGATCTTGCGTACAAACTTGCAACTCGAAGTGGAACGGTCCGTCTATTTGCAGCTTCCTCAGATTATCAGTATGTTTGGCGATGAAGATAGCGCATTCGCTGCGCGGTTCAGGGAAACAATAAGACCGCTTTCGTCGTTTGCGCGATTGGCGGACAAGGAGCGTAAAGCCCTGGAACCGGTCACATAACAAAGCGATGCACCTAACGGCGCTTCGCGGCGCGGGTGATGCTGGGCGTTCGATGCTCGACGAAAAGGAGAACAAACGTGGGCTTTGACAAAACCGAGGTGGCGCAACTTCTTGCCAACTGCGGACGACGGTGCTGCATCTGTGGTCAGCTGCACCGCGTTCAAGTACACCACATCATCCCCGATGATGACAATATTGCCAACGGCATTACTCTCTGTCCTAACTGCCACGACGAAGTTCACACGGAGCATTCTCCGGGCAGGACCACACGAAGCTACACGCCAGACGAACTCAAGCTCCATCGCAAGCGCACACTCGACCAAGTGAAACGCGAAGCAAGGTGGAAGCAGGGTAACTCCGATTGGAGGAAAGACAAGAAACTGATTGCCTTCTTTTCGCAATGCTTGGATCGACCCGCGTTCCGAACGCATTTCCATCAGGAACGCAGCTTCTCAGATTTTGACCAAGCGATGGAGGACACCCTTGTCGCTCTCAATACCGGATACTGGAGAACGAGGGACGGGACGCTGATCGAAAGAGGCAAGGGCAAAGCATGTATCGTAAATGCAGAGTGGCGGGAGAAACTTGAAAAGATCACGAGGTCGATCGAAGATATCCGGCGCCGTTTTCATGAGGCGTTTGGGCTGAATGAAATGCTGTTTCGTTTTCGTGGGGCACATCGTCATCCCCGTGAGTTCGACGAACTCATGGAAGGCTTCAGGAATGACCGTGGACTTGGAAACTGGATGGATGGGCAACGACAGAAGGCGATCGACGTACTGAACTCGATTCTCGAAGAAGTAGGTATGCAGCCCTTGCGAGGGCTGAGGGAACACTGAGCGACCATCGAAGAATCGGGTACCGCGGTCGGCTAAGGGCCTCCGCTGAGCCTTCGCGTTCCTGTCGGCCGCAGGTCTCGTTGAGGGAACTGTTCAGGTCGCGGATCAGCTTGTCCAGGGAGCGGCGTTGGCCAGCTTGCGGAGCTTGTCCAGATAGTCGCCGTAGTAGACGATGCACGTATCGAGCAGCGCCGACGGTCTCCCGGCTGGAACGGGCGGTCTGCTAACCCTCCGCGCCGCCGAATCCATCCACAACCGGCAGACTATGATCGAGATTGCGATTC
>CAZJTP010000162.1:0-10506 GCA_964548955.1 uncultured Phycisphaeraceae bacterium
CGCTGTTTCTCACGCCGCTGCCCGGAACGCGGCTGTGGGACGAGATGGAATCACACGGCCGTATCGCCGCCAACACGTTTCCGGAAGATTGGGTGTATTACACGCTGACGTTTCCCGTGGCCCGTTACAGGAATTTCTCCCGTGGCGACATCGTCAGGGAGATGGAGATCTGCGACGGGATTTTTTATTCCCTGCGGCGCATATTTCGCCGGGTGTGGGGCAGCTTCTGGCAACTGTGCAATCCCCTGATTGCGCTCGCGGGCAGTCTTTCCTATCGGCGCAACCTTCGCCTGAATCGCAAGGCATGGCGAGACTTTCTATTGTCACGCGAGCAAGCGCAAGTAAACGGACGACTTTCCCTGGCCACCAGTACGTTATAGAGGTAGAGCCGTTTTCTCAATAGAGGTAGAGTTGTTTTCTCAAGCCTGGCCTGCTCCGTTTCAGCCAGACCGTAACTCTCAGTCTTGCGGGAGTGATGATTCTTCGCAGACCTACTTCACATTGAAGTAGAAAAACGGCGGTATCGTCAGGGCCACGACGTCATCCCCGCCGGTGACTTCCCTTGCTTCGCCTAAAGCATACTCCAGATTGGGCGCCCATGATACGCCCAACTTCTTCGCCGCGACATCGTCGGGCGGTCCCACAAGAATGACCTTGGAGAGATACTTCAACGCATAGGTCGCCCAGTACCAGACCGTGAAAGGGTGGAAACCGTGATGTGCGTACCGGTGGCGATAGCAGTCGATTAGATGCGGGTCACGTGCGTATTGCTCCTGGAAGCGTTCCTGCATCTCATAAGGATCTGTGGTTACGGGTAGTACTTCTTCGTAGAACTTCCTGTACGCCACATGGTATTCTTTGTGGAATACCTCATACACGGGATTAATGATAATAACAACGCCACCCCTTTTTATGAATGGTTTATTGTAGAACCAGTTGAATAGGTACCCCAGTACATCACTGACCACTAATACGGGATTAATGCGTGCTCCCACGGCATAGGGGCTCAGGTCTGCAAGGCCGAATACCATCGTGTCGTACTGCTTCGGTGCGGACACCATCATCTGGGCTTTCATCGCCTCCATCGTACGGACATGCACGGGCTCAATTGATCCCGCATTGATTTCGATTGGATCGTAGTCCGCCCGCACGCTGCGCAGTATCATCTTTCTGATCGGCTCCGGGATTAAAGACAGGGCGGTGGGTGTCAGCCTTTTCAGAGATGTCTCATACACATTGCAGCGTGCGTATGGTTTACCAAGATAGCGCACATGAAATGGGTACGTCGCATTGTTCATCGACGCTTCCATCACCATGATCTGACTGTGCTTCTGAATGACGCGACTTATCCGCTCAATGCAATCGTGCATCTTGGAGTTCTCGGGCTGCATAACGTGTGGACTCTCAGCCGTCATCTTCGGGTGATGATGGTTCGAGATGGATTCATACGTCCCAAGTCCCACTGCCACGGACTTATGCCCACCATTGAGAGGGATTTGCACTGAATCGACGTAAATTACAAGATCACTATCGACAACACCCTTGCAGACCTGGACCCTCTCACCCTCTTCGGTCTCACCAAGGTCAACGATGTCTTCCCGGTATTCGGCATCAGAGTTGTCCAGTTGCGTTGGATGAAACTCCGACATGATCCTGCGACCGACCATGCGCGCCAGCTCATGCTTTTTCATTTTCCGATGCAAGGCCACGGCGCAGACTAGCCGGATGTTCTTTTTCTGAACTCCATACGAGTAAAGAAGGGGCAGCAGCGCTTCGAGCGCCTGCTGGCGGATGTCCGGTCGCGAGGTTTCCGGGAATGGCTGGCAGTTGTCGTCAAATGCGATCAGGATTCTGGATGATCGACTGACCAACTTGTCGAGCGGAGGCATACCCAGCGGATTCTCAAAGGCACTGATAACGGCCTTGGGCACATCCCGTTTCCTGATTCCTGGGATCGCTTCGGGGGCATAGGCAATCTCGGCACCGCCCGGTAGACGGGCATTTATGATACTATTCCCTGAAAACGTTAAATATCTCATATTGAAGTGCACATCATCCGAGAACGGGGGACTGAACGACCGGCGAACCGCACGGGGCTGGATGAGCGGCGAGTGCGGCTGTGAAGACGGATGTAGCCGCCGGAATCAACATAACGAACGGTGCCACGCTTTTCATGGTTTGGGCCGTGTCCTTCTGCGTTCGCATCGCGCTTTACCCGCACATCGCGCGAACACTCCGAGGTTGGGCTATAGGTTTATCACGACTGGGTGATCTTCGCAAAAGAAGCGTAATCGTTGCTGATCGACCTCGATGCCGAACCCGGGACCGTGCAGGCGCGGCGGCCGACCACCGTAGCCAAACCGCAGGGGCTTGGCAACAACGTCGTCCGCAAGCAGGAACGATCCGTAACATCCCTCGGCCCACACAACGCCCGGGCACACCCCCAGAAACCGTAGGCCCGCCGCCGACAGAATGCTCGTTTCACCCATCATGCACCCAAGCTGAAGGCGTACGCCCACCCGCCGGGCAAGGGCTGCAAGGCGAAGCGACGGGATCAACCCGCCGCATTTACTGATCCGGATGTTGAAGCCGTCCGCCACTCCCAGATCAATCAGACGTTGCCCATCCTCGATCGTCACCAAGGACTCGTCGTGCATGATCGGGGTGTCAAACAGGTCGTGCAGGATCGGAATGTCCTCCTCGTCTCCCCTGCCCAAAGGCTGCTCCACCGCGGCAATCGGCACATGGGCAACGTCACTGAGCCACTCGATCGCTTCATCCTTGGACCACCGACCGTTGGCATCGACGCGCAGCGATGCACGGCCCTGTGCAAGCGGTCGTTTGAGATAATCCGCAACTTGTCCCAGTCGGTCACGGTCCCCCTCAATACCCACGTGCAGTTTGAACGCCCGCAACTTGGCCCAATACATGAAGCGAAGTTGTCGCAAGGTTGTGGCCAGGTCTGGGGCTGCAAGAATCCCGCTGAATCGCATTACCCTGACACTTCCCGGCGAACCGAAACCCGGCAAACCCATCCAACGAACAACGTCATCAATGTCCCGCCGGAAAACGCGCATGGCTGCGTCCAGCAACGCAAGTTCAACAACCGCCCGCGCCGCCGGAATCAGATGATTCCTTGCATCGTACCAAGGCAGCATTTCGATGACTTCCAGTGCTTCGGGGAAGGAAGTTGGGTGAAATTTGATCAACGCCGGCCCAAACACACTCCGGACAGTCTCCGTGACGGAGTCAACGGTCTCGTCGGTCAGATAATGTCGAGGTTGGGTCTCGCCGTATCCGATCGTTCCGTTGGTCAGCTCGACCGCAACGACAACGGGATCGGCCACGCCGCGGTGTGACGCCGCGTGCATCACTTTTCGGCGCAGCGGAATTGTCAGCGGAAACACGGTGACGCGATGAACAATGGCAGTGACCACATGATAATCCCACGATGCCGGCGGCGGGTGCGCAGGCAATTCTAAGCGACGGAGACGCAAGAGCAACAGCGGCTGGGACCTGGCGACTCCACAATGAAACCCGGCTGCCTACGGCTACTGCAATCCCACCGGATCATACGGAACGCCACGTAGCGAAGTGAGAACTGTAATAGCACGCAAACGGGAAACCTATTGGTTTCGCGCATCAAGCAGATCATCCTGCCCTAGGACGTCAATGCCTCGCTCTTGAAGGGCGGTTACGGCTTGCTCAATGCTGTCCGGTAGGATCGCAATGGCTGGACGCCCCTTGGGGCGTGTGACTAACGGGTATGTGTAGTGAATGCTGATCTCGCTGCCGAGCAACGCCGCCCACGTATGAAGCAAGGCACGTTTGCCGTGCGGTAGACTCACAACAATGAGCTCCGTCTCACTGACTTGAAACCGGGCGCCAGTCAGAACTTCGTAGGCTTGGTCGGGATTGTCGAAGATCATGCGGCAGATGCCACAGTCAATGGAATAGACCACTGAGACCGCCAAAATACGGGTATCCGTTGTGTCAAACAGTTTTGTCAGGCGCAATAGTTGCCCGACCCGGTTTTCGATGAACACGGATTGCTGGCGTACAGTGGGGACGTCGTGAGCCTCGGCTGTCTCAAGCGGTTCAGTCTCCATGGTCCGCCAGTTTATCGGCCATACCAGGAAGACCAAGTACTTTTTTGATCCGATGCGGCATCTTTGCGTAGCGGTGAGTGCCAATTCCGCAGTCCAACAGGCTGTCAGGATGACAGTGTTGCAGAGTCATGCAGAGGGCGTGTTACGTTACCTATTGTATCAACATAGGTTATGAACCGTCAATACGTCTCTGTATCTGGCACAGACCATGTAGTCATAGCGAAGAAGGTGTAGTTGTGACTTGAAGGCGCGCGAAATCGAACATCTAAGGAGACGGCAATGTCGAAGATCATCGGAATCGACCTGGGCACGACGAACTCCGTTGTGGCTGTCATGGAGGGCGATACAACCAAGGTGCTGACCAACGCGCAGGGTGCGCGTCTGACGCCCTCGGTCGTGGCCATCACGGACAAGGGGGAGCGGCTGGTCGGTCAGATCGCCCGGCATCAGCAGGTGACCAATCCCGAGAACACCATCCACTCCATCAAACGATTCATGGGACGGCGACACAACGAGGTGAGCAGCGAGGAGAAGATCGTACCCTACAAGGTGGTCGGCGGCCCCGATGAACTCGTCAAGGTCGAGATCCGCGGCAAGCCGTACACACCGCCAGAAATCAGTGCCATGGTCTTGCAGGACCTCAAGAAGACGGCGGAGGACTATCTCGGCCAGAAGGTTGATCGTGCGGTGATCACCGTGCCCGCCTACTTCAACGACTCACAACGCAAGGCGACGAAAGACGCCGGTGAGATCGCCGGCCTACAGGTCGAACGCATCATCAACGAGCCGACGGCAGCAGCTCTCGCCTATGGCCTGGACAAGAAGAAGGAGCAGACGCTGGCCGTCTTCGACCTCGGCGGTGGGACGTTCGACATCTCGATTCTCGAGATCGACCCGGAAATCGGCACCTTCGAGGTCAAAAGCAGTAGCGGCGACGGCCATCTCGGCGGCGACGACTACGACGAGGAACTGATCAACTTCCTGGCTGATAACTTTCGCAAACAAGAGGGGATTGACCTGCGTAAGGACCCGATGGCGTTCCAACGCCTCAAGGAGGGTGCGGAAAAGGCAAAATGCGAACTCTCCAGCATGATGGAAACCACGATCAATCTGCCGTACATCACCGCGACGGAGAGCGGCCCGAAGCACCTGGAAATGACGGTGACACGCAGCCAGTTTGAGAAACTGACCAGACATCTCACGGAGCGATGCCGCAATCCTGTCATGGAAGTTTTGGAAGGTGCGAAGATGACGGCCAAGAACATCGACGAGGTTGTGCTTGTCGGAGGCTCGACGCGAATGCCGGCTGTGCAGGACCTGTGCAGGAATATCTTTGGCAAGGAACCCAACAAGGGCATCAACCCGGATGAGGTCGTCGCGGTTGGTGCGGCCATTCAGGGCGCGGTGTTGGCCGGCGACAAGGAGGATATCGTTCTGCTGGATGTCACACCGCTGACACTCGGCGTCGAGACGTTGGGCGGTGTCGCGACACCGCTGATCGAGGCTAACACCACCATTCCGACCTCGAAAACCGAAACGTTCTCCACGGCTGCGGACAACCAGACCGAGGTTACGATCCATGTGCTTCAGGGCAACCGCCCCATGGCCGCCGACAACCGCTCGCTGGGCCGCTTCAACCTGACCGGCATCGCACCGGCACCGCGCGGCCTCCCGCAGATCGACGTGACGTTCGACATCGATCGCAACGGTATTATCAATGTGTCCGCCAAGGACAAGGCCACCGGCAAGGAGCAATCCATCCGGATCGAGGGTAGCGGTGGGCTGTCGAACGAAGAGATCGAGCGGATGAAGAAGGAGGCGGAGACGCATGCGGCCGATGATCTGAAAAAGGCCGAGCTGATCAAGATCCGGAATGAAGCCGAGAACGCCGCCTACCAAATTGAGCAGCAGCTCAAGGAGCATGGTGACAAGATACCGGCCGATGAACGAGGTAAGGTCGAAGCCGCGATCAACCACGTCCGCGAGGTTGTCAAAGATGACGATGAGGACGCGATTAAAAAGGCCAGCGATGCCCTCATGAACGAGGCTCAGACCATCGGCAAGATCGTATACGAAGAGGTGGCCAAGCAGCAGGCCGCAGCCGCGGGCACGTCGCCACCACCAGGTGATGATACGCAATCGTCCGGTGGCACCAGTGGCGCCTCCGCCTCACCCCAGGGCGACGATGTGATCGACGCGGAGTTCGAGGTCAAAGACGCAAAATAGGAACAGCGAACGTAGTCGCTCCACTCCTGGATTGCGCCCTACGAAGGGGGCAAGCGCGGGGCTGAGGAAGTTTTTCCACCCTGACGCTTCTCTCCTCTTTCGCTATTCGCTATTCTGAATTCGCTCTTGCGCGGCGGCGTAGCTCAGATGGTTAGAGCGTGGGATTCATAAACCCAAGGTCCCCGGTTCGATCCCGGGCGCCGCTAGTGCTGTTTCTGGCGTTTAAGCCCATAATGCAAGGGCTTTCGTGAGGTGTCGCGTTATTGGCACTTTGTCCGTTTGCGACGCCTTGCGAGTCGATGCGAGAGCCTACTGCGGCTATTGGATCGACCAGTTCGCTCGCCCGGTCCCAAACCTCATCCGGGATCATCAGGTAGTGTTTCTTAGACACCTTTTCTGAGTGATCTAGCCACGCCGATACGGCGTGCTGGGGGAAGCTCAAGGACAATTCCATTTCACAGCTTTGCCGCAATGTCTGGAACAGCTCATCCCACGCCTCGATCTCAGCCCGTTTCAGAATGGCACGTAGTGTCCCGTGCAGATTGTTCCGTGAGAGCCCTAGAGCACGCTCCACGCCGTCCTCAGTGGCATCATAGGCATCCTGTAGGAGCCACATGAGCTTCGGGGCGATCGGGACAGTCCGTCGCCAATGCTGATCATATCGCTCCGTTTTCGGCGAGTAGACCGACAGCCGCCCACGCTTCCAGTCAACATCCGCCCAGGTCAGGATGTGCGTCTTGGACGGTACCCGCAGCCCCGCCCAGCCGTATGCTAACGCCATCGACACGACCAGCGCAGCAGACCGATTCATGTTGCTGGTTCTGGCCGATGAAGCCGAGATGGAGCGGAACATCACACGGGAGCGGACCCGTTCGGCAATGGCCATCAAGCGTGCCAACGGCCAGCGGATCGGGGCGTACCGTACGGCCATGATCTTGCCGAGGATGGCGTAATCCTGCCAAATGAGCCCGAACAGACTATCATCCAGAGCATCAAGGCCATGCGGGGCCGCTGAATGAAGCTCAAGCAGATAGCGGACGTACTAACGGAACGCGGCGTCCCGACGAAGACCGGCAAGTCAAACCGCTGGACACACCAAGCCGTGGCCAGAATTCTCCGCCGGACTGTGTAACGAGTGCTGAGCCGTCGCTCCTATGCATCAATCCTCCCATTGTCACCGCTACGGCGTGCACGTTCCCGGGCCAGTGAAGGGATACGCGTAACCGCGAAACGCATCAAGGATGCGGGTGACATCCGTCGTAATATTAATCCTCCCGTCGGGAACATTCGGTTCAACATCAGCCCGCGCCTTGATCGGAGCACCAAATGCGTTCTTGAACTTGTCCAGACACGCGGTGACATCGACTGTCACGTCGACGCTCATATCCGGCGCGCTCCATCTGTCATTGGCGATGTCATAATTACCGGAGATGTTGCCCCATGGACTCGTACTGATGACCAGCGCCTCCGTGTAGTTGGCTTCGTCGCTCGGATCAGCCCCGCATGCCAGGGCCGCAACGGTATAAGTTGCCCCAGGTACGATCTCACAACCCGTCACGTGCAGCAATCCCGTCATGCTGAAGTCTTGGCAGTGCTGGGCTAACTGCAGGCGCGCAGACATCATCGTACACACCGGACCGTTGACCCAGGCGGGGCCACAGTCCCCGGGATCTGTGTCAGGTCCTTGTCCTGCATTCTCGCATATTTCCTCAGGTGGGCCGACCCACATGTGCGCACCCTCGTACGCTGAGAACTCGCTCGGAAGTGTGGTCAAAGTCACGCGTAGCGCGGTTGACAGACCGGGACTGCCCGGGACGAAGGAGATATACCGGTTCGTCTCGAAGCCGGCCTCTCCAGAGGCAAAAATCGGTGGTTCCAGAGCCGCCTCACATTCGTCCGGAATGTTGTCGTTGTTCATGTCGATCTTAGTGCCACACCCCGGCACATCACAGTGCCCGCCCGGCGGTCCGCAATCCACGTCGCAGTCATCGTTGATGCCATTATCGTTGCAGTCCAGCCCGATCCGGATGAAGAAGACATCTTGCTCCCCGTTGAACGTGGCCGCGTAGGCCAGATTCGCGGCTTCGTTATCGGAGATCATGTGGTTGTAGTCACCGAGCTTATTCTGCGACGGCCAGCCATCAAAACTGTTGAACATCGGGCTGATGGGAAAGTTGGACGACCACGTGACTCCGCCGTCCATCGAGTATGCATAGAACAGTTCCGAGTAGTTGTTCGTGCCGCTGGTGCGCGTGTCGTTCCACGTAACGTCAATCCGGCCGTTGGGCGCCACCGACATGGTTCCAAACCACTGCCAGGCCCCGTTGTCCGTCGGATCATCGTTTATGCGTACCGGGCTGCTCCATGTTAGACCGCCGTCGGTGCTACGAATGAACATCACGTCAAGCGGATCCGCACCGGGTGGATCGACCGATCCTAAGATGTAGACGTTCCCGGCTGTTGGCCCGGTCGAATTATCAACCACGATCCAGACTTGCCCCAGAAGACCGCCAGGGTTGGGACCCGAGGCGAAACTGGTAGTTCCGCCAAGGGACACGACGTTGACAAAATCGAAGGACGGGATCTGCCATGGATCTTGTGCGTTGGTGGACTTGGCCACGACGTGAGCGCTCTGCCCCAGCGTGGCCCCTGCAAGATACAGCGTTCCGTCTGACGCGACGTCGAGAGTGCCCCACTTCATGCTCGGCGGTGGAACCGGCATGGGGCCTTCAAACGCCGTTCCGCCATTGGTTGATCGCGTGAAATCGTTCGGCGGACAACAGGTGAACTGGACATTCCAGATCTGATAGATGTTCCCCGCTCCGACACCACCGGCTCGAGCGACGGCCATCCACTGCTTGTCGCCGCCGAAGGCTGGGACCGGCGGTCCCCAGGTTACACCACCGTCCGTCGACTTGAATACCTCAACGGATGAGAGCGAACTCAAGCTCGAATAGTAGATGGTTCCGAACGGGTCCGCGCCGAGGACCGGATCGCTGCGAAACTGACCGGGGTCCAAGACGCCCGGGAACGTCCACGTCTGTCCGCCATCGTGGCTGTATGCGTACCCGGCCTCACGATGGTTATTTGAGATGTGATGGAATTGTCGCCAGCCGATGACGATCTTGTTCGGGTCGGTGGGATCGATCGCAATCGACGGTTCGTTGGCAGCGTCGTCAATAATGTTCGCCCCTGAGCCGTCGACGTTTACCTGGATGCTCCTGAACGGCCCCCGGGTCCAGACCATTGCCGGCTCCGTCAGACGTTGCCGGAGAAGTGCCGGCGATGCGGGTAGATCATCGGGCACCTCGTGGTGGGTCAGGGGCGTTTTCGGTGGCGCAGCCGTTGCATCGTTGCGATCGTCAGGTTTACCACACAGTGCCAGCTTCGGAGAAATGAGAAAAACGCCTGTGATAATAGCCACTACATGGCTACTGTGTTTCCGCTTCACAAAACACCTCCTGTCTGAACAATCGGATACCCCGGGTCACGTAGAGTGAACCTTCTCGCGGGATTGCCTTTAGGAGCCCTCCGTACTCAAACCAGTTTATCGGTTCGGGCGTGGAGAATCAACGGGTGTGTGCATACTACAACGTGAATGTGGCACCGGTTTGCAGCCAGTACGAACGCAGGCTGTGGACCTGTGTCACACGTCGTCAATCGCCAATCGGCAATCTGCCTACGGCGGGCACGTTCCCGGACCGGCGAACGGATACAGTTGACCCTTGAACGCATCAAGTATCTGCGTAACGTCCGTCGAGATATTGACTTTCCAGTCTACAGTGTTCGGATCGACGTCGGCCCTCGCCTTGATCGGAGCGCCAAACGAATTCTTGAACTTCTCCAAACACGCGGTGACATCAAGTGTCACATCGATGGTCCCGTTCGGCGCGGTCCAGTGCGTGCCGTCGTAAGTGTTGCAGATGTCGCCCCACATGCTCGTGTTGATCGTCAGCGGGTCCGAGTAGTTCTCTTCGTTGCCCGGATCGCAGTCGCAATGGATGGCCTGTACGGTATATGTCGCCCCGGGAACGATCTCACAGTCGGTAACGTGGAGCGTGCCCAGTGAGCCGAAGTCGTGGCAGTACTGAGTTGCCTGCAGGTTCGCGGACCACATCGTAAGGGCGGGACCGCCGGGAACCCACGCGGGGCCGCATCCCTCCGGCGGCGG
>CAZJTP010000163.1:0-10458 GCA_964548955.1 uncultured Phycisphaeraceae bacterium
CTCGCTACGACTTGTTTCGAGAGCGGTCCGGGCGTATGTTGGGCGTGTATAGGGGGCGGTCCCGGCGCCGCCTGTACGCGAGGGGGTTGCGCGTGATTGGTGTCCGGCCTGTTCTCGATACCTTGACAATGATGCCACAGTCGTCCGTGGTACCTCGCTGTCTTTTCACGATCCATAGTCAGGAGATACTGTTATGAAACTACCAGCTTGGGGATTCTGCGCGCTGCTGCTCGCGGGTGCGGTCGGTCTTGACCGTGGCGGAAGCGATGACGGCAAGACGAGGAACGAAACCACTACGGCCGCTGAGCTTGCTCGCGATGCGGGCGCTGCGGTCAACCTGGCGGACTTTGCCGCGGAGGTCGCGGTCGTCGAGCGCGAGCTTGCGGAGACGACCGGGTCCGCCCGTGCGGACCTGCTGGCGATGTACGGTCGCTCGTCGGCGGCCTCGGGGCGGTTCGACCGTGCGGCTGCCGCCTACGCGATGTTCCTCGACGAGTTCGGCACCGCCCACCCGTACTCCGAGCGGATCACCATGCGGTTTGCGGACTCCCTGTTCCCGTTCAACTTCCGCCAAATCGATGTCGTCCACACGGTGGCGGGGCCACGGCTTCATCCTGCGTGGCGTATGGAGTTCTCACCGCAGCCGGGGCGTTTGCGGCAGGCGGTCCGCGTGTACGAATTGGCCGCGTCCATCACCAGCGACCGCCGCACGAAAGGGGCTGCGCTGCTCAAGCTCGGGTTGGTGTACCGGGTGCCGGACGACTGGGAAGCCTCGACGGTGGCCTGGGATCGGTGTGCCAATGAAGCGGCAGGAACGAAGTCAGGGGCAGACGCGCTCTGGCTGGCGGCGGAAAACCTCGCCTGGACTGGTCAACCCGCCGCATCCTCCGAGCGTCTTCGGCGGATGGCTGCCGACTATCCGAAGGATGCCAGATCGGCTTCGATTGCGTTGCGTATTGAGCATTTGGAGGCGGAGGCGCGTCGCTCCGCGGATTGGCTGGCCGAGCCGGTGGCCTCGCTCAAGATGGAGATCGAAGCACGGTCAGCGGCGCGGACACCGAGCGAGGTCTACCGATCGGTTGTGAAGTGGCTGGGGCGGCGAGGAGATCACGCGGCGATGATTGCCGTCAGTCGTTGGGCGTGTACCCAGGACGACTGGACCGTCGATGCACGGATCGCCTGCCGTTTCGAGTTGGTCGATGCGCTGGTGGCATCCTCAGTAGCCGCAGCGGAACATCGTGAGGCCGCAGATCGGCTCGGCGAGATCGTCGATCTCGCACCGGGCGACGCCGTGGCGGCGCCTGCGGCGATCCGTCGTTACCGTCTGCTTAACAAAATGGAGCAGTTCGGCGAGGCCGATCGGGTCGCGGATGAGATCGCAGCACGGGTGAAAGGTTCCCGCCGATGGGAGCCTGTCGTCCTGACGGAACGAATCGAGTCCCTGCTCGAACGCGGGGACGAGGACGGTGCGAAAGCGGTGTTCGATACGCTCGTCGAATCGCATCCCGACTACGATGTCCATGAACGGTTCGATGCGGCCTTCGCGCGCACGGACGAGGATGGATCGAAATGAAACGCTCCAACATCCACGAAGTATGTCTTCTAATCGTTTCCGCTCTTGCACTTTCGACACCGGTCGCAGCGCAGATCACCTCGAACGAAGGGGACGGCGTGCTGAACGCGCCGTACCGCGGGACCATCGACTCGCTGCGCGAATGCTCGATGGACATCGGCTATGGTGAAGTGCAGAGCCATGTGGAGCCGTTTGTCACCGGTCTTTTCATCACCAGCAGCACGATCGACATCTGGGTCGAGGGTGACTGGGACCGCAGCGTGTTGCGGATGTACGAAGGGGTGGACGCCTCCGAGAACGAGATTGATCTAACGGGTACTTCGGAGTTCTCTCCCGCGATTGTCTTCACAGACGCCGACGATATTAAGCGATTCTCTTTCAAGGCGATCGGTACCAAGACCCTCGCGGAGCAGTCGTTCACGATTCGCTTCAGTTACAGCGCAGATGGTTTTCCGACAACTCCGACTCGCGTCTTCACGGTCGCGCCGATCACCGGTTCGTTTTGCAGCCTGCCGGGTGAGAGTGAGGCCTTCCATTTCGGGACGCCGATCCTCGATGTGGCGGTGGGCAACGCCCGTCTGACGGTTCCCGTGGGACGAACGGCCGAGATGATCGGTGCGGCATTCAGCTATAGAGACAGGCAGCTCGGACCTGCGGCCATCGAGAAGAGCGACGTGGTCTTTCCGGGTGCGGCGGAGTCGCTGTTCATCCAAAACATCTCCCAGTTCAAGCTCGGAGGCGGCTCGCTCACCGCGAACAAGACGAGCTGGGGAACGCCCTGGCCGGGGCATCTTGTCGGGTTTTTCAACTCCTCGGATATCTACGGCCCGGACGGGACACACTATGACACGCCCTCGCTCGCCACGGATGGGATGTACCGGTTCAACTACGTTCGCCCGCTGAGACAGAGCGAGTCTCATCCGGCCTCGGTGGAGTATGTCTACGACGACGGTTTCAACAACCGCGTCATCGAAATCCGCGACCGGGCGACGACGCCGAATGTCATCACACTGGTCCGCGCCGACGGCGTCGTGACGGACATCACCGCTTCGGACGGGCGCGCGTGGCAAATCCAGAGCGATGAGGTCGACGGATGGATCACGGGCATCATACCTAACGGGGGCAAGGGGACACGGTTCTTCACCTACAACTCGGCTGGCCGGGTCACGCAGGTGAAGGACGCCGGCGGCGACCTCATGTACGAGTTCACCTACGCAAACGACGCCGGCGGAACGCCGACGATCCTGACGGAGGAGCGCCGCTTCGTTGACGGCGCGCTCCGGACCGTCGTGGAGCACGAGGTCGTGAGCGAAAGCCTGCGCCGCCGCAAGGAGTTCGCCGCTCCGGGCGAGTTCCGGCAGTTCGACTTCGCGTACGACACGGCCAACGGATTGAACCACCGGCTGGCGAGCATCACCTCATACGAGGAGGTGAACGGAGCGGGTACGCCCCTCACGACGACCTTCACGCACGATGTGAACAGCCCGGACGGCTCGATGGTCATCACGCAGGTGTCGCTGCCCGACGGCACGACCATCGACCACGAGTACGACGCGCACATCGGCGGCCAGGCGGTTGACTTCGGGTTCCGCACGAGGAGCACGCGGACCGGGCCGAACGACGGGTCGCTGATTACCTTCGACGCGGATTACGAGTTCTTCTACCAGCAGGGAGGAACGAGGCTGTTCTACCGCCCGAGGATCGTCAAGCAGCGCGACGGCCGCGGGGCATTGTCCGAAGTCACCTTCGACTACGACGACGGCGGCCAATACGTCGACGACTGGACGGAGGTGAGGGGCCAGGACCTCAACCGGCTCCTGTCGATCACCGGACCCCCCATCAATGCCGGCCCGTCCGCACCCCGAACGCCGGAAACCCGTCTTGTGTACGGTAGTTACTTCACGACGGACTACTGGATCCACGGCCGGGAAGTGGATTACGACGCCGCGAACGCGCGTGTCGTCGAGTACGCGCACGACGAGCTGCTCCGCCTGAGCTCACAGACGGCCGACCCCGGCGGGGAGGCCATCGTGACCCGATTCCTGTTCTGCGACACCGCGGCCGCGCAGGACCGGATCACGGTGGACCCGGACGGGTACTGGACGCGCACCCGGTTCGACAACGATGGGCGGGTGACCGCGACGGAGCGATTCCTCACCGCCAATGCGGGAAACATCGGCACCCCGTGCGCCGACCCAACGGGTCCCGTCTATCGAACCACCAACGTCTACGACGGCGACGGTCGGCTGGATCAGCAGATCGTCGATAACAAGGACCAGGACGGCGTCTCGCTGACGCCCGCGACGATCACGACGACCTTCGGCTACGACCGCCTCGGTCGGCTGGAGTTGCAGACCGTCGATCCGGGCGGCGTCGGGCGGGAGTCCCATTTCGACTACAACTGGCTGGGCGCGACGGAACGCGAGTTCGACACCTCGGGTCGCGGCGCGAGCCGCGTGTACGACGGTCGCGCACTGGTCAAGACCGAAACGCCTCTTGCACTCAACGAGACGCCCGACACGAACCTGATCATAACCTTTGAATACGACGCGATGGGCAACCTCCGGTTCACCAACCGGCCGACGGGGGCGGTGGAGGAACGGGTCTACGACGACTTCGACCGAGTCGAGCAGATCAAGCGCATCCCGGGCCCCGACGGCGGAAACACCATCACCACGACCTTCGAGTACGACCATGCCAGCAATGTGACACGGACCGTGGCGGACGAGAACACAGCCGTGCTGTCCGACAAGACGGCCCTGTACGACGAGGGCGGGTTCAACTACGAAACCCGGCAGCGGATGGTCGCCGGCGCCGACGGCGCCGACGATCCCGTCACGCAGCGCAAGTTCGACTGGGCGGGCAATGTGATCGAGGAGCGTTCGTTCGGCGACGCCACTGTGGCCGGCCGTGTCGTCACCACCGAGTACGACGACGCCGAACGCGTCGAGCGCACGCTTGACTCCGAGGGCGGTGAGACGGCCTTCGCGCGAGACGACCGGGGCAATGTGACCCAGCAGACGGTCAAGATCGACGCGACGGACTCGGCCGTCACGACCATCGTGTACGACGCGCTGAGCCGCACGGTCCAGGCCACCGAACCGGAGGACGGCGCGGGCGGTCGGGCTGACCGCGTTCGGCGCTACGACTCGCGCGGCAACCTGCTGCGCGAGCGCATCCGCGACGCAGCCGACGCACCGGAGATGACCACCGTGTTCGCGTACGACAACGCCGGACGGCAGGCGCGCCGGGCCGTGCTGGCCGACGCGACGGCGGCTACCGATGCCGCCGGCGCCGTCGTCACGACGGACCGTGTGGTCGATTTCGTCTACGACGCCGACGGGCGTCTGCAAATTCGTCGAACCTACAACAACAACTCGGCGACCCCGCTGGAGACCGCGACGACCTACGACGACGTGGGCCGCGCCGATCGGGTCACGGACGCCTCCGGCAGCTTCACGGACGAGGACTATGCCGCCAACGGACGGCTTTCGCAGCGCGCCGTATTTGACGGTGTGGGCACCCGGACCTTCACCTTCGGCTACGACGGACATGATCGTGTCACCCGGCAGACCGCGCTCGGGTCGCCCGATCTGGTCACCACTTTTGAGTTGGACGGGCTGGACCGCCAGGCGCGATCGACCGACCCGCGCGGCATCACGGCGAGGACTGACTTCGACCTTGTCGGACGGCGGACGCGGCTCGTCGAGGACGAGACTGGCGCGCTTCAGCGGCAGACGGAGTTCGCCTACAACCGCTTGAGCCAGCTCATCACCCAGACGGCCGGGAACAAGGCGAGCGACGGCACGCCCCTCGCGGATCAGCTCACAACCTACCGTTACGACAGCCTCGGCCGGCAGACGCGGATCGTCTACCCCGACAGCGCCGACCATGCCGACCCGGCGAGCTGCACCGACTGCGTGCGCTCGCTGTTCGACCTGGCCGGCCGCATGACCCAGCGCACCGATCAGCGTGGCCTGACGGCCGCCTTCGCGTACGACGACCGGAGCCTGCTGCTGACGCGAACGACGGGCACGGACCGGGACACGTTCGCCTACGACGGTGTCGGGCGGTTGACGCTGGCCCAGCGCGGCGCCATGGCCGACCCCGACGCCGTGTCGGGTGATGTCATGGCCTACACCGACCTGGGCGACCTGGACTTCGAGACCCAGACCATCGCCGGCGGGACGGCGCGGACTGTTGATTACAACCATGACCAAGCCGGCAACCGCATCCAGCTAACCTACCCCGGCGGCGACGTGCTGACCTACACGCCGACGGTCCTCGATCAGGTGGACACCGTCAACCTAGACGCCGCGCCGTTCCTCGATTACAACTACAACGGTCGTCTCCTCGACAAGCGCCGCACGATCACGAGCGATCCAGGCGGCAACACCGTGTACGAGTACGACATCGGCTACGACTCCCACCGACGCGTCAACGCGATCATCAATCGCTTTGAACCTGGCGGCGGCGGGTCGCAGACCGTCGTGGCCTACGGCTTCAGTCACGACAACAACGGGAATCCGCTCACGCAGACCGCCACGGAGGGGATGGCGGCCTTCGTGGCGGATGACCGCGCGTTCACCGTAGACCGTCTCAACCGCCTGACCGACACGGAATACTTCGAGAACGGCCAGGTCGAGTCCACCACCTTCGATCTTGTCGGCAACCGGGAGTCCCACACGAATCGTGCCGGGACGGTGACAGCGTATGGCGCCACAAATCCCGCCAACGAGTATCCGACGATCGGCGGCAGCGCCGTCACGTACGACGACGCGGGCAACATTACCGTTGACCAAGATGGTCGGCAGTACGCCTATGACGAACAGAACCGCCTAATTCAAATCAAGGCGGCGGACGAGACGGTGCTGGCCAACTACACCTACGACGCGCTGGGGCGTCGGATCGTCTTCGAGGACCCGGTGGCAGGGTTCACCACACGCTACTACTACGACGCCCAATCCGTGATCGAGGAGCGCGACGCGGCTGACGCGCGCCTGCGCTTCCATGTCAACGGCGCGCAGTTCATCGACGAGCGCGTCACGACCTTCGAGGATTCGACAAGCGAGTTCACCTATTACCTGGTGAACCAGAGCTTCTCCATCGCCGGGATGGGCAACGCGAATGGGTCGGTGGTCGAGCGGCTCGACTATTCGTCCACGGGCGACTTCGCTGGCGGCGGTCCGGGCGCGACGAGCTTCTACCACGACGCGGACGACGACCTCGACCTCGACCTGCGCGACTTCGCCAACTTCCAGAACTGCTTTGGCCAGACCGATCCCACCTGCCTTGCCGTCCACGACTTCGACACGGCTGACGCCGCAGACGGCGACATCGACCTCGACGACTACGCGCGATTCTCGGAGTGCTTCCGCGGCCCGTTCGTCACGCCCGACCAGGTCTGCGGCATCCCCGGACGACGCGGCGCCCCGCCGCCGTCCGGGACCTTTACCCTCCACGGCCGACCGGTGGACATCCTCTCCGACGGCCACGCGCTCATCCCCATCCGCGCGCGCTACTACGACGCCGTCAACGGCAGGTGGCTGCAGCGAGATCGAACGGGCTACGCGGATGGGTCGAACCTTTACGAGTCCTTTCGGGGGAACGCCTTGCGCAACATGGATCCGCTCGGTACAGCCACGGCGAGCGGCATCTGGTCTGAGATTCTGTATGACCGACCGGCATTGGCCAGGCAGATCCGCGTTCTGCAGGACGTGGGTGTCCCTATCAGAGCCAACAAGGATGCGAGCTATAGCTACAGGCCCATGCCCATCATCTGGGGTGGCGGAACCAAGATGGTCGACGATCCAGGGGAGTTCCAGGTTGGCGCGTTGACCGTGAGGTTCACGCGTGGGATCTCCGATCGCGAGACCGTGGATCGCATTGCTGTAGCCGTCGATGCAACGTGGCAGGCGCGGTTCTTCGACGAGCACGAACACGGGATGGCATGGGATATCGTTGAACTCGTCTTGCCGTTCCATGATTTCGAGCGGGCGTACCGCTACGACCAGGCAGGCATGACCCTGGACGCTGCTGGCTCGTTCGGACTCGGCACCCTGAAGACGGGGCTCGGCGTCGTTGGCATGTGGGAGGGACGTGCGGCGGTCACATCGTTCCTCAAAGTGAGCGAGCACGGTGGACGCAGGGTTTTCTTCCGCGTTGTGGGCGGCAATCTGGCGGGGCCGGAAGTTGTTGCAGTACGTAGTGGAATCGGGGCGGAGCCGACTGGCGTTCTTGCCGCAAAGAGTGGAATTACGCCGCTCAGCAGGTCAAATCGTGTTTTATACGAAGGGTTCGAGGTTCGGGCAGTTCGAGACCTTTCGCATGTGGATGAAGCAACACTTCGCGCGATGTCACAAAAGGGATTCGCTCCCAAGGATGTTCACGGTAATTCGCTTATTCTTCACCACCATCAACAAAACCCGGCAGGCCCACTGATCGAAATGCCCGCCAAACACCACAGCATAAGCAGTCGCGTGCAGCACCCGTTCGGTAACCAAGCAGGCATGGGGTTGACAGCACAGGAACGAGCCGCTTTCAACGAGTGGCGTGTTGACTACTGGAAAGCGAGGGCAGCGGAAGAACTGCAGAGACGAGGCTTCTAATGCAAAGTGAAACTTGGAAGAAGCTCGATGATGAATTCGCTGAGTTTCCAATTATGAGAGCCGCGCCAGGTACGCAACCTGATATTGACGATGCGGCGCGATCGATGGGCTGTCAGTTTCATGAAGACTATAGGGAGTTCCTACTCAGGTACGGAGGAGCGATGGTCGGTGCGTATCCCATATTCGGCGTTCGTCAAGCTGAGGTCATGGGAAACGATGGTTGGTCAGTGGAAGAGATGACTAAACGGTTTCGGTCAGAGGGATGGGATGGTACTGCTGATTGGTATATCGTTTCGATGGATGGAGCTGGTAATCCGATTGGCATCTCGACCGACGGACGCGTTTGGATTTCTGACCATGATGTTGGTGAGGTCAGTGTGGTAGCATCGGATTTTGAGACTTTTATCGCGCAGCAATGTCTAACGTGACGGAATAATGGGTACCAAATCGACAATCTGCCGCTTCACGAAACCTGGAACGCCTCACTACAACGCCACGCGAGTCCAAGGGCACGCTGGCGGCGGAACGTATGGAGCGGAACGCCGCACAGGCTACAAAGCTCGTCGGCGAGCAGGATATTCGGAAGCTGAGGCGCGGGCAATCATACGACAGACGGATGACTACTTCCGAAGTATCGGCGTCGATCCAACAACGCTCACCCGTATCCCTGGAAACCGTCCTGGAGGGAAGTAGATGATGGCCGCTCTACTTCGAGAACCCGTGCGTCAAGTGCTTCAGATGCTCGCCAATGGTGAGTATAAAGAACTTGCCGATCTGACCAGGGGAAAGCGCCTCTCGGCAGACGACATGCGGCAGGCGATAGTCGGGTATGGTCGAAAGCCAATCGTACCGCCGGATCGGGCATGCGACGAAATTGATGCAATCGAAATCAGAGAAAGCAGTCCGCCATCGTGGTCTGTGCGGATGCCCCTGTGGACGGAGGAAGAAGGACGCTCAGATCTGTCTGTGGAGTTGACGATCACTGAGCTTGCGGAGGGATTCAAGATCGAGATAGACGACATTCATGTGCTATGAGAACCTCCCATCTGTCAACCCTCTTGATCGCCATTGTGGATGAGCCGCTGGGGTCTGGTCAGATTTGCGATTCCCCCCTTTCCGGAAGGAGGGGATTCGGTCCTGTCCGATTCGAGAAGCCTGGAGGCTAGCAATGTCCGAGAAACTGATAGCTGCGGTTTATCGAAAAGACCACACGACGATTGAGAAGATGCTTGCCGACGGTGTTAGCATCGATGCCAGAGATGAGGATGGAAGGACAGCCTTGATGCATGCCGTCCTGGCGGAGGACGCTGATCCTGAGATGATTGGGTTCCTGACTCGGCATGGCGCGGATGTGAATATCGAGGATACAGATCAGAAATGGACGGCGCTGCATTTTGCCGCTAGGGATCAGCGTGCAGCGATTGTAAGAGTGCTTCTGGACACCGGGGCGAATGTTGACGCTCAGGATTCGTTTGGAAACACGCCTTTGTGGAGATGTGTCATGAACTCCGCTCCGGACTTCGAGATAGTGAAGAGGTTGCTGGCGAGGGGTGCGGATCCGAATAAGAAGAATCGCCACGGCGTTTCTCCGAGAGATACGACGGTCAACACGGGTAACGAGGAACTCGTAAAAGTCCTCGACAGCAGGTAGCGACTGTCGGGGCTACCGCTCGCAACGGCGTGTGGCTGGGCTTTTGTTCGACGCCCGCCCGGGCGAAGTCGTCCTGGGGCCGCAGACAGATTCTGTGGTGTTCGGAGTCTGGGAGGCCTTCGATGGCGTAATGTCCAAAAACCCGGCCGAGCCAAGAAGCAGGCTGCGAACACCGAGGATTGCTGATAAAGCCGATCTCCTTGAGGCAAGCACAGCTCGGTGCGCACTCGCCCTACGCCCAGCCTACACGTGAGTTCCCGTCGCATGCAGGCTACGCCGCTTGGCGATAGTAGTAGCGAAGCAGTCCACCGAGGCGTTCGCGGCACTCAACCGAACCGTCCGCGGCGCCGACCTCTTCTTGGGGGTCGATCAGTCGATTACCGAGGCCTTGGTGGTTGCGCTCGTGATGGTAGTACGCCACAAATTCCCTGATTGCCCTGCGAAGCGAATCCTCGCCAAAGAAGATCATGCGATCCAGACAGCCCTCTTTGATAGTCCGAACGAATCTCTCAGCGTAAGCGTTCAAATCCGGCGAAC
Organism: uncultured Phycisphaeraceae bacterium; assembly: GCA_964548955.1. Classification (GTDB taxonomy): domain Bacteria; phylum Planctomycetota; class Phycisphaerae; order UBA1845; family UBA1845. The sequence goes on from CAZJTP010000163.1 coordinate 10,370, forward strand.
GCGGTGGAAGCCGCACGGGTTTGACGCCTGCATTCTTGAGCAGGTTGCGGAACGCTTCGGTGTGAATCTTGTCGCGATCCAGAATCAGG
>CAZJTP010000164.1:0-10448 GCA_964548955.1 uncultured Phycisphaeraceae bacterium
GCGATCCGACTGGGAGAGTGTGTCCAGCACGCTGTCCGGTGTCTCGCCGGTGACGACCTTGTCCGGAGCGGCGCAGCCGAAACCCGAAACGCCGGCGTCGGTGTCAATCCGCACGAAGACGTTAGTCGTTTCCTCGACATGCTCGTACGCAATCGTGTAAGGCTCTTCCAGGCGCATGGTCACCGGCCAGCATTCGAGATTCTTGATCTTCATCGGCGCGCCCTAGTAGCGATTCCGCTGGTAGATTTCATCGAGGCTCATACCCTTCAGGTGCTCGACGAGCTCGACGAGGTTCTTGATCATGACGGCCCACATCTTTTGGCCTTTCTCGCGACTGGCCTTGGTCGGGTCACCCATAACACCGCTGCGGGAGAGCTTGGCGGTACGCGCATACCAGTCCACACTCCACTTCGAGCTGAAGTCCAGGTAGCGGCTCGAGAACCGGGGTACGTATTTGCGGGCCTTGTCCATACGCACGAGCTGGGGCCGAACCGCTAAGGAGGTGCTGGTTTCGATCTCACCGGCGTGGATATCGCCCGGGGTGTCCGCCATCGCATTGACGTCGGTGTCGCTGGTCTCACCGGTGTCCACGCAGGTGAATATGTGGGCATCTCGATTGATCAGCTGGGCGGCGAAGTGCAACGCCGGAGCATTGCCCCCGTGCCCGTTGATGATGACCAGCTTGGTGATCCCGTTGCGTGCCGCACTCATGCCGACTTCGAATACCAGCTTTGCGAGGGTCTCGTTGCTGATGCTGATGGTCCCACTGAAGTCGGCGTGATGATAGGATACTCCATAGGGTATAAGAGGGAGGACAACGGGTCTCGGGTCGGTGCAGGTTCGCGCCACTTCGCGGGCGAGGTATTCCGCATCAAAGGCATCCGTGTCCAATGGCAGATGTGGACCATGCTGCTCGATGGAACCCACCGGGAGCATGGCCACATCGACTGTTTTGAACCGAGCCTCTGCCTCCGGCCAAGTCAGCTCTCCCAGAATGAACCGGCTATCGTTCGAAGCGTCGCTTTCTAAGGAGAGCAAGGTAATGGGCGCACCCTGCGAGGCCTCAAAGGGGTAGGGTTTGGCCAGCTCCGCCTCATCAAGCGGGTCACATTCGATCCAGAGTCTGCCGTTCCGTCGGACGGCACCAGCTGCGTGTTCCAACAGCACGGTGTGCATGGCCCTGCGCAAGTCTACTGGAATGCTCTCAACAGGCGAGCGCCGCGGGTCAAAGCGCATCTTCAGGATGTGTGATCGCTCTTTCGCGCGGTAAGCACCAATCGCTGATCCGTCCAGCAGCCCCTTCTCTTTGAGTAGACATGCCAGATGCTCGACACCGTCCGATTCCTGGTGGATACCTTTTTCAGCCAACATGCGCAGACAATTGCTGATCTGCTCGGGCTCATATCCACAAGCTGTGGGATCCGCGCCGATCGCCTTCAGCATGCCCACGATACGTCGACATTTCTCGCATCGTCCGCAGGGGCGGACGTGGTCGTTCGCCTTATGCGTAGCATGGCAGGACATCTGCAAGCTCAGAAGATCGGGATACCGTTCAGCAAGCGTCTTCTGGATCAGCAACTCCGACATCTGGCGCAGCAACGAGAACTGACTGATATGCCAGCCCTTCTGTGCGTAGTAACGCGTCAACGCGTTATCGAAGTAGCGGCTTTGATCGAATAGGCCGTTGTAGTGCGGGATACCCTTGTGGAAGCACCGGTCCGTCGTGTCAAACTCGTCACCTATGACGATGCGACCGATGCCACGTTTTCGAGCCAGGGGTAAGGCGCCAAACAGGAACACGGCCACGGTCCACAATCGGACCGGGTACTCATCCAACCGGACGTCGAGAAAATCCGGCCGAACAAACGGAAGCCGTCGGAGCATCCACGAGAAAACACGATCAGCATTGGTCCAGACACGAGTGGTGTTCGGTGCCTGCTCGCTGAAGTGGCGATAGGCATTCAGGGCCGTGAACCAGTGCTTCCCCGATTCGTTGACAAATACCGGATGGATCTCCACCCCGGCTTCTTGCAGCAAGCCGTAGCTCAAGAGGCTGTCCTTGCCGCCGCTGGAGAGGACCATATGCTTCGCCCGGTCGGCCGGGGACAGAGAACCTGACGGCTTCGCAGGCGTGGGTAGGTCGCGCTCTTGGGTATCATCGCGAAAGACGAGCTTGGCGCGGAGGTAGGTGGATCGTTTGACCGGATGGAGTTCGGTCACTGCCCTTACAAGGAATGGGTTTGGCTCCAGGAACTTCTTAACCAGAATCTCTCTGGCGGTGTTTTTGGCCATGTCCTGCAAGAGGCGGCGGTCTGCCCGGTCAAACGGACCGTGGAAGACGATTTCATCACACAACAGGCCGTAGTTCAACGCCACCTGCGCAGTGATCATGGCCGCGAGATTGCGCGACAAGGGATCAGCAGAGTCGAAGACGTCTTCTTCGTAGCGATAGGCGAGTTCCGTAGCGTCCTCTTTGCCGTTTACCGATACCTTGTACGGCGTCACGATGCGGTTGCGCTCGATCCGGACCGGGCCGACTTCGAGCCGTTCGATGACGTTGAGGGCTGCGAACGGGTCATTGCCATGCTGATGCATGGCGCCATCGGCACTGCCGGCTGACGACCCGTTGGCTCTGTTCTTCAAACGACGGCCTTGCATGGTGGCTCCGATTCTTCAAGGTGAGGAATGAGAACATCGATCAGCGGCCTGACGCCATGTCGCAGAACGTCGCAGACGGGAAGGCCGGTCGAAGCGCGCAACCGCTCGACGGTCACAGCCAGCGCCTCATCGCTGAGGTTCTCGTGGTTCAGAGTAATCGCTACAACCTGCTTACCGGAGAGCAACTCGATGGCCTGGATCTGCTTCTTGACGGAATGCACGCGGTACCCGGGAAATCCGTCATACTCTCTGCGTGCGGGGGCATGCTGCAGGATCACGATATCGGGACGGCCGGCAGCGAGAATCTCGTGTCCCCCTGGATAGGCCGGGTTCATCAGGCTGCCTTGCCCCTCGATCACGATGACGTCAGGGCCAAGTTCATCCCAGGCGCTCCAGACGGCGTGCTCGATCTCGCCGGCCACGAAGTCGTTGATCAGGGAATCCAGAATGATCGAGTAGCGCGCCCCTTGCAACCATGCGGTTTGCCCGGTCCCGACAAGCTCGGCCGTGTAGCGCGCTTCATTGAGGCCATCCACCAGGGACCAGGCCGTGGTCCGTTTACCCACGGCAGAGTCCGTACCCAAGATCGCCACTTTCAGCGAGTCCACCTCTTCGATCTTGCCCGTAAAGGCATGCAGCTGGTGGCGAGGCGGCGTCTTGCGAACGTCGTGCAGGGTAACATTGTGTTCCTGGGCGAAGGCGACCAGTTGGGCATCATCGGAGAGGAAGTCGTGTAGCCCGCTCACGATGTTGAGTTTCAATCGAATGCCCTGGATCACGCCGTTGCGGCAGGGCACACTCATCCGGCCACCGTCCGGCGCCAGGCCGATAATGAGATGCGTGGCGGGCATGCTGGCCTGCTCGGCGCCCGCGACGGCGGTTTGAATGTCCGCATGAATCGGAATACCGCTCGGCTCCCCATCAAGCACGTCGCCGGCGTCGCGCCCGGCATGGCGGGAATCGACGACCGACAGCAGTATGTACCTGTCGCTTCGGCGCACGAGCCCGTGGGCGGTCTTTCCGTTCGTCGTCCCGAACGCTCCCTCGCAATAGACGATGGCATTGCCTTCCGTGTCGTTGGCTCTCATTTCTTGCCCGTCAGTACGGCGATGTAGCGGTCGCCGGTTAGTGGCTCACGCCGATGAAGCTCGGTCAGGGCGATAAGCCCTGCCGTGGAGGCCGGAAGTACGCTAAGGCCCTCGCGCTCCCGCAGGAGTTTCGAATAGGCAAGCATGCTCCGGTCACTCGCGTCGGAAGCCCAACCATTGGTGGCGCGGATCGCCTCCAGAGCGTGGTTCCCGTCGATTGAATGCCAGTTGATGAGTGGTTCGTTTACCCTCGTTTCACGAATGCGCTCTGGCGTGAGATCGCTGCACGAATCCGCGTTCTTGCGGAACGAGTGGATGATGGGGTTTTTGCCAAATGACGAGCCGGCAATCATCCGTGGGATGCGCGACGTCTTGCCGCGACGGTACAAGCTCAGGAATCCCCGATGGATACCAGCCAGTGTAGTACCGTTGGACACCGGCACGGCCACCACTGCCGGAGCGTCGCGCAGCTCATCGTAGATCTCGTAGGAGATTTCCCCATACGCCCGAAGTTGAAGAGCGGTGTTGGCGCCACCCGAGTTGGCATCATAGATCTCATCCGCCTCGGCCCGCTCGCGGGACTGCATCACCGCACTTTCGTAATCGCCGTCAACGCGTATTGCCTCAGCGCCGTGGCTTTCGATCTCCTTCATGCGCTTAACCGCATAGCCTTTCGGAATGTAGAGGATACAGCGGAGCCCAGCGAGCGACGCCGCCAACCCGAGGGCTACGCCGTAGTTGCCACACGTAGCTACGGTAATGCCGTCAAAACCGCGGCGCAAGGCGTCCATGACCTGAGCGAATGCGATGCGGTCCTTCTGGGTGCCGGTCGGATTGCCGCCCTCGAACTTGAGGTGGATCTGCCGAAGGCCGACCTCGCGCTCGATGTTTTTGGCGCGTGTAAGCGTTGTGTCGCCGACTTGCGAGTCGAAAATATCCTCGTAGGCTTCGAGACGTTCAGACAGCGCTTCCGTTGAGTCACCGGCCCGCTCGATCTGCAGGTCCATCTCGGCTGAGATCGGTACTGGCTGTGGCGTCGCGCTGTCAAGCAGAGCCATCGACGCGTCGAGAAGCTCCTGGGAGCCGGACGTAGTCATATAGTCTGCCTGGCTCATTCGTTAGACGTCCATAATCTGGCATTCCCGTTTCCGGGGGTGAGAATATCCCTGCAGTGCGGCAGAACGCTATGCTGCTCGCGGTACCGGTCTGTAATCATCGGTCTTGGATACGTCCGCACCATGCGCGGATGTCTACAGCATTCTGGCGCCGTTACCGTCATTGCCCACAGTGTGACGTTCTTCTGGAGAGAGTATTCAATGCCCGGATGAAAGGGCGGTGAAATGCGAGTTAATTGTGTCTCATTCCCCGAGTGAAATGGCGGGACAGGCGCACCAGTCATCGCGCGGCACCCGTCGGTTCAACGATATTAGCACAGCCGTTGCCTCGTGACGCTCGTCCGGTCCAGTCGTAGCCTGCCTTGACGAGCGCTAGTTGTGAGGCGTCCAAGATCGCAGCTGCACGCGGACAGGGTCTATTCCGGGCCACTCGCCTATCCAGTCGAGCTCAGGGAAAGGACTGTCATCTGCAAACGCTTCGTCGTACTCGAGGTCGTCATCGTCCTCGTATAACGCCTCGTAGCAGCCGTCGCAAATATCGTTTCCGAGAGGATCCGACATTTCGAATTCGATGCCGCATTCCCTACAATGCATCATACCAGCTCCCTCTGGGCCCGGCCGACTAAGGCGGGCTGAGGCCGACAGTGTCGACCCAGAGTTTCTCCCTTTCTTGGCGGCATTCGCCTGCGCTTTGGCTACCGATTCTCGTGTTGTTACCTTCCTTCTGCCAATGTCAGAATTCTCTTCACGGTTGCGATTGGCCTTCTTGCCTCTTGCCATGTTGTCACCTCGTGCGTACCGCGGCGAGTCTGTCCCCTGAGCACCAGACCGCGTCAAATTGGCTGCCATGCCGCTATTTAGGCGGTGCCTGTTTTTGTGCACGAAGACTGTTGTTGTATCTCGTCAGCAATTCGTGCAGGTGGCGAATCTTACCCAATGCGTCAAGCGTCAGAAGCTCATCCTCATCGTACTGCTCCAAGACTCGGCCGACCCGCCAGTGAAACTCAACGTAGTTTGCCGCGAGCAACGCAGAAGAGAGGAACTCATTCGCATCACGGTCAAACTTGGCCATGTCTTAACGACAGCGTCAGCGCCGCCTCCAGTTGCCTGGCTCCTGGCACTCCAGGTAGAGTATCGCTAGAGGCTTAGCCACGACCTCATGCCCGCCAGCATCGCAGCGGTTGCCTCCTGGTTCCGCGTGGCTGCCTGCCCGAATCTCTTCGTTGCCGGGCAAGCCCTAATCCTGCGATGACCGTCTGAGGTTCATCGCCATCTAACGCCGCCCGGAACAATGAAACTCAAAAGCATCACGGCCGGCCCTCTTGACTCCATGTGTTATGTTGGTTCCGATGGGCCAGACGGTTGCGGCACCGGTCCAAGATCCCGTCGAAGGCCTTGGCCCCAGCCAGGTTAACAAGACGGATGCCCCCAGGTGCCCTGGCTTGGTTCGGCGTACTACACGATTGTCGCCGCCGAGTCACGTTTGCGATACAACGCAACGCGCCTCCCCTCTCGTATATCGCGGACACATCGACAGCATGCACCTCAAAGCCGAGCCCGCGGTAGATCGCTAAGGCCGCACGGTCCAAAGGAGGAATGTTGTACACGGGCATATATACCACTCGCTGCCCATTGTGCTGGTCAAGCAGAATGTTGTTGTAGGTGATCATCCATTGATCGGACACATTGGCGATCGCCGGAAGACGGTACACCTTGTACCCGTTGCGCTGCATCAGTACAGCAACACTGTCGAACTGATTCTGCAGGGTATCGGAGGGACAGACGCTGCCCAGCAGCTCATCGCAGCCCTCGGTGTCATCTTCGCAATCATCGTGGGCTGACAGCAGCGTGAACGCAAAGTGTGGGCTAGCGACAAGGACGGTATCTTCGCTTATCGGCGTCAGATACATGTCGATGTGGCACCATGGGACATCACCGAACTCGTCGCCTACGCTGAGATAAGGGCGCCCCAGCAACCGGCTCAGCTCGGCTGCCAAGCGTGATTCGGCAAGCTCGCCGTTTTCCGAAAGTACATTGGAGCCGAAGAACGCGTGGCGCACGTTGGACACGACGTTGCCACCCTCCACGTGAAGCGGACTATCCATCACGGTTGGGGCGAGCCGCGATTCATGCAAGATGTCTTGAAGAAGAAGGTCGTTGCTCTTCTCCGGCTCATACTCCCAAGGGGCAACAGGTACAAAGGTAGCACTGCTACTCCGAAGATCAAGCGATTGGCGGGCTATACAGCGATCGCGTGCCCAAACCGATATGGGAAGCCCGACGTTGATTACATCAGCTACTCGCCCCTCTAGGACTGAGTCCCACGACGAGATGAAGTCGTCAGCAGCGGCGGCGGTTGGGCACAGGACTTTGACTCGCACGTCATATGGCAACGCCGCAAAAAGGTCGCGGTACACGGGTTCGAGTTCAAGGTAAACATCAGGATCGTAGTGAAGAAGGATCTCGGCAATCGCTCCGTGGGTGTCGGGAATCACACCGACGCCGGCCACCGCGTTGTTCGCCAGCCGCTGGCCGAAGCTGCGGCTCGAGACAAATACGAGCACGAGAACAGCGGCTGCCACGGCCACACCACGAAACCCTCGCTTTCGCATCGATCTGTTACTCACGGCTTGCTTTCCCCTCCTTTGGGTAGCCCTGTGGATCAGGGAGAGGGGCGACTCAGGAGCCGCCCCCTCCCCCAATTACATCCAACTGCGGCGAACGATTGGAGCGTGTTAGTGACCACGTTCTTCGGAATCACCGGAGTCCGGCTAGTCGTCATCGTCCGAGCCGCCCTCGTCCTCCCAATCCTCTTCAGTATCTTCCTCGCTATCCGGGTCCCTCACCGTCTTTGCTGATTCGATGTCGATGTACTTGATTCCCTTTTGTTCGTAGAGCTTTCCCTTCAGCTCTGTGTAGCGGAACGCCAACGGCGCTATGGTGCGCGTCGGACCTTTCGGGCCCTCGCCGATGATGATGAGCCCATCCTCGGTTTCCAGGGCAGCCGGGACGCCGGCCTGAATGCAGAGTTGTGTACACTTGATGTGGTCGCTGGACTCATACTTGTCAGTCATGAAGCTTTGAAGGTCAACGATCTTTCCGGTTAGCGTTACGTCTCGTGGGGGTGGCACCTTGTCGCGGTCGCCCCCTGCCATCAAAACAGAAGTGAACAGAACTGCAGCCGCAACTCCTGCGGCGATGACCATACACCTTTGCGTCTTCATCTTCATACTCCTCAGATTTGGATTTCGGTTGCCGAACACCCACGTCTTCCATACCCGGCGAACGGTGGAATGTACCTAAACCTCTCTGCCTTCAGATCCTGTAGCGTATTCCGCCTCGTCGTCGACGATGAACCACGCGACGCGATCGAACCTCCGCACCGCGCATCTCACACCCCCCGTCTGGAATGCCTTGCGCAGTCGGCATGCCTGCGCCGCACCGGACCCAGCGCCATGCGGTACTCCACAGGCCCACCCTTTGACTCGAGTATGCACGCCGTCCCTGAAATCGCGGTGAAATCAGGTTAAAAATATCTTAATTCTGGGACCTGGCCGGAGGCGATACCGGAGTCAGGCCACAACCCGTGCCTGATGGAGCCCCGGCGCGTTGGATGGCCGAATGGGTGTGCCGAGGCCTGGCTGCGGAGGCTCTGAATCTGCAGGATTAAGGCGAATTCACGTCGGTTTCATCACGGATTCAGTCCGATCATGCATACTTGTTCCATAAGCATCGCCCAGCGGCGGGACCGACTCTCGCGCTGGCCCGGGCCGGCGAGCAAGTAGTCGGCAGCGGTGCTCATCGGCCGTCAATTGAGTGGAGGCAGACGTGAACTCATGAACACCGACAGACCAGTAAGTCTCAATCTGAAGGTCCGTTGCCTGAAACAGTCGGCTACGCTTGCCATCAACGAGCGCTGCCGTAGGTTGCAGTCCGAGGGCCGAGCCGTGTACAATTTTGGCCTTGGCCAGTCCCCTTTCCCAGTCCCCGAATCGGTCGTAGAAGCGCTTATGCTCGCCGCGCCGCAGAAGGATTATCTGCCCGTTCGTGGCTTGCCCGCCTTACGTGAAGCGGTGGCAGAATTCCATCGTTCGCGTGATCTGGTGGAGGCGGACCCCGACGGCGTGCTGATTGGCCCGGGATCCAAGGAGCTGATGTTCCTTCTGCAACTGGTGTACTACGGCGAGATCACGGTTACGACGCCGTGCTGGGTCTCGTACATTCCACAGGCCCAAATCGTAGGCCGGACGGTCAGCACAATAGCAACCAACGCTGCGCAGAGATGGAAGATCACGGCGCCACAGCTACTACGCTCACTTGAACTCGTTCAGGACGACTACCGACCGAGATTGTTGGTGCTCAATTACCCCTCCAACCCTTCAGGGCAAACGTACACGGAGGACGAGCTGAAGGAAATCGCGGACGTTGCCCGCCGATTTCAGCTGGTCATACTATCCGATGAGATCTACGGGCAACTCCATCATCGCGGGGAGCATGTTTCGATCGCACGCTTCTATCCAGAGGGTACCATTATCAGCTCGGGGCTGTCCAAGTGGTGTGGAGCGGGCGGTTGGCGACTTGGCACGTTTTGTTTTCCACGCAGCCTCCATTGGCTTCTCGACGCCATGGCTGTAGTGGCAAGTGAGACCTACACCTCTGTCAGTGCCCCCATCCAGCATGCTGCCGTTCGAGCCTTCGAAGGAGGCGTAGATATCGAGCGATATCTGTGCCATGCGCGGAGGATTCTCGCCTCACTCGGGCGACACTGTGGGGAGGTGCTTTCAGATGCCGGCGTCCATACGCATCAGCCGGAGGGAGGTTTCTATCTTTTTCTCGACTTCTCGTCTTTCCGCGAACAGCTCGCCGCGCGGGGGATCCAGGATGGTCTGACTCTCTGCAACCGCCTCCTTGACGAAACCGGCGTGGCCCTTCTTCCCGGGGCGGCCTTCGCACAACCAGCGGAAGAGCTGAGCGCAAGGCTCGCCTACGTGGACTTCGACGGCGCAGCTGCGATGGCTGCAAGCGAGGACATTTCATTCCACGAGCAGCTACCGCACAGCTTCCTCGAACGATGGTGCGAACGCGTTCTAGGAGGGATGGACCACCTTGCCAAGTGGGTCAGAGGCAGCTGCGACGAGACACGTACATCTCACAGGAGAGGTCGTGAAATGCCGCGATTGAGCAACGTCGCATAGACAGCGGTGCCGGTGGCTCCAGGACATGACGGCATGAGCGCACAGAACGAGTGCGATATCTTGAGCAACATCGTCGTGGGCGTCGGCGGATCCGAACGATCGTTCGCGGCGTTGCGCTACGCTCTCGAACTCGGCCGGGCGACCAGAGCGCAGGTTCGGGCCGTAGTTGTCGACACCATACGCGTGAACCTCGGGATGGCGCTGGCGCATGGCGACACCCTGCAACGACTCATTGCAGATGGGGAGAAGGTGGCACACGCCGAAGGTGAACGCATGGCGGCACGTGCGCGGCGAACTGGTAACGAGTTTGGCGTAGAGCTCACTGTCGAGCACGACAGCGGGGCGGTCGTCGAATGCCTCGCAATAGCGTCGAGCGAGGCGTCCCTGCTAGT
>CAZJTP010000165.1:0-10357 GCA_964548955.1 uncultured Phycisphaeraceae bacterium
ATGGTCCGTGCCCGGCGGACCACCCCGCCTGTTCCACCACCCACATTCCGTTTGGCGTGGATAGCTCCCATCATTGATCCGATCTTAGATCCGCCTCCCGGGTGCGCAAAACTCGCATCCACAGGCCGAATGCATCCCGGACATCCCCTCTCGTATTCCACGCATGCCGCATGCGAGATCACCCTGCCGCTGTACGCGTTATGATGAGGTGTTGCCCCCGTGCGCTCCGGTTACCCTCCTGACGCTTCAAGGATTCTAGCAGAGATTCTAGCACGGATTCCAGCAAGGCCACAGGGCGGTTATCCGGACCCTTTCACGTTTATGAATGGCGGGTGGGCGTCACCTCAGTGCACAGCTCCACGGACTCACGTGAGCACCCACTATTTCTCCCCTTGGCAAGGGGGGACCAAGGAGCGTCTCTCTCGGCGATTGACGAACGACGCACTCGAGAATTTTCCGTTTCTGCGTAGCGAGCCGCGTGCTCAAAGCCCGCGCGGATCTATCGGACTGAGCAGCCTTCGGCCCCTGAAACAGGGTGCGACAAGTTTAGGCGGCCTTTCCGTACACGGGACAGGTGCTCTCCTGACAGGTCTGTGGCTTCGGGGTATGCACCCGTGTGTAGCGCAAAGCCGGTATCTGCACGGGCAAGCTCTCTCTACATGACCGCTTGCCGGATTCCTCGTAGGCAAGCCCGGACTGCCGCCGCCCGCCGTCGAAATCTGCAACGATTATTTGCCGACTAAGCCTGGAAAACGATAGCGATCTGCGGTTACACCTCGTCACGAAGCGGCCTCCTTGCCTTGGATGATCGAGTCCTTAGTAAATCCTATCATACAAGGTCGATAAGGCCGTCTCTATGCGCAAACCGCCTCACATTCGTGAAATATCCGGATTAAGATGACACCTGCACAGGCTGCACTCGTTCGGCGTGTTCCCGACGATGGTAGTGTGGAGCGGAGGGAAGTCCCTGCACGCCTACCGTAAGTTGATTGGCCGGAAAGCCTATTCAAGTACTTGTCGAACGCAATCGATCACCGTGCCGTCGACCCATTTGATGGCCGCTACGATCTTCTCGCACAGTACCGGCGTGGCGGGCGGTCCGCCGCACATGGCGTCGACTTCGGTCTTGATCTCCTCGATCGACCGGATCGGCAGGTCGGAGCCCTCTACGGCCTCCAGCAGATCAGTCCGGCGAGGATTGACGGCAATACCGCGTTCGGTGACCACGACGTCGATGAGCTCGCCCGGCCCACACAGGGTCGTTACGCGATCCACGATAACCGGGATCCGGTTGCGCATTGACGGAATCGGCAGGATCACGCATTTGCCCGCCAGGCAGTTCTGCCAGCCTCCGATTCCGTGCAACAATCTGCCGTCGGAATGGGTCACAACGTTGGCATTGAAGTTCACGTCGACTTCGGTGGCCCCCAAGACAACGGCGTCGAGCATCGACGCGAAGCAGCCCTTACCGTGGAAGTTGTAGCTCGTAAACGGGCTGGTGTCCTGATGGTTGGGGTTTTCGCGCATGGAGCGGACGCCGTCGAGGTCGAACGTCTGCCCGTCGAGGATATAGTCGGTCAGGCCCTCCTCGAGCATCTCGACGAGGTACTTGTTGCTGCCCCCCCGAATGAAACGCGCTTTGATCCCGGCCTCTTTCATCATCTCCTTGAGGTAGATGGCGAAGCCCAGAGAGGTCCCCCCGGCACCGGCCTGGAATGAGAAGCCGTCTTTCATGATACCGGAATCGCGAACGAATTGGGCGGTGAGTTCGGAGATCAACAGCCGATCGGGGCTCTTCGTGATCCGCGTAGTCCCCGAAACGATCTTCTCCGGGTCTCCAATGGAATCCATGACGACAACCTGATCGACGTTGTTGCCCTGAATCTGCCAGGGGATACACGGGAACGGAATGAGGTTGTCGGTAACGACGATTACATGGTCTGCGTAGATAGAGTCGGCCAGAGCGAATCCGAGCAGGCCACACGCAGAGGGGCCGGTTAATCCATTCGCGTTGCCGAAGGGATCGGCCGTGGGGGCGGCGATGACGGCGATGTCAATGTGGACCTCGCCGTCCTGAATGGCCTGCCAGCGTCCGCCGTGCGAGCGCAGCACGCCCATCCCTCGCATCTTTCCCGTGGCACAATGGTCCCCAAGCGGGCCGTTCATACTCCCCTCGATGTGGTGGATAAGACCACTTTCGAGGTGGTTGATGATTTCCGCATGGCAAGGGAACGAGGCGCTGGGGAACCAGCGCAAATCTTTGACCCCAGTCTGCGCCGCTGCCCGGAAGACCTCGTTGGCGACCTTGTCACCGTTGCGGAAATGGTGATGAGACGAAATAGTCATCCCGTCACGCAAGCCCGCGTTCTTCAGGGCCGTTGCGATAGAATCGACGACCTTGTTTCCATCGACCGGATAGTCGGCGCATGTGCGAATGGGCGGGACGGCCTTGTTTCCCGAGGGGTGGTACTTGCCGACGCCCATGAACGGGGTGGCCGGTCGCCCGTTGATCTCGGCCGGCACCATACGGCCGGCGGCGTTTTCGATGAGTTTGTCAGTCATTGCGTGTTTCCGTGGGCGGCGAAGTGTCAATCGTCAGCAATCGATACTTCTTTAGCGCGCCGCCGGTCTATCCTTCGGTTAGTCGACCAACTTCATTGCCTTTGCGAGTTCTACCGTATGTTGCGCGCGCTTGACTACCGGCGGATCGATCATTTTGCTACCCAACGACACCGCAGCCAAGCCCTTTTTCTGGGCCTCTTCGAAGACGGCCACGATCCGTTGGGCCTTCTCCAACTCTGCCGCCGTCGGGGCGAAGGCCTCATGGATAACGGCAATCTGTCGCGGATGGATGCAGCCTTTGCCGTCAAAGCCCAGGGACTTGGCTTCGAGCACGCTGGTCCGCAAACCCTCCATGTCCGCCACGTCGGAGTAGACCGTATCGATCGGCTGAACTCTGGCCGCCCGGGCCGCGTTGACGACCTGGCAGCGTGCCCAGAAGCTCTCGCGCCCTTCGTCTGTTCGTTGGGTGCCGATGTCGGCCGTATAGTCCTCTAGGCCGATCGTCAAAGCACAGATGTTCATGGAGGACGTCGCGATCTCGTAGGCCTTGATGCACCCGAGCGCACTTTCCACGATCGGCATCAAAAACACCGGGCGGTCGATACCCTTGGCCTTCAAAATGGCTGCGATCTTGTCGTCAACTTGCCGCACCTGGTCGGGATCTTCAACCTTCGGGATTAGGATCACGTGAACGTTATGCGGGACGACGTAGTCGAGATCCTCCAGGCCGCGCTCACCCTGATTGATCCGCACCATTCGCTCAGCCCCGCGGAAGTTCAAAGTCCGCAGAGCGTTGCGGACCATCAGTCGGGCGGCGTCCTTTTCCGAGGGAGCCACGCTGTCCTCCAGGTCGAGAATGACTCCGTCAGGATGGTGGAGGCCGGCATTGATCATGAACTTGGATTCGTTGCCGGGCAGGTAGAGCCGCGATCGGCGAAAGCGATCTCGTTTCGTACCGTACTCGGTGCCGGGGGCGAAGTCGGGCACGTAGCCTTCACCGATGTCCAACCCGGCGCGGCGGACGGCCGCCTCGACTCGCGCGGCGATGACGAACGGAAGAGCCCCGGTGTCCTCGATCTCCACCTTTGCGTTCTTTACGCCTAGGGCAGCCAGAACATCTCGGACCAGCTTGCGCGTGGCTTCGCCGTACATGGACTCGACCTTGGTCTTCAATTGCAGGTCGACGCCCCCGGTTTCGGTCAGAGTGATCCGGACCCAGCAGTCGGACCGGACACTCGGGCCGCGGGCGCCGGCCTCGGCCGTCTGTTGCGCGTTGCAGTCTTTAGATGTCGTCATTGTTGAAATTCCCAGCTTTCAGTGATCAGCCATCTCGTTCGTCTTCCGCCAGTGGCGGTCGGAACCGTGGCACCGGAGTATGCATCTGCGGCCTCGAGCGCAAATGCAGGTTCCCCTTCCAGCTACTCGATCAGCGTGCTCTTCTCCATCATGGCTAGTGGGTTAAAGGTTCCGAAGTCCGCTTGGTGGATCAGCACCGTCTCCACCACCTGAGGACGACCATCGCCCTCCTTGGCATGGCAGGCAATTGTGTTGAGGACCTGATCCGGCAGGCCGACCTCGTAAGCTACAGCCGTACCGGAGATCGGGTGCCGCGCACATTTTCCGGAGAGACTCTTGCGGAATCCCCCGTTTCCGTCCAGTTCGAATTCGAGCAACTTGCCGACGTCGTGGAGCAGGCCGCCGGCCAGGAGTCGATCGAAGTCGATCTTGTACGGCATCTTGCGGTAGGCGTTTTCCTGAGCCTTGGCGAGCCCGAATGCCCCCTCGGTGACCGCGATCGTGTGCTCGATGAAGTTCACGCCGTGCGTATTTGTCAACAGGGTGAACGGCATGACCTTGAGATCCTCGACGCTCTTCCACCCGCCGCGTTCACAAGCCATCACCCAGGCCTGCACCGTTTTGGCTCTAAGGTCGGCGTCCTGGATACGGGCGAGAATAGTTCCGAAGAGGCCCTCAATATCCTTCGCAGTAATCATGGTCTTGCTCCGGGAGTCTTCCGATTGTCCGGTGTTGTCGGCTAGTGTCGCGTTGCCGAATCTACCCGTCCTCTCGATTCATCTTCGCCAATTGATCTCGAATGACTGCTTCAAAACCGCCCTTGACGACGAGTTCCTGGGCGATCTCGCCGAGTGGGGCAAACGAATAGGTTCTGCCATCGCACTCGATCCTGGCGTTTACGTAGTCCACCTTTGCGTGTTGTCCGGTCCGGATGGTCGGATTCTTGTTGCCAGCGAACGCCTTCTTGAGATCCTCCACCAACTCTGGGCACTCGATCACGATGTAGCCGTTGTTGAAGGCGTTTCGCTTATAAGTCTGAGAGTACGATCCGGCGATGACCATCTGCAGACCGCGGTACTTCAGGGCGGTCGCGGCTTGCTCACGCGATGATCCCGAGCCGAAGTTGTAGCCCCCGACCAGAAGATCTCCCTCCTTCGCCAGTTCCTGGAACTTCGGGTCGTAGTTCAACATGGCCTTCGAGCCCATTTCCGCCGGGGCCAGGTTGTCTTGGTAGGTGAATTCCTTCCCGTAGATGCCGTCGGTGTTCATGTTGTCCTTCGGAACTAAGAGCAGCTCACCTTCGAGCGTTTTGGGGAAGCCCTCCAGAATTGTCGCCGCCCCGGCTTCGGGCAGCGGCTTGGTCGCAGTACGGACCGCGCTTCCGCGATGGAGGGCGGCACGCGACTCCTCCGCGCTCACTCTACCGGGGGACGGATCTGTAATCATTCCGGTGACGGCGGATGCCGCGACCACGGCGGGGCTGGCCAGGTATACCTGAGAATCCGGGGCCCCCATCCGCCCCTTGAAGTTCCGATTAGTAGCGGAAATGCCGATCTGCCCACCGCCGAGCACGCCGTCCCCCAGACCGATGCATGGTCCGCATCCGGGTGGCAGAGCGATGGCACCGGCGTCCATGAGGGTGCCCCACGCACCGACTTGCCGGGCCTGCTCTTCGATCTCGCTTGAAGCGGCGGCAATGTAGAATTCCACTCCGTCGGCAACACGTTTTCCAGCGATGATCTTGGCGGCTTTAACGAAATCCTCGAGACGCCCGTTCACGCAACTCAGCAGGTACGCCTTGTCAATCTTGACGTTTCGTTGCTCGATCTCCGGCAGTGGGACGATTGTCTTCACTTCGTTCGGCCCGGCCACGTGGGGGGTTGCGGCGGAGAGGTCGAAGTCCAGTTCTTTGGCGTAGAAGGCATCATCATCAGCCCGCAGTGCCTCGGCGTTGATTCGATCGATGATCTCGGCGGTCAACCGCGGCTTGGCGTCGCCGCGCTTGGCCATAACTTCAGCACGCTGAAGTAGATAACTGTGGGTAACTTCGTCGTAGGGGAACACTCCGGCGAGGGCACCCCATTCGGTGCTCATATTGGCGATGGTGGTGCGACTCTCCATGCTCAGCTTGGCTACGCCGGGGCCGGCGAACTCCAAACAGCAGTTGAGCACTTCGTCGTTGTTGAACGTTCCGATTAAGACAATGATGACGTCCTTGCCGCTGACTCCGGGACGGGGCTCTCCCGTCAAGTTCACCCGTACGACGTCCGGCACCTGCCACCACGTCCGGCTCGTGGCCCAGATCGCGGCCGCATCGGTTCGAACGACGGGAGTGCCCAGAGCACCCATCGCCCCGTAGATGTTGGAGTGGGAATCCGAGCCGACGACGAACGTGCCGGGCAGGGCGAAGCCCTCCTCGATCATGATTTGGTGACCGATCCCGCGGCCGGCCGGATAGAAGGCCACTCCGTGCTTCTTGGCGAATGCTTCGATCTTGGCATATTTCGCCAGATTCGCCTCGCTCTTGTTCTGGATGTCGTGGTCCAGAGCGTACACAGGTTGCTTGGGATGGCACACGCGCAGCGCGCCCATGCTCTCGAACTTGGGAATCACCGCGCCGGTATTGTCGTGCGTCATGACGTGGGCGGGGCGGATCGACAGGAAGTCACCGCTACGAACCGTGCGTCCCTCCGGAAGCCCGACGGCGAAACGTTGCGCGATCTTCTCAACCAGGTTGGATCCCACTTGTCAATCCTTTCTGCCGGTCAGAAGCCCGCCGCGCCGATAGATGGCCAACTGGACTTCGGGGAATGCGAGACCTTGGATTCGTTCGGAGGCGGCCACACGGGTGACTGTTCCAGATTCGAAATCCACTTCTATGTCTTCGCCGTTGTCGATACTGGTGCCCAAGACGTCGGCACAGAGGACGGCGAGCCCGGCGTTGATGGCGTTGCGTTCGTAAATGGCGCCGAACGAATCCGCCACGATGACCGAGACACCGAGGGCTTTGAAACAATCGACGGCCTGCTGACGCGAACTGCCGCACCCGAAGTTCTTTCCTGTCACTATTATGTCACCCGATCGGACCTTCTTGGAGAAGTCCTCCCATCCATCGAGGTTGCCGAAGGCGTATTGCTTCATCTCCTCCGGGTCGGTCACAGTCAGGTGCCGGTTGTGGTAGATCATGTCCGTGTCGATGTTGTCCTGCCGAATGACCCACGCACGGCCTTTGACCTTGGTTGGGTGCGAGGTATCCGCGCTCGCCGGACGCTGAGCCGGCGAGGTACCCGTTGGTATGGGTATCTCGAACTGAGCCGGCTGGTCGGGAATCTTGTCTGCCGTGGTGATCGCCCCGGCTACTGCTGAGGCCGCCGCCGTCTGCGGTGAGGCAAGATATACGAGCCCTTTGCCCTGCTTGCCGGGGAAGTTCCGATTGCCCGTGCTGACGGTAGTCTCACCGGGACCGTTCTGGCCGATCTGTCCGGCGGCACAACCGGCGCATCCGGCGTTGCCCAGTAATGCTCCGGCATCTTTGAAGACCTTGACCAATCCTTTATCCAGCAGCCGCCGCCAGACAATGTCCGTAGCCGGCACGATCTTGAGCACTACGCCGGGAGCTACCGTGCGACCCCGGAGAACCTCGGCCGCAGCGGCAAGATCCTCGTACCGGCCGTTAGTGCACGAGCCGATGAACACCGAGTCGACTTTGGAGCCGGCCACTTCGCTGACTGGGACCACGTCGTCCGGGCGTCCGGGGCGGGAGATCAGCGGCCCGACGCCGCCGATGTCGATGACGACCTCGTCGGCATATTCGGCGTCCGGATCGGCGAACACCGGGGTAACCTCACGCCCTGCGGCCTTGCGGCAGTAATCGATGACCTTCTGGTTGGGAGGGAACAACATGATGATCCCACCCATTTCCGTGCACATGGAGGCCAGGGTGGCCCGCCCGGCCAGATCCAGTTCGTCTACGTAGGGACCGTAGAACTCAGCCGCAGCTCCGAGTAGCCCGTTAGCGCAGAAATGGCGGACGAGTGCCAGAGTGACATCCTTCGGCGCGGCCGCCGCCGGTACACCCTTCAGAGTTACCTTGATCGTCTTGGGGACCTTGAACCACACTGTTCCGTGGGCAAAAGCATGGGCGATGTCCTGATCGCCCATTCCCTGCCCGAACGCGCCGATCGCACCGAGGATGTTGGCGTGGGAGTCGGTCGACACGAGCGTGCCGCCCGGGCCGACCAATCCGAGATCGATGGCCAAGTGCGTTCCGATACCGGCGTTGATGTCATGCACCGTGATTCCGTGTTCCCGGGCAAAGACGCGGCAGAGCTGCTGGTTCTTGGCGTAATTCTGGTCCGAACCACCCGGATTGCAGTCGAACGTGAAGAAGGTCTGACCCGGCTCCGCCACGGGGAGCCCGTTGTCCCGGATGTTCTTGACCACGTTTGCGCCGCCGAAATCGCGGGCGACCCGTGCGTCAATAACCAGATCCACCACGTCTCCGGCCTTCGCAGATTTTCCGGAGTGTCCGGTGATGATCTTCTCGATTAACGTCTGTCCCATGGTATTGCCTCGCTTGGCTGGGTGGTCTCTCGACACCTCACGTTGTAACCGCGGCGATTCGTTACCGGCTGCGGTCGCCGCCGTCCTGCCTACCGGTTCAGAGCTTGGCAATGATCGCGTCGATCATCTGCATTGTCGTGGCGGCTCCCTGGTCGAGCACTTCCTGTCGTCCGGTAAGCCGCATCATGTCATACGTCCGGGTCTTCCCTTCCGCGATGACCGCCGCCGTAGCCTTGCGGATTCGGTCGGCCGTCCCCGTCTCGTTGATGTGGTCCAACATCATGCAGGTGGAGAGAACCATGGCGATTGGATTGACGATCGGGGGATCCAAGTTCTCGTATTTCGGAGCGGAGCCGTGGGTAGGCTCGAACACGGCAACTTCCTTACCGATGTTGGCGCTGCAGGCGAAGCCGAGTCCACCGACCAGCCCGGCAAAACCGTCCGAAACGATATCCCCGAACATGTTGCCGCTGACGATGATCCCGTAGTCCTCGGGGTTTTTGGTCAGCCACATCATCTGGGCATCGATGTTGGTCTCCCAGAGGGCGATTCCGGGATAGTCCTGCACAGCGAGCTTGGCCTCCGCGCGCATCATGCCGGAAGTCTCTCGGATGACGTTGGGCTTCTCGCACACGGTAACGGACTTGTAGCCGAACTTCTTGGCGTAGGCGAAAGCCTCCCGCACGATTCGCCGGCAAGCGGTACGTGTGAAGATCCGCGTGGATATCGCGAGGTCCTGATTGGGGCAACTTTTGAACCGGGCCATTTTCGGGTGCGTTTCCAAGGCGGTTCGCACATCTGCGGGCGGGTTGGTCCATTCGACCCCGCTATAGAGCCCCTCAGTGTTCTGCCGGAAGATTACGGCGTCGACCTTGGGTTCCTCAAACCCGTTTCCATCGCGCCGAATGAAGTTCAGCGGATTGCCGGGGAACGACTGGCACGGGCGGATGCTGATGTCCAAGTCGAAGTGCTGCCGCAGGCCGACAATCGGGCTGCTGTACACATACCCCTTGTCACGTAGTTCCTGCGAGAGCTCGGCGGCGGCCTGATCCTTCGGCTTAGAGGTGATGGCCCCGAACAGGCCAATCTTGTGTTCCTCGAGGAGCTTGATCGTCCGCTCGGGAAGGGCATTGCCTTCATTGATCCAAAACTCCCATCCGATGTCCGCGTGAACGTAGTCCGCTTCAAAACCAGCGGTCTCCAGGACCCGAATGGTTCCTGGCAGAACCACCTTTCCGATGCCATCACCCGGCATGGTCACAATTGTCCTTCTGGTCACGGTCTATCTCCCTAAGGAATGGCTGGTCTACCTAGCATACAACCCGCCTGCGGTTTGCGTTGGCTGAGGAAGCGGTGTTGAGCTTCCTGAGCAAGGGCAAGCGATCGCACCTGATTACGTTACAGTGGCTTGTAACCTGTACGCCACGACATTCATCAGCCTCATTCAACCATGTCTTAGCCATCGTGTCCAACCGCGATGGGGGGCCTGCCGGCTGGGTGGCCCTGGGTGGTTGCTCACCTAGGGCTCCAGCAGATCCGTACGTGCGTAATTCACGCATACTGTTACTCTGGCCATGGATTCGCTGCCAAAAGGCATCCGTCGTGCCATCTGTTGGCGTTACGTTGACATAGCCCATGTTTGTCAGTTTCACTCGTAAGCCCTTGTAGAATAAGAGGCTGATTTCGAGTTTGTCACTACATGGGGTTCTCCTGAGCTTTGGAAGGCCCTTTCCCGGGGACTGGCGGGTTCAGGTTCGTGATGCCCAGGGCGCGTGCCACACGCCGGGCATCACGGCTGCACCCTGACACCAGCCGAGTCGTCCGGCCGTTCAAGTCCAACTCCGCCAGGCCAATCGACCGCATGGATGCGATCGCCTCGGCCCCACTCACTTCGGGAAGCACCGATGCCAATTGGTGTTCTAGGCTTCGCTTCAAG
>CAZJTP010000166.1:0-10276 GCA_964548955.1 uncultured Phycisphaeraceae bacterium
TCCCCGAGATTACATCAGCTCACACGCATGAGGTGCAATATGGAACCTAGCCCTTGAGCATCTGTACGAAGCGGCACGGGCCGCCCTGGGAAAAGATACACCGGAGGCGCAAGCGTTGGCTCAGCAACTGAAGGATCAACTGTGGTCCGGCCAAGTGGGTGAAGTGATCGTCGCGCTGCAACGTCATGCCGATCGCCTGGGTCCGCCTCAAGCCACTGACGTCCCAGAACATCCGCGCCGGGTGCTGGCAAACAACGTGGGTTACTTCACGACCCATCGACACCACATGGATTACCCGACGTATCGACGAAAAGGCTGGCCGATCGGCTCGGGCGTCACGGAATCCGCCGTGAAGCTGTTCAACAAACGGGTGAAAGGGACCGAGCAATTCTGGAGCATCCCGGGTGTGGAATCGATCCTCTCGCTTCGCGCCCTCTGGCTCTCCCAGGACGATCGATGGTCCCGCTACTGGAACACGCGACCGGCCTATTCGAAGGCCGCCTAAACTGTCACGGACCCCTACGTTTATGCCAGCCGTCACCCTGGGGTCCTCGCCCCAGCGGGAAGTAGTGCTGCAAAGGCCTATGGAATCCGATCCGTCGGCCCGGTTGCCGCCCTGCGGACGTGCTCATACGATCCACACGCTATGCGGTGGCTTGCGAATGTTGCGTACCTCCTGGCCGGTCTGCTCTACCTGCCGATTGCGCTGTACCAGTCATTGATCGTGGGAAAGAACCGTCGTGGGTGGGGCGAGCGGTTCGGGTTCGTTCGAACGTTCGATCCAACAAGGCGGCGGATCTGGATCCACGCCGTGTCCCTCGGCGAAGTCAACGCGACGCCTCGGCTCGTTGAATTATTGCGCGAGCGCTTACCCGACGCCGACATCGTCTTCTCCACGACGACCGACACCGGACATGCCCGGGCAGTACATCTCTACGGTGCCGCCCGTGTGTTCCGATTCCCGCTGGACTTTAGCTGGGTCGTTGCTCGTGTGCTACGGAGAGTCAGCCCGTCGATGATCGTGCTGGTTGAGCTGGAGGTCTGGTACAATCTCGTTCGGATGGCCACACGTGCGGGTGTTCCCGTACTCGTAGTGAATGGACGATTCACGGACCGCAGCGCGAGACGATTGAACTGGCTGGGACGCCCCGTGCGATCGATGTTCGGCGATCTCGCATGGGTCGGCGCCCAAGACGAGGCCATCGCCTCACGTTTTTGCACGCTTGGCGTCCTACCGGATCGAGTCGAGATCACATCTTCGCTCAAATGGGATTCAGCCACCGTAACGGACCGGGTTGAAGGGGCTGATGAGCTGGCTTCGGCGATGGGGATCGACCTAGCGCGACCGCTCTGGGTGTGCGGCAGCACGGGGCCGGGCGAGGAGGCTATGATTCTCGACGCATACCGCCGGTTGCTGTATGATTGGTCCTCTCTGGCACGGAGCGTGCAGGCAGATTCCCCGAAGATGAGGATTGCCACGGAGCCGATCCTGGCGGTTATCCCTCGCAAACCGGAGCGGTTCGACGAGGTTGCGCGAACCATTGAGCGAGCGGGTTTCACGTGCATCCGGCGTAGCGTCCATGCTGACGGGACTCGTCACAAACCGCGGTCCGATCCGGCCGTGATCCTGGGTGATACGATGGGCGAACTTCGCAAGTTCTACTCTCTTGCGGACGTGGTTTTTGTCGGGCGCAGCCTGGTACCGCTCGGCGGATCGGACCCGATGGAGGTCGCGGCGCTGGCAAAGCCAGTTGTCGTCGGCCCGTACACGGAGAACTTTCGGCTGCCGGTAATGGCTTTGCGTACGGCAGGTGCGATATGCATCGTGGAGTCACCCGATGCGTTGCCGGTTGCGGTAGGAGCCATTCTGCAAGACGGGATGGTGGCTGCACAACTCGGATCGCGCGCCCGGGAGGTGGTGATCAACAATCAAGGCGCAACGAAGCAATCGGTAGACGCCGTTGTTCGCCTGTTCGAAGCTGCATAATACAACACAGGCGTTGAAGCTGCCGATATCGGGGCGAAGCTGATGATTGACGTTCGCGAGGGACGACAACACGCCTTTTGCAAGCCATCCCGAGACCGGGGAGGGAACCTCGCATCCGAAGTCGAATGCACTCATACCCAATGATTGAAGGAGAGTCGAACGATGACCGAAACGATTAGTCGTGAAGCTGCCGGTACCGGATCCGGTATATTCAAACCGTCAGACGACTTCGTCCGACGCGCCCACATCTCCTCGTTGGAGCAGTACAGGGAGATGTACGACCGCTCGATTGAAGATCCCGACGGATTCTGGAGTGAGATGGCCGAGGACTTCTACTGGAAGCAGAGATGGACCAAGGTCCGCGAGTTCGACTTCAAGGACAATATCTCCATCAAGTATTTCATCGGTGCGAAGACCAACATCACATACAACGCCCTCGACCGGCATCTCGAAAAGCGGGGGAATCAGACGGCCATCGTGTGGGAAGGCAACGAGCCGGGTGAGGACGCCAAACTGACTTATCGAGAGCTGTACACCGAGGTCTGCAAATTCGCCAACGTCCTGAAGTCGTTCGGCGTCAAGAAGGGCGACCGCGTTTCCATTTACATGCCCATGATCAAAGAGCTGGCCGTCGCCATGCTGGCCTGTGCGCGGATCGGGGCGATTCACTCGATCGTATTCGGCGGTTTCAGCCCCGACTCGCTCTCCGATCGGATCATCGACTCCACCTGCGAGATCCTCATCACGACGGACGGTGTGTTCCGTGGCGCCAAGGCCGTACCGCTCAAAGGCAATGCCGACGAGGCGATGGTTCTCGCGGCCAAGCAGGGTGTTACCGTGAAGACTTGCATCGTGTATCAGCGCGTCGGTACGGAGAAGATCACGATCGACATGAAAGCCGGCCGGGATCACTGGTGGCACGATGTCATGAAGGATGCATCACCAGAATGTGAACCGGAGTGGATGGATTCGGAGGATCCGCTGTTTATCCTGTACACCTCCGGATCAACGGGTAAGCCGAAGGGCGTTCTGCATACCGCCGGTGGATATATGGTCTACACGACCGCGTCGTTCAAGTACGTCTTCGACTATCACGATGGCGACATTTTCTGGTGCACGGCCGATATCGGTTGGGTCACCGGACACTCGTACATCGTCTACGGTCCGCTCTGTGCCGGCGCGACGACACTGATGTTCGAGGGAATCCCGACCTATCCGGACGCCGGGCGGTTCTGGGACGTAGTCGATAAGTACAAAGTCAACCAGTTCTACACCGCCCCGACGGCGATCCGCGCGATCATGCGCGAGGGCGACGAGCCGGTGAAGAAGCGCGACCTGTCCAGCCTGCGGCTGCTCGGCACGGTGGGTGAGCCGATCAATCCCGAGGCCTGGATGTGGTATCACAACCTCGTCGGCCACGAGAAGTGCCCTATCGTTGACACCTGGTGGCAGACCGAGACGGGTGGTATTCTCATTACGCCGTTGCCCGGCGCGATCCCGACGAAGCCGGGTTCGGCGACGCTGCCGTTCTTCGGCATCAAGCCCGTGATCCTCGACGACAAGAACAAACGCCTCGAAGGCGCGGTTTCCGGCGCTCTGTTCATCGAGGAACCCTGGCCTGGGATCATGCGGACCGTCTTCGGCCAGCACGAACGGTTCAAGGAAACGTACTTCACACGCTGCCCGGGCCTGTTCTTCACCGGCGACGGTTCCCGGCGCGACGAGGACGGGTACTACTGGATCACCGGGCGGATCGACGACGTGATCAACGTCTCCGGTCACCGGATGGGAACGGCCGAGGTCGAAAGCGCCTTGGTCTCACACCCGAAAGTTACGGAGGCGGCTGTCGTTGGCTTCCCGCATCAGATCAAGGGACAGGGCATCTACGCCTACGTAACGCTTAAGACCGGCGAAGAGTATACGGACGCGCTGAAGAAGGAGCTCGTTCTGCACGTGCGTAAGGAGATCGGCCCGATTGCCGCGCCGGATGTCATTCACTGGGCACCGGGCCTTCCCAAGACGCGCTCCGGCAAGATCATGCGGCGTATCCTCCGCAAGATCGCCGAGGGTCAGCCCGACCAGGTCGGCGATACGTCAACCCTGGCCGACCCGGGTGTCGTGACGCACTTGGTCGAGACATACAAGCCGATGTAAGAGCGACGGTAACCGAGGAAACCTTTTAGCCGCGGGGCAAGGTCAACCGACTACACCCGCGGCTTTTTCATTGCTTCAGGTGTGGGGTCCTACTCCTGTCATGGTTAGGCACCAGGATTTTTAAGTTGCTTGGGCGTGTTCAGCTTGGTGTAAATGGTTACCATTCCCAACGGCGTTGCGGGGGGATGGCTGTTGATCTTGGGACTGCCCTTGCAGTGCGGCGATGCGAGCTTCTTGATCGGCAATGCGTTTCGCCGCAGCCAGCAAAGCTTGAGCAGTTTCTGTATTTGTGTAGCGAGCCGCGGTCTCAAAGCCCGCGTGGAATCTCCCAGGTAAGCGTTTCTTCCAAGAGACCAAAACCGCTAAATGAAATCGAAAAACACTCAAAAGCGCGTGAAACCCCTGCGCGCTGTACCTAATGTGGCACCTCGTAGAGTTCAACATAGCGGGTGTTTGTCTCTGGATGTGGGAATACCCGAAGCAGGATTAGGCCGGCAACCGACATGCCGTTAAACCGCTCTTGAATTTCATCATAGCTTACGGCAGGCGAGAATCCGTACGTCGGCGCCAATCGCCGCACCTCACTCCAGTTGACCAACACGTGCGTGTAGTCGTGCTCTCGCAACCAACTCAGTGGACCATCCGTCATGTTGGTTTGGAGGACCGCTTCAAAGAACGGATTTCGGTTGAACGTAACGCAATAGTCGACATTGCGATTGAAGTAAAACGCCCTGGCCTCACCGATCAGCAGTATCTTGGCGTCACGCGGCAAGTCACGGTTGATAATACCCAGGTATTCATATCCTGGGATTCTCCCCTCATACATCAACGATGCCGATGCACCGCCAGTACATTCTCGTCTCTGGAGCCGCGCGGCGAATGCGAAGTTCCAAGCACAACCTGCGACGAGCACCGCCAAAAGGATTCTCCGTCGGGTGACACCATCCACGCTGAGGACCGCGCGCCCGCAGAGTAGAACAAGTGGGATCAACAGCACTATGGCGAAACGGGCGAATATGTGCGTCATGAACATCCACACTGCAAGCTGGACGATCAGCACAATTAGAAGAACAAGATCAACGCGGTCGCGCCGGCGTGCAAAAAAACCGGCGATAGCGATGATGAAGATCACCGGCCCGAAGCGTTGATGCCTATCCCACAATATGCGATGCCACAGTACGCCGAGCCGTGCGCCCAGGCTTTGCTCGTCTCCTTGTGTGACGTGTCCTCGATTCCATTGCGCGGTCTCCTCGACTCCCCACCCCGGCGGCGCGGCGTGAAATACGGTGTTGGCAAGTGGAAAGACTGGATTACCGGTCATCGTCTGGTTCTTGATGAGCCACGGTGAAAATGCCAGCAAAGCGGCAATCCCAAATACACATCCGTTGCCGATCCTTCGCTGTATCGATGCGCCGGGTATAAGAACCACGCCAACACCGAGCGGCACGGCGATCATCGGCAAGGCCGTGTACTTGCACCCGCAGGCCAATCCCGCGAGAGCGCCCGCCAACACGATCCATCCAAGATGCTCGGCCTTACCGTTTGCCTTTGCGTCGGCGGGATCGGCGTCGGCGTCAAAAGTGCACAGTCTAATTGCGCGAATCAGGACGGCCGTCGCCACCGTGCCGAAGAAGAGCATCCCATTTTCGACGTAGGCTAAACCGCAGAGATAAGCAAGCCAACCGGCCGTCGCCATGACGACGGCGCATACGATCCCGGCGCGCGGTGACCACTCCCTTCCCGCCACCCAGGCGGCAAATACCGCAAGCACACCGAAGACAAGATGAATCATATTGGCCGTGGTGCCGATGTCGTGCACGTCGTCCAGAACGATCATCGCGAGTAGATACAGCATCTCCACATTGGCGGGGAAGTTCGCGTAGACGTTGTGCGGGAGGTAAGTGATATGCCCGGCTTCAACGTACTCCTTCGGCAGTTGGAGGTGATATTCGAGAACGTCATACGCCCAGGCTTCCTCCTCCCAGATGAAGCCCGGGGCGTGAGCGGCAGCAATTATCGCAAGAACCAGAAACGGGCAAGCGAGCAGCAAGAGATACGACCACGCGCCCGACCAACTGCGGTCCGCGGCCGTTCGCGACGCACCTTCCTTGACGTCGACACCGGCGAGCAGCGTCCGCGCTCGCACTAGCCCGGCAATCGCAAACATGGCAAGAAGCGTGATCCAGACGGGCCGCTGCAGAAAGCCCGCAATGCCGAGCAGCAAGACCAGCACCGACACAGCGCCCAACCCCAACGCGGCACTGAGCAAGAAGTGCCATCTGAGCGGCATTGACTCCAGACGAAAAAGCGGTACGAGCCACGTGCCGACCAGTATCGCCGGTAGCACGACTATCATGGCCGCAAGACCGTCAAGAACCGCAGTCAGCAGCGCGTAACGGGACGTGACGCCGACGCCGAACAGCGTCAGCACGACAAATGTCACAACGAGTGTGCGTTTCATCCCGGTATCCTATTTCAGAAGCCTTTCGGCAAAGAGTACGGGGTGACATGCCCAAGCCGAAGGTGCGGGCATGCTTTACCGGCGTGTCCTCAACATGGCCGCGCAAGTGTGGACCATGCCATCCGCCGTGGACCATACCACTCGCCGACTACGTCGCCGTCAACCTCGCGTAGGAAAGAGAACCTGCCTGGCCTTGATAAGCCCGACAAGAGCGTGTTGACAGTGATCGATGCGAAGCAGGTTGAGCGACGGGCTGGTCCGGATGCCACCGACGGCGTCTTGTGGGCTGCGCATGTAGTAGGTCTCCTCCGGGCGCACCTGCAACTGCATGACGAAGCGGGCGGCCCGCCGAACGACACCCTCGTATCGCTTCACTCGCTCCGTATCTCCCACCAACCGGGCCAGTGCTAGAGCATCGGCAAATCCTTCTAAATACGAGGCGGTGGCGACGCCGGCCCGCCCCTCACTGTACGCGGCGATTCCGCCCCACATATCCGGCCACGGGCAATTCGACCGGGTCAGTTGTTTTTCCGCAAGCCAGTCGGTCAGCTCAAATACGTAATCGACATAGTCCTTGCGTTTGCTGTGACCGGCCATGGCTGCATACGCCTGAACCTGCCAGGGTACGAACGCGGGCGATGGCCGGCCGCGGAAGTAGTCGCGGTAAAACGTGATGGCACGATGGAATGCGTCGAGCACGCGGGCTTTCGGTTGGTGGCTGTAGTCGGTCGCCAAAGCGAGCAGGGCCTCACCGGGAAAGTACTCCTGCGCATCGATCTTCACCGCTGGTGGGAATGCCGTCGCGAACATCCCTGAGGGACTTTGGAGCCACAGCATCCCGTTGATGAGCTTCTCACGGATGTCGGCATACTGCCGTGCCGACGGGTGCCGGGCCATTGCCAGACAGAGCAGCGCCGTGACACCGAGCTTGTTGCGCCCGTCGGCCGTCGCGATGAACGCAGCGTTGTCAACGCCCGGAATCTCGGTAAGTCCTTGTAGATGGTAGCGGATGCCGACGTCGGCTGCGGCGCGCGACGCGCTGCGGCCCGACCAGTTTGCGTGGACCGCCGTCGCAACAACCGCGCCGACCTGACGAACCAGGTTCCGCTTGTCGCTATAACGGTCCAACCCCGGTTCGTATTGATATGTGAAAAGCCCCGAGTCGAGTTGCCTATAGGCCATGTACTCCGCCAGGCGGGCGATGGCTTCATCCAGACCGTTGGCCGTCACAGCCTCGGGCACAATGGTGATCATGCCGCGATGAAGTGATACGATCTTGCCGCTCGTTTCGGATTCGTACCAGTGGACCGTGCGGAAGCGCATGAGCCGCACATCCGAAAGCTGTGACCGATCGGTGTGTGAGGCCTGGGCCAATCGCGTCAGGGCGTCCGAGAGGACCAGATCGGTCGTCAACAGCTCCGTTGGGCAGAAGCGATGGTGGATGTGCGGACCGATCAGCACCAATCCGTGAACACCCGGTTCGACGAATGGGTCGACGGCTCTGGGCTGGGTCCAATCCGTTATATCCACGATGGGCTGCGTGGGTCCGACGATCTCGATCTCGATCAGCAACCCGTTGACCAGATTGAGGTCGGCACCGCCGTCTGTTGACAGCATTTGGGCGGCTATCAGCGCGGCGTCCCGCGTGGCACCGGCCAGGCCTGCGGGTCCGGCCGCGGCGGAAGCACGGAGGTATCCGCCCTGGACCAACCGTACGATGACCTCAGCCTCATGTTCCTGAAGCGCTTTTGGCACATAGGCGGGTTCATACGTCTCGCGCCCCAAAACCACATCCCGCACGGTGCGTCGCGCAAGCCGCGAAAGATACATTCGTTGGGTTTCGCCGATTGCGGGAACCGGCGGCTCAGCGGTGTCCGAAGCGCATACGGATGTAAGCGACGCCACAGGGCCAAACGTCATCATTGCGAGCTGTACGTACACGAGTTTGTGAGCCGCCATGCCGATCAGTATAGTGCTGTTGATGGTGCCCCTCAAACGTAAGCGCCATCAAGGAAACCTCTTATGTCCAAGGGCGAGATTGACTTCGCAGGCCCGATCATCACCGCCGCGGCGCAGGTCGCCAAGGCCGTAAAGGCCAGCGTTCTATTCGCCTACAGCAACGCCGTGGGGGACCTGGCCGCTCTGAAAACCGCCGTCAAACCTCCCACAAAGCTCATCATCGTCTGCCGGGACGAGGCGGACGAACAACGGGCCAAGGAATCCGCCGCCGAGTCTATGACCGTGCCCTCCTTCGATCTGACGCGGATGGGCCAAATCAAGATGGCGACGCTGATCGCCTTTTCGCAGGGCCTTCTCAAGGCCGGCGAAGTGTTCGTGTTTCTAAGCGGGCTTACGGGCCGCACGATTGACACGCTGGTGACCATGCACGTCGGTGAGGAATATGAGCTATTCCAGTCCGTCGGGCAACCCAGACTCACCGAGCACATCCGACGACCCGTGTTCGAGAAGGTTCTCAGGATCGCGCTCGAACTGGCCCATGAGGGACGCGAGGGCAAACCGGTCGGCGCACTGCTCGTCGTCGGCGATCATCGGGAGGTCGAGAAGTACAGCTTGGCAGGGCGCATTAATCCCTTCAAGGGCTATACCGAGAAGGAGCGGAACATTCTCGACGACTCCATGAACGAGACGGTCAAGGAGATCGCCAAGCTCGACGGAGCTTTCATCATCAAGGGCAACGGTGTGATCGTCTCAGCCTGCGCGACGCTTCGGCCGGCCATCGCGGGGAATGAGCTGCCGCAGGGGTTTGGCGCCCGCCACGCAGCCGCAGCCGCAATCACCGCCAGCACCAAGAGCATCACAATCACTCTATCCGAGTCCACAGGCGACGTTCGGATATGGCGCCGCGGAACGATGATCACCGAGATCGAAAAGGCCCCCCGCGCTTTACTTGACGGCACAACACCACCACCCGTCGCGTGACAATCCGCGCCGCAATCCGCAATCGTAAGGTGGGCACCGCCCACCAAAATCAATTATCATCTTCGCATGCCCGAATACCGGCGAATGAATGCCCCCGGCGGAACCTTCTTTCTGACCTGGGTCACGTATCAACGCCGTCCGTTGCTCCGATCGGCGTAGAGCGTTGCGTTGTTTCGGTCGGCGGTTGCGGAGGTCAAACATCTTCTTCTGTTCGAGATTCTTGGGGCCGTGATCCTGCCAGACCACGTTCACTTTTTGTGGGAGCTGCCTCCGGACGACAGCGATTTCTCCAAGCGCATCGGCATGATCAAGAGTCGGTTCACGCGGTCTATGGATGGCGTGGAGCGAAGTGTCAAGCACGTCTCAAGCTCACGCCGGCAACATCGCGAGAGCACCGTGTGGCAGCGGCGTTTTTGGGAACATACCATCCGTGATGATCGTGACTTCGCAACACACATGGATTACATTCACTACAATCCGGTCAGGCACGGACGGGTTTTGTGCCCACATGCGTGGCCATATTCGAGCTTCCACCGATGGGTGCGAGAGGGACATTACGATGCCCATTGGGCATGCTGCTGTAACGGGCGGCGACCATCACCCCCGCTCTTCGACGAGATAGCGGAACGTGTAGGCGAGTGATCGTCGGCCGGCACGCGTGGGTGGGCCTTGCCCACACCTGGGCTTTGGCCATTTTCGTGCAGGCTCAGTATTGGGCTACTGTGCCGTGGTCT
>CAZJTP010000167.1:0-10186 GCA_964548955.1 uncultured Phycisphaeraceae bacterium
ATCGCCTCGTAAGCAAACGTGGCCAGTCCCGATTCCCTGTAATACGACCCTGTGGCAGCGCCCTATCGCATGAGGAACCCGTCCCGCTCGACTTCGGTGTCCAATGTCATTTGTGGTGCGAACAGGCGGTGTCCTAGTCTTCTTCCATGATCGTTTCCCGTACCACCTCGTCCAGCGTGGTGATCCCATCGTAGATCGCCAGCAACCCGGATTCGCGCAGGGTTCTCATCCCCCCTTTTACCGCTTCGCGGCGTAGAATCGACGTGGCCGTCCGCTCCATGATCAACTCCCTGAGATGCTCATTGAGGACCATGAGTTCGAAGACCCCCATCCGGCCGCGATACCCGGTGTTGTTGCAGTAATCGCACCCCTTGCCGTAATAGAACGGTCTATCGCCGGCGTCCTCGGGTCGAAGCTCGAGCTCCATCAACTGCTCTTCAGTCGGATGGTACTCCGTCTTGCAATGGGTGCAGATACGACGGACCAGCCGCTGCGCGACAATGGCTTCCAGTGTCGCTGTGATCAAGAACGGCTCCAGGCCGAGGTCCAGCAAACGCGCAATGACGGACGGGGCGTCGTTCGTATGCAGGGTCGAGAAGACCAAGTGTCCCGTCAACGAGGCCTGCACGCTGATCTGTGCGGTTTCGAGGTCGCGTATCTCACCGACGAGGATGATGTCCGGGTCCTGACGCAGGAAGCTTCGCAGAGACCGGGCGAAAGTCAGGCCGACCGCCGTGCGGATCTGCACCTGAATCAGACCGTCAACATCGTACTCGACGGGGTCCTCGGCGGTGAGGATCTTTACCTCCGTGCTGTTGAGTTCCGTCAGCGCCGCATACAGCGTGGTCGTTTTGCCGGAACCGGTCGGGCCGCAGTTGATGATGATCCCGTTGGGTTTGCGCATTAGCTGGTGGAAAGTGGCCAGATCATCGTCCCGCAGGCCGACCTTGTTGAGATTGAGCTGGACGTTGGAACGATCCAGGACACGCAGCACAACGCTCTCGCCGAACATCGTCGGGAGCACGGAGACACGCAGATCGATCGGTGCCCCCTTGACCAGAAGCTCAACACGCCCGTCCTGCGGCATACGACGCTCCGCGATGTCGAGGTTGGCCATGACCTTGATGCGTGATGAAATCGCAAGAGCCACGTAGCGCGGAGGCGGCACCATCTCATAGAGCACACCGTCGATCCGGTACCGCATCTTGTATTCATCTTCGAAGGGCTCGAAGTGAATATCGGAGGCCTGATCCTTGATCGCCTGAAGCAGCACAAGGTTGAGCAGCTTTTTGACGGGATTGAGGTCGGCGATTTCCTTAAGCTCGGCAAGATCGATGCTGTCGCCACGCCCCGCGAACCTCGCGAGGTCTTCATCGTCAGCGAGCTCGCCAATCAGCCCGGCGATCGATTCCTGTTTCCCTTCGGGGTAATAGCGATCCAACGCGTTTTGCAGGTCGTTCGACTTGGCGAGGAACGGTCTGATGTCCAGGGTGAGCAGTGTATGGAGGTCGTCAGTGGCCCGGAAATTGTCCGGGTTATCCATCGCAATCGACAGTTGATTGCGATCCTTGTTCAGCTCGAGCGGGATGACGCGGTACGTTTGGGCCATCTGGGACGTCATGATACGCAGGACCTCCGCAGACACGTCGACCTTTCCGAGATCAACCGCCTCTATACCGCTCTGGGCGGCCAGTGCGAGGTTAAGGTCCTCCTCGGTGATATGTCCGAGTTCGATGAGAATGGCGCCGATCGGTCCGCGCCGCTCCTTTTGAATGTCGAGGGCCTCGTGGACCTGACTGCGGCGCAGCTTGCCCATCTTGATTAGGATGCGACCGAGCTGCCGACCGCGAAGCTGTTCGATGGGCGGCATCTTGCGTGGGCGCAGGGTCCGCGCGGTCCCCGCTGTGGTTGAATCTTGTTGGACGGGTGCGGATTCACTCATGAGCGAAACACCGGGACGTCCTCTTCGGCGCCTCCCTTGTCGACCGCGAGAGCCTTGGAGTCAAGCCCGCGGCGATGGGTGTCAAGTTTGTCTTGCATGGGTCCGGGCTGCCGGGAGCAGTCGACGCAGTCTTCCGATGAGATCAGGCCCTGTTCATACAGCAACCACAGATGCTCGTCGAGCAGTTGCATGCCGTACTTCTTGCCGGTCTGAATGGCGGAGTCGATACGGTAGGTCTTGTTCTCACGAACCAGGTTCGCAATCGCGGGCGTGGTCACCATGAACTCATAGGCGGCGACTCTTCCCCTTGGAATCTTCGGCAAAAGCGCCTGGGACAACGTGGCAATCAGGTTGGTCGACAACTGCACGCGAAGCTGCGGTTGCTGCGCGTGCGGGAACGCGTCGATGATCCGGTTGATCGTTCCCTGGCATCCTGTGGTGTGAAGCGTGCCGAACACGAGGTGGCCGGTCTCGGCGGCGCGGATGGCGGCCTCAATGGTCTCCAGATCGCGGAGCTCACCGACGAGGATCACGTCCGGATCCTGTCGCAGCACGCGGCGCAGGGCCTCGGTAAAGTTGGGGACGTCGGGCCCGACCGCGCGCTGATTAAGGATGCACTTTTTGTGAGAGTGGTAGTACTCGATGGGGTCCTCGATGGTCACGATGTGCCGGTCCATCGTGTTGTTGATGTAGTCGATCATCGTCGCCAGTGTCGTCGTCTTGCCGCAACCGGTCGGCCCGGTGACCAGAAACATCCCGCGCGGACGGCGACACAGGGCGCGGCAGATGTTCGGAAGCCCGATCTCCTCGAAACTCAGAAGCTTCGACGGAATCAACCGCAGGACGACCGCAACGTTGCCCTTCTGCATGAAGACCGCCACGCGGAACCGCGCGCCGTCGCCGAAACCGAAACCGAAGTCCGTCCCGCCCTCCTCGGAGAGTTCCTGCTGATTCCGCTCCGGCGTGATCGCTTTCATCAGCGCCGAGGTATCGTCGGGTGTGAGTGTCTTGGTCTCCAGCGAGCGCAAACGCCCGTCGAGCCGGATGACCGGCGGCCTCCCGACCGTCAGATGTAAATCCGACGCTCCCT
Source organism: uncultured Phycisphaeraceae bacterium (assembly GCA_964548955.1). Classification (GTDB taxonomy): domain Bacteria; phylum Planctomycetota; class Phycisphaerae; order UBA1845; family UBA1845. Next base: position 3,033 of record CAZJTP010000167.1, read on the forward strand.
GTTTGACGACGGTCTCCAGGAGGCGGTCAATGTGTATAGTTGCCATGCAAAACTTTCCTCTTGAGTTCTAGTCAGTCACAAGACCCTCAACCTGCGTCACGCGCAGGAGATCCTCGGGCGTGGTGACGCCGTTCATAATCTTGAGCTTCCCGTCTTCGAGCAGGGTGCGCATCCCGGCCGCGCGGGCCGCAACTCGGAGCTGACTGGTCGGGGCCAGCTTGAACGCCAGCTCGCGCAGCTCCGCATTCATCGTTACCATCTCAAAGATGGCGATCCGCCCGCGATACCCGGAATTGTTGCAGCGCTTGCACCCCGCGCCTTTCCAGACGGTTTTGCCCTCAAGTTCCTCCTCCGTGAAACTGAGCAGCTTGAGCGTTCGCGGGTCGGGTTTTTTATCCTCCGTCTTGCAATTGGAACAAATGACTCGAACCAGGCGCTGGGCCATGATCGCTTGAATCGAACTGGCCACCAGAAACGGCTTGATGCCCATGTCAATCAGACGGGTAATCGCCGACGGAGCATCGTTCGTGTGCAGCGTACTGAAGACAAGGTGCCCGGTCAGGGCGGCCTGGATCGCCACGTCACCCACCTCCCGGTCACGAATTTCACCGACCAGGATGATGTTCGGCGCCTGACGCAGCATCGCGCGGAGAATTCTTGCGAATGTCAGGCCGATTTCCTCCTTTACCTGACACTGATTCATACCCGTGAAGTTGTACTCGACCGGATCTTCGGCGGTGATGATCTTCTTATCGGGCCGGTTTAGCTCCTGAAGCGCCGAATACAGCGTCGTCGTCTTTCCCGATCCGGTGGGGCCGGTGACCAGAAAGATGCCGTTGGGGCGGTGAATGATCTTGAGGAACTTCTGATTGTCGTCCTCCTCGAACCCCAATGCCCCAAGACCGACGTTGGCCGACTCGGGCCTCAGAATACGCAGCACGACGCTCTCGCCGTGGTAGGCCGGTAGCGCACTGACGCGAAAGTCGATCTGGCTGTCGCCGACCTTCATCTTGATACGGCCGTCCTGCGGCACGCGCTTCTCGGCGATGTCCAACCCGGCCATGATCTTGTAGCGCGTGATGACCGCCGCCTGCATGTTTTTGGGGATATCGTCACGAACGTGGCAGACGCCGTCGACTCGGTATCGCACACGGACACGATCGGCCATCGGCTCGATGTGAATATCGCTCGCCCGACCGTGAACAGCCTCGGTGATGATCAGATTGACGAGCTTGATGATCGGGGCATCCACATCCTCACGCGCCACCGCCGCACGTCCGTCGCCGCCACCCTCGTCGTCGTCCGGTGCTGCTTCGTCGATAGTGACCATGGTCTTCGACAGCAGATCGCCGCCCTCGCTGCTGACGAACTTGTCAATGAAGCGTTTGACCTTGCTCACCGAAGCCAGCGTGGGGACGACCTCGCGGTTGAGCCTGAACCGCAACAGGTCCAGCGTCTCTAAGTCCAGTGGATCGGTGATGATAACTTTCAGGCGCTCCCCGTCCTCACCCAGTGGAAGCACTAGGTAATCCTCGCTCAGCGTCGAAGGGATCAAACTGAGGACCTCACGATCCACAGGATGATGGTCGAGGTCGATGTACTCCAATCCGAATTGAGTCGCCAGCGCCTTGACGACATCGTCTTCGCTGCACCGCTCCAGCTCAACAAGGGCTTCGCCGATGCGTTTGTCGTGCTTCTGGCTGTATTCGAGGGCCTCGGTTATGGCAGACTTGTCGATAACCCCCCAACCGACCAGCATTTCACCGAGCTTCTGCCGCTTTTTCGCCATGATCTAAAGTCTTACAAGCACCTGTTGCTGCCACACACCTTAGTCGTTGTCAGTGTCAGCCCGCCGGGGCCACGCGCCATACGGTACGCTAACCTCGCACGAGCCGATTCCCAGGACTTGTGCAGCGCACCTGAAATAGCACGCTCTGATCCTGAGCGCTGGCATCGTGCTCCGAGTTACGCGCTTCCATCAAGGGTCCGCCTGTGGCCCAAGGCCACACTGCGCATCCACAGCCCACCTGCGGACAAATCCTCTACGTCCTTATGCATTTTATCGTTCAGGAAGGCTCATTTCAACAGCAAGGGACAAGAAGGGAGCATTTGGCCGTTGTCGGGGTGGGACGTTTGGCCTCGGTTCTCGTGGCAGATCGGGAACCGTCATACCGACGGGCCCGATGCCCGGCCCCCTGATCGAAACGCAGTGAAGCCGGTCGGCGTCGCGCGAGCCTGCGTCATTCATACCGTCCGAAGCGTAACAAGTGCCGGGCATGGAGTAATCGCGGCGAAGGCCGGTCGGCCTTCGTTCTGACACCGTATGAGCCTCCTGCGGCCTTGAACGCTGACAACGCCACTGGGCCTGGAGGGATTCGAACCCCCGACCAAGCGATTATGAGTCGCCTGCTCTAACCGCTGAGCTACAGGCCCCTTACGCCACCCATTGCACCATTGAGGCTTCATGGAGTCAACGGCTACCGCCGCCTCAGCGAGCCTCGACGCCAATGTCCCAGCCCGACATCGACCGCAGATAGTCGATGGCGCTGCGAATGCCGGTCAGATCCCCGCTGCTTGGGCGCACTTCAAGCAGAAGCGGTCCGGTATAATCCACGCTGCGCAGCTTGCTGACGACACGGGCAATTCCGGCGTCGCCGGAGCCGAGCGGTGCGGTCTTGCCATACTCGATACCGGGCTGCGGGGAGCGTATGGCGTCTTTCAGATGCACGCACTCGATGCGACCCTTGAGCCTGGACACCGCCCGGGCGGGTTCGTCGGTTCCGTAGATCACGAGATTGCCCGGATCGAAGTTGACGCCCAGGTTCTCTCGACCGGCGGCATCCATGAAACCAATGAGCGTGTCGACCGGTTCACGACCCGTCTCCAACAGCAGGCGGACATCGTGTTCACGCACGGCGTCGGCCACTTCACCGGTGCGTTTGAGCAGCCTGGTGTAGATTGGCGACGTGGGATCGGTCGGGATCGTGCCGGCGTGGACCGCCAGGGTGTTACAACCAAGGGCTGTGGTCAGAGCAGCCGCCTCGCGTGTGATCCGGAGTCGGGCGTCGTACGTATCATCCGGCGAGTATCCGCCGGTGGCGGCGATCCGTTCGATTGATGAGTAATCCTCGCCCTCGAATGCGACAAACGAGCCTGCAATTGTGACATTGGCCGCCCGGACCGCCTGAAGGATCGCTTCTGCGCTGGCCGTTTGCAGCGAGCTTTTCGTGAAAAAGCCGATCTGCACAACGCGCAGATCGAGCTGCTTCCCGGCGGTTTGAATTCCGCGCAGCACGTCATGTCGGTTGATGCACCAACCGCACACACCGATGTCAAGCATGATCACGACTCCGACCTTGCAAGGGTACGGTAGGCCGAGGCACGCGCACTACTGGCGGCTGCTATCTTGTCGTCGCAACTGTCCGCAGGCGGCGTCGACGTCCAGGCCGCGGCTTCGGCGCAAATGAGCGTTGACACCGCGGTCGCGCAGTGTTTGCAGGAACCGCCCGGCATCCTGGTCAAAAGGCCGCCTATAGGGCAACCCCTTAACGGGATTATACATCATGAGGTTCACGTTGCCGCGCATTTGTTTTGCGACGGAGGCCAGTTGCCGGGCGTGCTGCTCGGCGTCGTTGAGTCCTTGGAGCAAGATATACTCGAGGGTGACCTCGCGTCCCGTTCGGTCGAAGTAGTAATTGGCTGCGTCGATTAGCGACTCGATGGTGACACTTTCCGCCCAGGGGATCAGTTCTCCGCGAAGCTCGTCTGTGGGTGCGTGAAGGGAAAGCGCCAGGGTGATTTGCAGGCCCTCGTTGGCGAGCCGGCGCATCGGTTTTGCCAGGCCGACGGTGCTGACCGTGATTCTCCGCGCGCCGATGCCCATGCCCCATTCGGCGTTGATCGTTCGCACGGCCGCCACCGTTGCGTCGTAATTGGCCAGCGGCTCTCCGAGGCCCATGAAGACCACGTTGGAGAGCCTTGCCGAATTCCCGCAGAACTGACGAACGCGCATTGCCTGCTCGACGATCTGTCCGGTGGAGAGCTGGCGCTCAAGGCCGTCCAGGCCACTCGCGCAGAAAACGCACCGAACGGGGCAGCCCACCTGCGTTGAAATGCAGGCTGTGCGGCGTTGATCGTCGGGAATGAGCACGCACTCGCTCGCGGCTCCGTCCGCCCAGCTAAGCAGCCATTTGACCGTTCCGTCGGACGATTCCTGACACCGGGTGATCTTGGATTCGTGGATGGGTAGCTCAGTCGCCAGATGGGCTCGCAATGTCTTCGGCAGGTTGGTCATCTTGTCATACGAGGTCGCACCGCGTTGATATACCCACTCCAATATTTGCGCTGCGCGATAGGGTGACTCGTCCCACGGCTCGAGGAGCTTGCGCAGGGATTCCGGAGTCAGGTCAAAGAGGCTGCGTGGGGCGGCGGCGGCCGGAAAATGTTGTTCGGGATTCATCGGCATCCGGGTATCGCAAGGCGACCGGGCGGCGGACCGGAGTGTTGATCGTAAGTCCCTACGGAACACAGCGGGCGAACGGACTCGAACCGTCAACATTCAGCTTGGAAGGCTGATGCTCTACCAATTGAGCTACGCCCGCAATATATTGTCACTACAGCACTTAGGTGCAATCAGACCAAATCGTTAAGTTGCCGGAAACGGGCCTGATACTGCCCTTTTTTACGGTTAGGTTGCCATCTCCTGATACGTCACGGGCCAACATCCGATACCCTAGTACCGCGTTTCATAAGTTCCGCGACTAAGCGAGCCGCGGGCTTCAGCCCGCGAGGGCGTTCCTGCCGGAGAAAACCGCGGGTCCTGTCGCGACACATGGTCGCAAGATTTCTGAAACGCGGTACTAGTTCCGTGGCTACGGCGGAACCGCTCGGCGGCAGCGCTTCACTAAGAATCGCAAGAATCCGAGCAGCTTTACCGCCGCTGGGTCGTTGAAAACTACGACGACTCGGTTGATATCGTAATCCGGGACGGTTCTGCGTTCAAGGACGATCTGGAGTGGACGCTGCCCTACATTGCCAAAGCCTTCGTCCGGCATGACGAGGGTGGAGTGATCGAGCTTAATGACGGGACACTCGAGCAGGTGGGCCTTGATGCCGAGCCTGACGGCGATGTAAACTTGGTGGACTTCGTCCGGTTTCAGTTTTGTTTCAGCGGTCTGAACGATACGCCAGGTTATTCCCAGCCTTCGTGGAATTGTGTACAGACATTCGACCAGGACTGCGACGGCGATGTGGATTCCTTCGATTTCCATGTCTTCTTCGCGGGATTTCACGGGCCGTAGCGTCCTCAAGAAAACCCGGTTCAAGATCGCAAACTCGGCCGTTCCGCTGCGGAAGCGGGATGCCAACACATAATCCGAGTCTCGAGCGCGAGCGAGCGGTAGCTGTTCCGAACGGCGCGTGCACGTCGACCGCAAGTTAACCATCGGATCAATGAACCGATAGCCGCTTGTAGTGTCTTTTGGCCATCATCCGACGTGTACTGCGGTTTCCAGTATTAAGGTGCGCCTATTCCGAGCCGCGACCGTCAGGGAGCGGACACTTGACACGCCAGACGTTGTCCCCGCCGCTGTGTATCAGACGGCAAGGGGCCGTTATTTGATGGAATGCGTCTACGTCCACAGAATCGGATGAGATTCGGCGGAACCGTTGCCGCCACTTCTGCGTCTAAAATAGGTAGGCCCGGTCCACGGCCACTCAGGACCCGGCTCGTGTTCTGCGACTTGGAGTAAAGTGCCGATGCCATGGCGTATGCTAGCAAGTTTTGTGCTGCTGGTGTCGCACATGCTAGCGTGTCTGCTGTTAGGTGCGCTTCTCGTCATAAGGGGTGTCCGTGGTCGTTACGTCGGCGAGGAGCCTCGCTGCAAGTCGTGCACCTATCAGCTTACGGGCCGCTTGGACGCGGAGAGATGCCCGGAGTGTGGCACCAAGCTCAGTCCGGACACGATAGTCCACGGCCTACGCAGACCGCGATGGGGACTGCTGGTTGCCGCCATATTGGTCACGCCCGTCTTGTGGTGGTCCTCTCGGGACTTCTTCTGGAACCTGGCCTATGTTGATTGGTACCGCTACTACCCGACAAGCATGATCCTGCGCGATGCGGAGGCAGATAGATTCGACGGGATTGCCGAACTGGAGCGGCGCATTCTTAAGCGATCTCTGTCTGAAACCGAGTGTGAGATCGTTGCCGACCTCGCGCTCAAGAGGCTCGATCAGTGGGCTTCACTTGCCCGTGCGACAGCTTGGTCAAGAGTACTCGAGTCCATGGATCGCCGCGGTGCCCTTACCGATGAACACCGCGATCGGCTCTGGCCCCTTCTTGCACCACGGGCATCGCTTACTGTTCGACCCGTGGTGCGAGCAGGTGATCCCATAGTATTGAGACTCGACTTTCGGTCGTTGCGCTCGGGAATTCACCAGCACCGTTTCTGGCACGAGCCAACTGAGGTGCAGGTCGGCCGAGTGGAGATCTTCAAGGGTGCGGGGAACAGTTGGCGTCGGCGTGAACCCGACTGGCGGGCAGATTGCTGGGACCCTGTGCCTGCATTAACAACGGTGTTTCCCAGCGCAGACGTTCCAACTGGAGTGGTGCGCCTGGAATACGCTGGACGGCATATATTCCTGGATCCTGCTGTCAACAGTTCGACCGGAGATCCTTCCTGGTCCAGTGATATCAGACTGAAGGGGACCGTCGAGATCGTTCCAGGTGATGCCTCCGATCCGGTCGCATGGCTGGCTGCGCCCGATGCCCAGGCTCACCTCCTCGACACGATGGGCGTTTATCTGTTGGACAATCGGTGGGAGTCAGTGTGGCCTATGGAAACCGACGGGAGGAACGTGGAGGCAGCAACACTGGAACTCGATGGCGATCAGGAAATACTGGATCTCGAGATCGTTTTCCTCGCTCCAGCACCAGTTCCCGTGGCGTTCGATCTCGTGGTTGAAGCCAGCGGTGCGGAACTGCCAACAGACTTTGCCGTCCTGGGTGAGTGGTACGTGGAGTTCGAAAGTTGCGTGTTGGCATGGAGGGCCGATGGAGCCGGGACCTCATGGGTCAACGCCAGAGTCCCCCGGTTCACGGCCGACGAGATATTCATCATCCTTCGCGGCAGCCGGGATGTCGCCCGGCGGACGAT
>CAZJTP010000168.1:0-10078 GCA_964548955.1 uncultured Phycisphaeraceae bacterium
GGTATTGGAATACCCGACCGGCCTATTCCAAAGCTGCCTGATCTGTCACGGACCCCCGCAACCCGGTCCACTTATGATCCCCTTGAACACAAAAAGAGCGTCGGTTACACTAACGCAAACCGACGCCCTTAACATGCCATAAAAATGCTATCCCGACATCCCGCAGAACGCCGGGGAAGATTCTTCCTAGTTAATATTACGTCTCGGGCGCATACTTACAACAGTTTTTGGCAGTTTTTTTGCACAAAGGACGAGCACCAGTAAAGCGTCAGCGATCTTCGCACGGTGTCACTTAGAAGCACGCCCAGTTCCCTGTACCTCCCCATGCTGCAGGTGTGTTTGAGTGTTATTGTCGGCGAAGGGTGCTACTATCCGAAGTTATGGGCCTTGTTCAAGAGTTCTCTGATCTCCTCCGTACTGCTCGTTCCGGTATTGCTTTTACCGGGGCGGGGATCAGTACGGAAAGCGGCATACCGGATTTCCGCAGTCCCGGCGGTGTTTGGTCGAAACATAAGGTCGTCTATTACGACGAGTTTGTCGCATCGCGCGAGGCCCGCGTGCGCTACTGGAAGATGCGGGTTCAGATGCACCGCGAGTTCGGCGACGCCAAGCCCAACGATGGGCATCGCGCGATCGCTCGATTCGAGGAACTTGGCAAGATCGTAGCCGTCGTCACCCAGAACATCGACGGTTTGCACCAGGCGGCGGGCAGCCGCCGCGTCATCGAGCTCCACGGAACGGCACTGGCTGTCGAGTGCATCGGGTGTCACAGGGAGTGGATCCCGGCTGAGGTGCTCGCCAGGGTCGAGGCCGGCGACGAAGCACCGGACTGCGAAGAATGCGGGGCACCACTCAAATCGAAGACGGTCTCGTTCGGTCAACCGATGCCTCAGGCCGAGATGGAGGAAGCGGCCCAACTGTCGATGCGTGCGGACCTGTGCCTGGCCGTCGGATCTTCGCTAGTTGTCGAGCCGGCTGCTTCCATCCCACGTCTGGCCAAAGAATACGGGGCGAAACTGGTCATCATCAACAAGACTGAGACGCCGCTGGATTACCAGGCGGACCTCATCATCCGCGATCCGATCGGCAAGACGATGCGGGCGGTCATGGAACGCATTGACCATTCGTCCGAGTGATGTGGAATACATCTTCGGGATTGCGATTGGCTCGCTCTGAGGACGGAGTGGGGACTCGTTTGTGATGACCGCGCGGGCTTCAATCCTTGACACGCGGTGCAGCTTCGCTGTGGGGCTTCGCCCCGTGGAACCGCGCGTCAAGGACAGGTCCCGCCGGTCGCTACACAAAACAGCAATTGCTCTAATCCCGCAACGGTTCGAGCTGGTGACCGTAGATGCCGTGGATGTTATGGTATTGATCCGCCTTCGATTCCGCGGTGTCTTCGGCATTTTCAGGCGGCGTGACCGGATCGTTCGTCCAGCAGACCGGTATGACCGGGCTCCACTCGGTAAGCGGATTGGCTTCGGTGTCGAAGACCCCGAGGAGGCACGGTGTTACGGGCCAATGCGCGTCGGCCGTCTCAACGGGCGCAAAGAGGTCCGCCATTTGCGTCTCGGCGGCGTTGTAGCAGTTGATCTCGTTGAGGACGATCTCGCGCAGGCCGCTCAACCTATCGAATGTCTTTGTCCAGTCCGTGGAACGGGCGGTCGGCGTCCTTCTCTTTTCAGGCTTGTCGGTCTTCTTTGGTTTCGGTTTGTCGGCCGTGTTGCCGGTGTCGAAGTCGGTCTTTGGCTTCCGTGCGCGTTTCGTGCGTTTTGCTTTCTTGGCTGTTTTCTTATGAGCCACGTCCGATACCAGGCGGGCCTTGGATGCCTCCTTTTTGATCATCTCTTGGGCTTGGGCCAGTTTTTCTGGCGGGCCCATGTGCATCTTGCCCTCGAACGGCGCAAACGGCGGAACGTTGACAAACGATGGGAATCCCATTGAACGCGCCAAAGCGCGACGCTCCACCGCTATCACATCGAGCAGATCAAGGCAGGTGATCTCGTTTCGCACGATCTGCAATCGGGCCTCAAGCTCCTGCAGCGTTGCCCACGTGTCGATGGAGCTGACGGGCGTGTCCGTCTGTTCGATGGGAGGCTCCCACACGGTCATGTTCAGCTCGGTCGGATCAATCGGATCAAATGGGCTGAACGTCTCTTCGATGCTCGTGTATGAAACGGGTTCATCGGCCACCGACCACTCGAGTATGTACACCGACGCGTTGGTGAATGCCTCCGTCGTGAACCGGTCGCCTTGAGAATCGTCCGCCGCGTTCTCATTCGCCTTGTACACGCCGGTGGCTTTGACAGTGGCGGCGTCAGCCAACGTGTCATCCCAACCCAGTATGACGGGTGCGTCGGCATCGATGAGGAGAACGTTCTCGCGCGGATCCTCATCCGCTTTCTGCGGCTCGCTCGTGCTTGGCGGTTCACCGGTGAAAGATGTGATACGTGCATTCTCTAGTGTCACGGTGTCATCCGACGCTGGTGTCGCCTCTTTTTCGCTCGCTGCGTCTTGCGTGTCGATTACGGTGGATGCCATGGTAGTCAGGTTCTCACGCGGCTCGTTGATCCGAGCCAGGGGTGAGAAGTCGGTCCCCCCGAAGCGCCGTTCGTAAGGGCAATCGAACTCATGCTCAGCGAAGGCGATCAGAGCGTCGAGGTTGATCTGGTCATACGCGGGATTGAGCAAGGTTACTTCGGAGGTCGCCCTGTCGATGAGGAATGTGGCCTCGGGGTACTCGAGCATCGAGGAGTCTCTCGTTCGACTCGCCTGCTCGATCCGGCGGCTGGTAACCGGTTGAGATTGCCTCGATGTCTCCCGGGCCGAAAAGGCTTCATCCAGCGACGCGAGGACCTGATCCCACGACATTTCATCGGCCGCCGGCTTCGTTGCTGTCGGCGGTGCTTCAGTTGCTTCAGCCGTGGATGCCAGCGTTTCAATCGGTTTCGCTTCGGCGGTCCGATCGAATTGTTCCTCCGTCACCGGTTCCTTGTAGGTCTCCTCCTCAGCGTCAATTGCCGCCTTGACGGATTCAGTTGCAGGTGTCATCCGGGCGACGCGGGTTTCCGGTTCGGGCGTTGGTACGGGCTCAAAATGCCCGCCGATCTGCTCCATCTGTGTTCGCGCTGCGGCGAAGTCGGGATTAAGTGACAAGACCTGCCGGAACGCCTGGACTGCTTCCTCGTAGCGCTGCTGGCCGCGGTACATCAGGCCGAGGTTGTAGTATGCGTCAGCCTTTGGCAGGACGGCCTGAAAGCTTGCGAGGGCATCATCGAAGCGCCCCAGCTTGCTCTGGATGATACCGAGGTTTACATACGCCCGAGAGAAACCGGGCTTCAGCTCGATCGCGCGAATCAACTCCCGTCTCGCCTCCTCCCAACGCTGGTTGAGCAGCAAATCAAAGCCAAGGTTGTTGCGCAGAATCGCGCTGTTGGGTTTGAGGTTGACGGCGCGACGCAGGGCGATAAGGGCCTCTTCGCGCCGGCCGGTCATGCTCAGCAACAGACCCAGGCGGTGGTAGGCCTCGACGTAGTAGTGGTTGACCGCGATGGCCTTGCGATACTGGACGATCGCCTTTCCGCAAAGGCCCTCCGACTCGAACAACCGCGCTGCGGCGAAGTGGGTCTCCGGTAGGATTTGGGGCGGTTGGGCCTCCGTCACGCGCGCGGATGAGGTGTCCGGCGTTGCCCGCCATCGATCCGTCGAGACCGGTTGCCACATCCGGTTTCCCTGGCGAGACAGCCTGTCGGAGTTGGCACAGCCGGCCGCCAATAGCGTTACCGCCGTAAGAACGATCGCTTTTCGGTTGCGTAGCATGATCGGCGTTACCTCTTTAAGTTGTGCGTTACGTTGTTTTGAGCTCTCTTATGGACTCACCATTCCCGGGATCATGGGCATGGTGGAGGCGGCGGCAGCGTTTTGATCCGCGGTGCCCTTCTTGAACTTCTCGACGGCCTCGTCACCGGGCATTCCGCGTCCACCCGACATCATTGTGGCTACCTGCACGCGCTCCATGTCACACCCCGTCAGGGCGAGGTACTCGCGGACGTGCTCGAGCCGCGGCCCAATCAACGCCTCATCGGTGAGCCGCGTCTCGTAGCGAACGGTTCCTCCATAGGTGTTCAGTAGCTTCGCCATGCGGTTGAGTCTGGCGACGCCCACACCACTTAATTCGCTGGTATGCGGGATGAAGTGGATGTCTGCCACAGACATGTCATGCAGGATCGCGTTGTCGATCATATACGTTAGATGCGATCCGTAAGTCCGTTGCGCTTCGTCCATGCGGAGCGTATGCAGTTCGGTGGTTGTGCGGGGGTGGTTGCAGGCCGTGGTCGCCGCAAGCAGCGCCGGCAGAAGAATCAGACGACGGTACGTTCGCAACATCAGTAGGCTCCTTGACGTTAATCGGCGGATCGGGGTTTCCCGCCGGACCGATAGAATCGGGCCGACCTCCCCCATGAGTAAGGTCCGGTTACCGCCCCTGAACTTATGGAGCACCGGTTACCGCACATACATATCGAGCGAAACAACGCCTGACCTTCGGAAATTATCGGTCGCCATTCCGTCCGGCATCGATCTACTCAAAGGTGTGAAAGTCCAATAAATGCAGTCTCAACAATGCGGCAATGTGATGTCGGCCGATCGCCAAACCGCGTTCCCAGTGTCGTTGGGGGGGCTGGGACCGTGTTACAATCCGCCGCCGTTGGTGTCATGATTGACGAGTTCATAATACGAGCGCGGCGTTTGCAGGAGGATGCGATCGTCGTGGACTCGCATTGCGACACGACGCAGCGTTTGATGGCCGATCATTGGGAGTTCTCCCAGCGCCAAGACTATGGTCGGTCCACCAAACCGGGCGAGTGCTCGATTACTCGTCAATTGAGGGTTCGGCGGCATGGGTAACGGCCTTCTTGCCCGCGTCTTGAGAGTGTACCACACGGGTTCGCCAAAGCGGACCCATGCCACCCGACCCAACCACATCCGTCAATTGGCATGTCACCGGGCACGATAGCGAAACTCGTTATTGTGTGCCGGCGTTTCATTCGCCGGATGCCCTCCGACGCACGTGAATCCGCCCGGGCTTTGAGTCCGCGGCTCGCTACATAAAAACAGAAACCGCTCTAATCGATTGCCTCGGTATGAGTGACGAGATCGAGGCACGGCAATCGTGGGATGATGCCTTCTGTAAGCGGTGGCACGGCCGGTTGCCGAGGCGGTGCGCTTACACCGGTGGGCGGCGCCTTTGTTGATTGTGGTCCTCGGACGTACTTCTACGTCCGTGCGCTGGAGTCATCCTCTTGGACGGATTGTCTGTGACTGGGTATACTGCCGCGTGTCGGTATGGGCAGTGACCTGATCGGAAGCGTGAGTGTGTCCAATGATCCTGGCAACAAGACGCCGCGGGATTCGCGCCTGATTCTCGCCTCAGCCAGCCCGCGCCGTGTGCGCCTGATGGGCGAGTACGGCTATACGGTCGAGGTCATCAAGCCGCTGCTCGAAGAGCCGGCTGCTTTGTGCGAGGGCCTGACGCCCGCCGAGCAGGCCGAGGCGTTTAGCCACTTCAAGGCGAAAAGCGTGGCGACACTCGTTACCGAGGGTGTGATCCTGGCGGGCGACACTATCGTGTCGCTAAACGATCGTGTCTTCGGGAAACCCGCCGACCGCGACGGCGCCCGGGCGATTCTATCCGCTCTGACCAGCACCACGCACGATGTCATCACGGGGGTGACCTTGATCGACGCGTCAACGGGTGGCCGCCTCATCCGGCATGACGCGACGGCCGTAACCATGAAGCCCATGTCCGTGGATCAGCTTGAAGCTTACCTCGATACCGGCGCGTGGGCCGGTAAGGCCGGCGCCTACGGCATCCAAGATCACGGCGACGCTTTCATCGAGCGGATCGACGGCAGCTTCACGAACGTTGTCGGGTTCCCAATGGAGCTGATTGGTCACATGCTCAGTGAGTGGGGGATTCACGCGTACTGAGCCGCGGGTTCAAAACCCGCGCTTGGGTGCCACGGGCGGCAAGCTGCCAGTTTCACCCGGTATGTCGCCACGTCAAAACGAAAAACGTTCCGGCATAGTGCCTCATCATGGCAGCAGAGATTCGTACGTCTCGCGAATCAAATGCTCCGGGACGTCGTCACGCACTACCGGCCGACCTACCGCTTCCAAAAGGACGAAGTGTGTGGCGCCGCCGCGTATCTTCTTGTCGTTGCGGATCGTGGCCATGATCCTGTCTGTGTCGATCGGGTCCGTCAGCCTGGTTGGTAGTCCGAAGCGCGTCAGGAGCGCTTCCACACGTGTCACGACCGAGTCATCCAGGAGGTCCATTGTGCCCGAGAGCCGAGACGCCGCCGTCATGCCCAACGAAACGCACTCGCCGTGGCGCAGCTCAAATCCACAGCAGGCTTCGATCGCGTGGCCGATGGTGTGTCCTAAGTTGAGGAGCATCCGCAAACCGGTTCGCTCACGTGTATCCTTCTCAACAATCGCAGCTTTAATCTGCACATTTCTGCGAATCAGTTCGGTGATGGTTGCGTCGTCTAGCGTGAGGATCTCATGTACGTTGGCCTCGTGCCACGCGAGAAACTCGTCGGATGAGATCAGCGCGTGTTTGACGGATTCCGCCAGACCGGCCCGGATGTCACGGGTGTCCAGGGTTTTGAGGCATGCCGGATCAACGGCTACGAGGACGGGTTGGTGAAACGCCCCGACAAGATTCTTGGCGCCGGGGACGTCGATGGCAGTCTTGCCGCCGATCGACGCATCGATGTCAGCTTCCAGCGTTGTTGGGCAGATCACGAACTTGATGCCACGCGTCCATGTGGCTGCGATGAATCCCGATAGATCACTGATCACGCCGCCGCCAAGCGCCAGGATCACCGCGTCGCGGGGGACGGCGTGATGAGCCAGGAACTGATAGATCTCGCCCGCGACGTTGAGGCTCTTGGAGACCTCACCGGGCCTTATACGATACTCGAGCGTCTCGAACTGCGCGTCGCGGAGCGAATCGAGGACGGTCGCGCTATAAAGCGGCCCGACATGTTCGTCGGTCACGACGACGATCGGTGGAGTGGACGGTTCGGGGACCAGCTCCCGCAATAGCGAACCGAGTGCTTGGAGGATATTCAGTCGAATTGCAACTTGGGTTGACTCGTCACGGAACTGGATACTCAGATCGAACATGGCCGCAATTGTAGCAGGTCTTCGGACGCCGTCGTGGTTTGGAGAGTGAGCTATCGGACCGGGATCCTGGGCCACGACTGTCATATCATCCGATAACAAACCGTACAATATTGTTGACATCGAGTTTTCGGAGGATTCGAGGTGTACCTGATCGAGGTTTTCGCGTAGAATATATTGGACCTCACCGAGTCCCCAGGACCGAATATCCGTAACGCCGGTTAGCTGGGGCTGTTTTGTTAACGTATTATCACACAATAGATTATGGCTGTTCCGGCCTACGTCGGCCGTGGTGAACGGTGCTGAGTTTACCGATTATTCCGCGTTGACGAATTGGTCGGAACCTAGTAGAATCTCACTGCATATGACCAGAGCTACCGCCGCAAGACCGAAAAAGAGCCCCACCAAGGCGAAGCACACTGTTCGACAGATCAGAACCTTTCGTTCGGCAGTCAATTATTTGGACTCACTCGTCAATTACGAGCGAGTATCACGGGCGAAGTATACATCGAGCAATTTCAGTCTCGCGAGAACTAGCCGGATGCTGAGTGCCCTCGGCAATCCGCACCGGTCGTTTAAATCGGTTCACATCGCGGGAACAAAGGGGAAGGGCAGCACGGCCACGATGCTGGCTGAGATGCTCCGTGGATGCGGAATTAAGGTCGGTTTGTATACGTCGCCGCATCTGCTGAACATCCGCGAACGTATCGTGGTCGATGGCAAAATGATTTCCGAAACTGCCTTTGCCAAAGCTGTTGCAGCCGTCGCGAGCGTAACCGCGAAAGCCAAGGTAGCGGAGCCGACTTACTTCGAAGTGCTGACGGCGGCGGCGTTCCGCCACTTTGCGGCTGAGGAGGTGGACCTCGCCGTGGTAGAGGCCGGCATGGGTGGTCGATTGGATGCCACGAACGTGATCACGCCCGAGGTGGTCGGTCTGACGAGTATCAGCCGTGATCACACGCTGCAGCTTGGGGATGATCTGCCTTCGATCGCGCGAGAGAAGGCGGCGATTATCAAGAAGGGGACTCCGGTTGTCAGCGCGCCGCAGCGTCCGAATGTCAAGGAGGTGTTCCAGGAGGTGGCTGAAGCCGTTGACGCCCAGTTGCGCTTCTCTAATGAGGGTGTGGATTTCAGCTACCGTTTCGAGTTCTCCCGTTCGGCGGGACGCCACGCGCGGATTTGCCTTACGACGCCCACAAGCCGGTTTGAGCATCTGCAGGTCCCTCTGCTCGGTGTGCACCAAGCTGCTAATTGCAGCCTGGCGTTGGGTATCGTGGACGTCCTGAAAACGCGCGGCTTCTCGATTGACGACCAGGAGGCGATTGCGGGCCTTGGTAACGTCCGGTTGCCGGGGCGGATGCAGATGATCTGTGACGATCCGCGCATCCTGGTCGACGGTGCCCACAACGCCGCCAGCATCGATGCGTTGATACGGGCGATCGGGCAGCACATTCCTTATGACTCGATGATTGTGATCTTCGGGTGCCAGAAGGACAAGGATATTCCGGGCATACTCCGACGACTTCAGCTCGGTGCCGACAAGATCATCTTTGTCAGCGCGGGATCGCCGCGGTCGGCCGACCCGACGGAGCTGGCCGCCGAATACACCGAGCACTCCGGCAAGATGGCGCAGGTGGCTGAGACGCTCGAGGAGGCAATGCGGATCGCGACGAGCGCGATCACCCGGGAGGACGTGATCTGCATCACCGGTTCGTTCTATTTGGTCGCCGAGGCCATGCGGAAGTTCGCCACCAAGCCCTTGTAACGTTCAGCAACGGTCGCGCCGATATGACGGGTGGGGAGAGGCTCGCGTGAGGGGCGTGACTTCCCTGCGATCGATGATTATGACTGCAATTTTGCTGTGAGGTTTGCATTGAATCTGACCGCCGACCAGACTTGCACTGCCATTTACCGGGACCAGAAGGTGGATTTAGAGGGCTCGCCGGACTGGCCGGACGGCACCAGGCTCTTGGTTACGCCGGTGCCGGCGCCACCCGAGGCGAAGGCCGACATGGATGGTCACGTCATCATAGTCGGCTTTGGTCTGGCGGGTCGTTGTGTGGCGGATCTGCTGGATCAGGCGGGGATCTCCTACACGATTCTCGAGAAGAACCCCGTCACGGTCGGGACTCAGCGGGCGCTTGGGCGCGAAATAATGGAGGGCGACGCCACGGACGCCGGCATCCTGGTTGACGCCGGTCTGAACACCGCAGCTATCCTGGCGCTGACCATTCCGGACGAGGACGCCGTTTTGAATGCCATATCACTGGCACGCAGGTTGCGCCCCAAGATATACATTCTCGCCCGGACGAACTATTCATCCAAAGGTATGAAGGCATCGCAGCTCGGCGCCGACGAGGTGATCAAGGCCGAGCAGGCCGTCGCCCTGCAATTCTACGAGAGGCTGAGCCGGCGCATCCGCCGAACGCCGTAGCCGCGTGAGCCTCTATCTCCGCCGTCAGGTTATCCGCGGGCGGACCGCGTTCGTTTAGACCGAAGTTTCCCCGATTGGTTGGCCGTAGTTGCGTGTGAAATCGCCGCTTTGAGGGTGTGAGCGGGGAATTGAGTGGGGAGGCGCGCCTCAAAACGTAGTCATGTATTTAACGGGGATTATTTCGTAGTGCACTATTGACTGTCATCAGGCGGGCAAATCCGGCCAGCACTGGCCGGTTTTAACCTACCCGGTGACACGAATGCGGCGGCAGTGGCAAAAGGGTGACGTTATGCGGAACACGCAAACCTCGGGAGTTGTGCCAGCCCGCCTGATCTAGAACCAGCAGCACTTGGACAGTATCACCGACTTGTTGGCCGAGGTCGCCTAACTGCTCGTTAAACCGCAATCACGGACACGGCTCGGGGGATGCGAACGGGTACGACCAGCCGCGGAAGG
>CAZJTP010000169.1:0-10075 GCA_964548955.1 uncultured Phycisphaeraceae bacterium
AGGTTCGCTTGCGACCAATCGGCAATCTTCATCTGATACTCGTATTGAACGATCTTACTTCTCGTCGCGTTGGATGTCGTATTTCTTGACGCGATAGCGGAGGTTGTCCCGGCTGATGCCCAAAGCCCGGGCCGCCTTGGACTGGTTCCAGTTGTTCTCCCGCAGGGCTTTGACGATCATGGCCCGCTCGTTGCCCCACAGGCTATTCGGCGTGGGAGAGTGTTCCGGTTCGTTGCTGATAATCTCCGGCGGAAGATGCGTCGAGAGCAACTCGGGGCTGTCGCACAGCAGGACGGTTCGCTCGATGACGTTGGCCAGTTCGCGGACGTTGCCCGGCCAATCGTACGTGGTCAGCAGCGCCATGGCTTCGGGCGAGACACTGCGCAGCCCGACGCCCAGGTTGGCGCAGGCCAGCTTGACGAAGTGCTCGACTAACGCCTGGACATCATCGCGTCGTTCCCGCAGCAGCGGTACGTTGATGGGGAAGACGTTGAGGCGGTAGTACAGATCGTCCCGGAACTTGCCGTCGGCCATGGCCTTTTTTAGATTGCGATTGGTAGCGGCAATGATCCGAACATCGCACGAGATCGTTTTCGTACCACCGACGCGCGTAAAGCCGCGTTCCTGAAGCAGCCTGAGCAGCTTCACCTGCGTGGACGCGCTGATGTCACCGATCTCATCCAGCAGCAGCGTGCCGTTGTCCGCCAGCTCAAAGCGCCCCATGTGCTGCGACACCGCACCGGTAAACGCGCCCTTCTCATGACCGAACAGCTCACTCTCCAACAACGTCTCGGGCAGTGCTGCGCAGTTGACCGCCACGAAAGGTTTGTCCGCCCGGTGCGAGGCATTGTGAATGTATTTGGCGAGCACCTCTTTGCCCGTACCCGTCTCGCCGGTAAGCAGCACGGTGGCATTGGAAGGCGCGACGCGATCGGCCAGCTTGAGCATGTGCTTGACCGGTTTGGACGAGCCGATGACGTCGGCCCCGGACAGAACGGAGCCGCGCAGTGCAAGGTTCTCCTTTCGCAGGTTTTCGTGCGCCTGGGCGTTGCGGGCCCCGCAGGCGGCCAGGTTGGCAAAGATGCTCAGCAACTTAAGGTCGCCGTCGTCGAACCGCCCCTCACCCACGTGGTTGAGCACCTCAACGACGCCGATGGTCTCGGACTTATATACCATCGGGGCAGCCATAAGCCCGCGGGTGGTAAAGTCGCTCTGCTCATCGATTCCGCTGAAGAAGTTCGGACTCTGCAACACGTCGTCGACGTTCTCGGCTTGCCCGTTCTCAAGAACCCGTCCGGCGATTCCGAGGTTGGCGTCGAACTCCTTTCCGAGCAGTGCTTTACCTCGCTCGCCGACGGCGGCTGCGAAAATCATTTTGTTGGTGCGCCGATCGAACATCAACACGCTGCTGGCCTCCGCCCGCATGACGCGGGCGGCGTTCCGGGCGATCTGATCGAGTACGGTGTTGAGATCAAGCGTGGAGTTAATCGCTGCCGAGGCTTCCGCCAGGGTGCTCAACGTTTCGGGAGGAAAGCTGTGAGAAGCTAGGTCCATCATGCGCTTAGCAACTGACTCCGGCATCCCGGTCCGTTCGTCACCGACACGACGCGGGAGACCTATTGCAGTATCTCGACATTGTCGCCAATCCGCAAAACGGAAAAGAGTTCTTCCACATGATCATTGGACAGGGCGATACACCCGCCGGTCCAATCCAGGCCGATCCGCCGGCCATGAATCCCAATCCCGCCGCCCAGGGCAGTAGTCCAATCGGGACATCGGCCTGCCGCCAACGCCCTTCGAATACCAGCCGCCTCACCGGGAGAAATGAGTCCGTGAGAGAGACCCCATTCGGCTGTGGCCATATCAGGATAATCAAGGCCGATAAACCGGTGGTAAGGACTGTCGGCATTCTTGGCGACAACACGAAAGACGCCGATCGGCGTTCGACCGTCACCCTTGTGTCGTTTGGGTCCTACGGGAATTGTCCCGAGATCGACCGGGTAACTCCGCACGAGCCGGTCGCCGTCAAGAAGGTGCAGAACCCGCTTCGCCTTGATGATTATAACCCTGGGAGAAGTCAGTGAGACAATCAGCTCGGGCGTGACTGCCGTCCTTTCGCCAATCGCACTGCCGACCGCGATCGTGGTGGAGATGATCAACGCACCGCCCAGGAGGACGCCGAAGCCTATACCCCCTCGGAGGCAATACAAACATTCGTACATCTTTGCCGACCTGGTTATACGACTGTGCTGCCAAAACGAACGTCCCACCAACCGATCCCTCCAAGCTGCGTCGACCGCCCCATAATCACCATATCACGATGTGATCATCTCGGATGCGGGATAACCGAACGGACGACTAATTATGCTGGAACCATGCGACACCGGCTGCGTAAGGATACAATGGTGGCGTGAACGCGCCAACGGACGAACAGCTATTACAGGAGTACCTCAACGGCAAGGCCGCCAGCTTCGAGTTGCTGTTGCGTCGCCACGCGCCGGAGCTTCACCATTTCGTGGCTCGTTTCACGGGGGACTCGATCGTTGCCGAGGATGTGGTTCAGGAAGCGTTTCTCCAGGTGCATAGTTCGGCCGGGGCCTTCGACCCCACCCGGCGGTTCAAGCCCTGGCTCTTCACTATCGCGGCGAACAAGGCACGCGACTATCTCCGGAAGCTCAGTCGGCGACGAGAGGTTCCGTTCGACGCCTTTATCGGAAATGAGAACGAAACGGGGCAGCGTTTCCTCGACCTTCTGTCCGGTGGAGACGTACTACCTCACGAGGACCTGCTTTTGGAAGAGAAACACACGTTCGTGAGAAACATTGTGGAACAGATACCGACGAGATTCTCGGAGGTCTTAATTCTCGCGTATTACCATCGATTCTCCTACAAGGAAATCGCTCAGATCGTGGGCATCCCGCTGGGAACCGTCAAAAGCAGGTTGCACGCCGCGATCGTCTGTTTCGGGCAGCGGTATCGGGAAGCCGTTGCGGAACGTGTCAAAGGCCAGCAGTAGGGATTGGCGCTGCCAGCGGGCGCCGGCGCCACAGGAGGCTAGCCGCGGGTCGATACGGGGTCGCGTGATCGGACAGTCAGACAACCGTGACTATGGAATCCAACAAGCAAAACGCTGACGAGTTGCTTCTCGATTGGCATCTGGATCGGCTCAATGACGAGGACCGATCGCGGGTCGATCAGGAGCTGCGCAGCGATCCCAAGCTTCGGGCCAAGAGTGAACGGCTCGGGCAGATCTTACAACCTCTGGACAACTGGCGCGTCGCTCCAGCCAGCCAGAATCTGGCGGACAAGGTGCTCGCCCACGTGGCGCGATCCGCGGACGTCGCAGGCGTACCTCCGCCTCCTCCCACCGAGGATGAAAGCGGCTTGGTGCGGTTTCCGTTTACATCGCTGCGGGATTTAGTTGCTGTGGCCGCTTGCATCCTGCTGCTTGTCGGCGTGTTCATTCCGGGTGTATCGACGGTGAGAGGCCGGGCGCAGCGTACCGCGTGCGCGAGCAACTTGAGTTCCATCTTTCGGGGTACCAGCACGTACCAGCAGGCCTTTGCCAGTTCCCTACCGTTCGCCGGAAATCTTCCTGGGGCTTCGTGGCTGCCCACCGGCGCTTCTGGAAGGCCGTATGCGTCCAACAGCCGACACCTCTATCTGCTTGTCAAGCTCGGTTACGTCCCGACCCCTGACGACTTTGTCTGCCCGGCCGCCGAGACGGCTGTTCCGATGCGGGTTGACGACCCGAGAGCATTTGACGACTTCCCAAGCACGTGTAATGTCAGTTACGCGGCACTGAATATGGCCGGCCCGGGCCCGAACCTCAAACCCACGATGCCGATCGCGTATATCAGTGACACAAACCCACTCTTCGTGGGGGCGAGGTTCAACGACTTGGTTGATCCCGACCGGACGAACTCACCCGTGCACGGTGGAAAAGGGCAGAACGTGCTGACGCTCGATGGCAGCGCCAAATGGATGACGAAGCCGGTCTACGGTCCTAATCACGACAACCTCTGGCTGATCGACAACATCCGCCACTATACGGGCATCGAGATCCCCACCCGCAAGGATGATGTCCAACTGGTCCCCGGTTTTCCCGCCACCGATCCCGAAGTCTGCCGCACTTTGCAGCAGTAATATCAACACAAGGACGGAATCTGCGTGCGCCGTAGCTGATACCGGTTTCAGTTGAGCACGGGCAGGATCGTACCCGGTGTGGCGGGCGGTGGTGGGGTTGTCTGACCGCTGCGGGATTGGGTGACAAACAGCAGGACGACGATTACGACGATGAGCAGGACGACGGCGACCCAGGTCGCGCGGATGCCGGCGATCCGCGGCGGCTCGTCCCAGATGGGTTCGTGCGCGGGTACGTCGGTCCGATCGACCACGGCGGAGAGCTGCTCGAGTTTGTTGGACGCATCGCGGGCGCCGTCCGGTTTACCCGGCGTCGCGGATCTGGCTTCGGGCGCAGCTCGCTCCGGAGCCTTCCTTTCCGTGCGCTCCGGGCTCTGATCGGCAATCGGCACCTTCGATCCCGTCAACGCTGTAGATTCCGTCGGTTTCGTGGATGCCAACGATTTTGGCGACGGCGGTACGGCAGGCGCCGGCC
Organism: uncultured Phycisphaeraceae bacterium; assembly: GCA_964548955.1. Classification (GTDB taxonomy): domain Bacteria; phylum Planctomycetota; class Phycisphaerae; order UBA1845; family UBA1845. Next base: position 4,619 of record CAZJTP010000169.1, read on the forward strand.
GGGGTTGATCGAACAGAAGATTGGAGAGGCATGACCGGCAGTAAGTGTCAGTGGCCGACACTTCTTCGTGACAGCTCCAACATCGACCGAAGTACCTGCACAGGCCCGGCGTCTCGACCGCGAATCGCCACTGGTAATCGGTGGACGGTCCGCGAATGATCGAGGTCTCTGTGATCAGCCCGCGGTGGAGCTGGCGAATCACCCGCTCGAGGCTGACGCCGGGGAACGGTCGGACGTGCTCGAGCACGTACCACGGTCCGGCATGGGCCCGCATCTTCTCGATCATCTCCGAACTGAGGTCCTGTCCGCACTGGTCGCATTCGGCAGCATCCCGTTGGACAAGCTGCCCGCAGGTTACGCACGGTCTGGCGTGGCCGTGCCAGACCTCGCTGACGTATGGGCTGAGCGGTCCAATTCCTCGCCGCGCAGCCACCTCCAGCGGATGGTTGCCCGGCGGGAGCTCGGCATCGGAACCTGGCTGCCGGACGGGATCATTTGCGTTAGGGTATTCGGGCTCATCCACGTTGCGTTGCTCCTGCATTTTCCTATTCTACGCACGGGGTTTTGTCCGAACAACCGAGTGTTACTGATCGCAGGTTTAGAGCAAACTCAGCTTTTGTGTAACATGCGTCGTGGTCGATGATTCTCCTGGATAAACGCAGGAGGTTCAAGGCATGAGGCCGTATTCGATGGACCTTCGGGAGCGGATCGTGGCCGCGTGCAACGCCCGGGAGGGCACGCGGGAGCAGATTGCGAAGCGGTTCGGGATCAGCACCTCATGGATTCGCCGGTAGCTGCAGCGGCGATGCGAAACCGGGTCGATTGCTACGTTGCCGCAGAATCCGGGTCGCAAGCGGAAGCTTTCCAGCCGGCAGATGCAGTGACTGAAGCGTTTCGTCAAGAGACGTCCCGGCGCCACCTTGAAGAAGCTAAAAGTGGGATTGGGCGTGAGCATCAGCAATGACGCAATGAAATACGCCATCGTTTTGCCGGACGGAGCCGCGGACGAACCACTCCCACAGCTCGGAGGACGCACCCCGCTCGAGGCCGCCAACATCCCTTATATGGATTGGGTTTCGATGCACGGGCGTCTTGGGCGGGTCGTCACCGTGCCGAAAGGCTACACACCCGGAACCGACGTAGCCACGCTTACGCTCTTCGGCTACGACCCACACGTGTACTACTCCGGTCGAGCCCCGATCGAGGCAGCCGTGAAAGGACTCACCGCCGGGCCAGATGAACTGATCTTCCGTTGCAACTTTGTCACGATCACCGATGGATTGATGAAGGATTTCACGGCGGGGCACATCAGCCAAACGGAAACGGAGCGACTTATTGTCGATTTGAATCGGCACTTCGTGGACGACCCTGTGATGTTTCATGCCGGCGTGTCATACAGGAACCTGATGTTGGCATCGAATGTGCGAGACATGGACGTCGAGTGCAGCCCGCCGCATGACATTCCCAACCAGCCCGTCGCGGACCATTGGCCTCGCGGTACCGGATCGGATCGCATCCGGACCATCATGGACCGCGCCGCCGAAATGCTGAGAGATCACGAGGTGAACCGCATCCGTCGCGAGCGAGGTACGGACCCCGTGACAAACATCTGGCTCTGGGGTCACGGGCGACCAACGAAAATGGAATCCTTCGCCTCGCGATTCGGCTGCACGGGAGCGGTGATCACGGGCGTGGACATCATTCGCGGACTGGCGGTGTCCTGGGGCATGAAGCTTATCGAGGTGCCCGGTGCGACCGGCTACATCGACACCAACTACGCGGGTAAAGGCGCCGCCGCCGTCAGCGCCCTCGATGAACATGACCTCGTCGTCGTGCACGTCGAAGCCCCAGACGAGGCGGGCCACCTCGGCGATGCAGATGCCAAGGTTGAGGCACTCGAACGGATTGATGAACTGATTGTCGGACCGCTGTTGGACAAGCTGCGACGCTGCGGCGAGTGGAAGATGCTCATCGCGCCGGACCACCCGACGCCCGTCACGACGAAGGCGCATTCAGCCATCCCGCCTCCGTTCTGCTTTGCGGGCAGCGCGGTGCAGGCCGTCCAGAAGCGACCCTTCACGGAATCCGCCGCTGCAAACGGGATCATGGTCGATCCGGGGCATGAGCTGATGGAGCTCTTCTTCCGCGCTTAGAGTGTTCTGGTTTTCCGTGTACCCGTGAAGAGGTCGATGCAGGACCCTACGCTCTTGGTTGACGACGCAACGGATGATCTGCTCCGGGCTATGTCTCTTCCGCTTCATCGAGAGTCCTCCCTGCCCCGTCCCGGGGCCTATGGACTCTCATAACCGCTGGATCAACTTATGGGGAGCACGCCACTACGCCTTCCGGGTTGTCAGGAACAACAGGTGGGTCAAACGACCCACCCTACCTCTCTTGAACCGGCTCATCTGCCTGCCGGCAGGCAGGTCTCGCTCGTGGACGCGGCCTGCCTCTCTTTCGCCGGGTGCCACGGGCGGCTTGTCCGCCCGTGCACGGAACCATCGTGCACACAGACACACTGGCAGACAAGCTGCCAGTGGCACCCCGCGCGCAACCGCTCGGTCTCAGGGCGGTGGGCACGAATCACATACTGGAATCGCCGATCCGGACCGGAAACGCGCGTGGCGCGACGGAGGCTCGCCCGCTCCCTCACGGTCGCGGCTCTGATCGGGCGTACCCATCCCGCCGGAAGTGTCTCGCACCCGCTGGCGTGTCCCACAATCCGCCGCGGTTGCACGGGATTGCGGAAGGCGGTACCCTGCGGTCTTCCTGGACTCCTGTAACACTTGCGGACGCGCTGGAGCCGCTTGGCAGTATTGGGAGCCCGGATTTTGCCGGTGGAGGCGGCGAAAGCTGCCCGACCGGTCTTTGATCTGGAATCTATGGTCGGATCAGACACAACAGGAGAAACCGCATGGACACCATGAAGGCTGTGGTCAAGACCAGGCCCGAGTTGGGGGCCGAACTTCAGGACAAGCCCATCCCGAAGCCCGAATCGGACTGGGTGGTCGTCAAGGTGCGGGCGACGAGCATCTGCGGGACCGACGTGCACATCTACAAGTGGGACCCGTGGTCGGCGGATCGCATCGGCGAAAAGGCGCTGCCGCAGATTCTCGGTCACGAGGTGGCCGGCGAGGTCGTCGAGGCCGGGCCGCATTGCAAACGCATTAAGGTCGGCGACTACATCTCCGCCGAGACGCACATATATGATCCGGGCGATCTGACCAGCATGCTCGGCTCCTTCCACGTGGGCAAGAACATGAAGATCCTCGGCGTGGATTTTGACGGTTGCTTCGCCGAATACTTCGCCCTGCCCGAGTCGATCTGCTGGCCCAATGATCGGTCGATCCCGCCGTGGGTGGCCGCCATCCAGGAGCCGCTGGGCAACGCCGCCTACGCCGTGCTTGGTGAGGATGCCGACGTCGCGGGTAAGACGATGGTCATCACCGGTGACGGCCCGATCAGCCTGTTCGCAATCGGCGTCGCCCGAACGTGCGGCGTCGCCAAGATCATCCACTGCGGAAAATACGATTTCAACATGGAGATCGCCCGAAAGATGGGCGCTGACCTTCAGCTTTATACGAACAAGACCTCCGCCGCCGATCGCCTCGAGTTTGTCATGGATCACACCGACGGCAACGGTGTGGACATCGCCCTCGAGATGGTCGGCTCACAGGACTCGGTCGATGACTGCTTCGCCATGGTCAGAAAGGCCGGGCGGATCACGGCCTTCGGCATCGCCGCCGAATCTTCCGTCCCCATCGACTATAACAACGGAATCGTTTTCAAAGGGTGTCAGATACACGGCATCAACGGCCGGAAGATCTTCGACACCTGGTATCGAAACCGGAACCTGCTGGCCAACGGCCGGCTCGACCCGACGCCGGTCATCACCAACATCTTCCCGCTGTCCGAGTTTACGACCGGATTTGACAAGATGATCGAACGGCCGCGCAAAAGTGCCAAGGTCGTGCTGTTCCCCGACAAAGAAGAATACCAGGCGGCCGTCAAGGCGATGGGCAAGAAGTAAACGTCGAAACGTCGAAACGTCAAGAAGTCAAAATGACGGAACGAGAGCCGCGATCGCTAATCCGAGCCGCGATCGCTAATCCGAGCCGCGACCGTGAGGGAGCGGGCAGTTGTAGGTCGGGTCCGCAGACCCGACATGAATACTCGAACAGAAAGTAGCAAGGTAGGGCGGGTTCCACCCGCCGGAAAAGAGCGGCGGGCTTTAGCCCGCCCCACATAAGAGGAAACGATCGGAGCAAAACATGTTTGGCAAGATGAAAGATGACCTTCAGCGGGAACTGGCCTCGATTCGTGAGGCCGGTTTGTACAAGGAAGAACGGTTTATTCTGACGCCCCAGGCGGCGGACATACGCGTGGAATACCCGGAAGGCGATCCGCCCAAGGGCGTGATCAACTTCTGCGCGAACAATTACCTGGGCCTCTCGTCCCACCCGAAGGTTATCCAGGCCGCCCGCGACGCGCTCGAGACCCACGGCTACGGCATGAGCAGCGTCCGCTTCATCTGCGGTACGCAGGACATTCACAGAGAATTGGAAGCCAGGATCGCCGCGTTCTTCAAGACGGAGGACACGATCCTCTATGCGGCCTGCTTCGACGCCAACGGCGGGCTGTTCGAGCCGCTCTTCACCAAGGAAGACGCCATCATCACCGACGCCCTCAACCACGCCTCGATCATCGACGGTATCCGCCTGTGCAAGGCCACTCGCTCCATCTACAAGACCAACGACATGGCCGACCTCGAGGACAAGCTCAAGGAAACCCAGAACGCCCGCTACCGCATCATCGCCACGGACGGTGCATTCAGCATGGACGGGACAATCGCTCAGCTTGACAAGATTGTGGCACTAGCCGAGAAGTATGACGCGCTGACCATGGTCGATGACGCTCACTGCACCGGTGTGATCGGCAAGACCGGCCGCGGCTCCACGGAATACTGCGGTGTCATGGGCCGGGTGGACATCATTACGTCAACGCTCGGGAAGGCACTCGGCGGTGCATCCGGCGGGTTTACCACCGGCCGGAGAGAGATCATCGAGCTGTTGCGGCAGCGATCGAGACCATACCTGTTCAGCAACACGGTCTCGTCGATTGTCGTCAAGGCCTCCATCGCGGTGATAGACATGCTCACCGGCAGCACGGAGCTGCGCGACAAGGTCGAAGCCAACACCAAGCGCTTCCGCAAGGGCATGACCGAGGCCGGGTTCGGCATCAAGCCCGGGGATCACCCGATCGTCCCTATCATGCTCTACAACGCGAAGCTCTCGCAGGACATCGCCCGCGACATGTACGCCGAGGGTATCTACGTGATCGGGTTCTACTATCCGGTCGTCGGTAAGGGCCTGGCCCGAATCCGCGTGCAACTGTCCGCCGGCCACGAGTTTAACCACGTGGACAAAGCCATCGAAGCCTTCACCAAGGTCGGCAAGA
>CAZJTP010000170.1:0-10008 GCA_964548955.1 uncultured Phycisphaeraceae bacterium
CGGATACATCGACTTTCTCACCGACTTTGCGAACGTGTTACAGGTACGCCCGACCGACGGCTACATCGTTCTTGAAGATGATTCTGTGTGGTTCGTCGGAACGGATGATGACGCTGTAGTGGCATTCTGGAACGACGCCGATCTTGTCCTCCGTGGAACTCCCGACAGCTCTTCCGACGACGCAATGTTCACCAGCATGGTCTCGTGGGAATCAGTTGACGCCAGACTCTGCGGAACCGGGACCGAAGCGGTTGTCGCAGGGATCAACGAACGTGAAATCGTGCTGGAGAGCAGCGTGGTTCTCGAATCCAGCTTCGCCGATGAGGACAAACTGCTGTTTTGGCAGGTCGGCGATCCGGTGTCCGTTGTAACCGGAGCCTCGTGCTCCACGTGGAGCACCTATGTTGTGAATCTGAGAACGGGGAGTGCGGTCGGCGTACCGTAGACCCGCAGCCGCTCTTGCCTACGGCAGCGGGTGCCCCACCTTCTCTGAAGGTGGGGGCTGGATGATACAACGAAGTCCGAAGCTGGCTTGTGGATCATCGCGTCCCCCACCTCGAAACGAGGTGGGCCAACCGCCCATCGTGGACCGTCACTATCGCTACTTTCGACCCGCTAAGTCCCGATTATCGGAGGTACGTCGGCACCCCGGAGTCCTTAAGTTCGAGCTGTACTCGGTCGATATGGCTGACACGGTCGGCTGCGTTCCGTCTCTACTGTGAAGACGTTCCACCCTATATCCATTCCTGTACCAATTCGGGAGATTAAACAATGCAACGACTACTCATCACAATTCCGTTACTTGTCGTCATGCTACCCGGCTGCGGTAACACGCCTACTGACTTGGGTGGACCCGGCGATGGCACTCTCGGTAGTACGGTCGTCGATAGCGATGGGGATGGGTTCTCCGACGATGTGGAGAACAACAGCAACCCCGGCACCGATCCCTTCGACGCGACGGATAACCCCAACAACGTGCGGGACACCGATGGCGATGGCTGCTCGGACTACGATGAGCTTACCCTCGATGGCTCCTGTGACAACGATCCCAATACTCCGGTCAGCGAGGCGTTCGACGGCTTCTGGGAAGTCGAGGGGACTTTAGAGCCGGGTCAGAATTACGTCGGTGCAACGAGGGTGCATGTCGAAGTTCGTGGAGGCCGTGCGGCGTGTGTGTCCAGGGCCAAAAGCGATTACTGCCCGAATCTTGACTACCGTGAGCCGTCGGCAAGCAGGCCCATCACCCTCAACAACGGGGTCATCCTGTTGGAGTTCACGATGGATTTCCCACAGTGTCTCACCGATCGTTTTGAGGAGTTCGATGGGGAGAAGTGGATCGAGGTTACCGTTGGCGGTGTTGAGATTCCAGGAACAGATGGGCTCGTGTTTGACGTAGTGATCGAGGAGAGGTACCTCCTGTCAAACATCACATTGCTGAGCACCGGAACGCTGGAACACTGGACCAACGACACGACAAACTCCTGCGACTAGCCGTAGCGACGACAATCAAACCGAGCACAGTAAGTAGCGGGGTGCGTCCCGCGACGCACCTTACTACTCGTCTAAACCAAAAGCCAAAGGACATACCATGACCCAAGACTACAAACCCGGCGACGACGTGATCTGGACGAATCCAGCGAACGGAAAAGAATTTGAAGCGACAATAGAGAAAAAGGTTCCGCCCCAGGCGCCCATTTCTCAGTACGACCCTAGCGATCCTCGTCCGCAAGGTTATCCGGCGTTGGCGGAGCGAGTGCGCCACTTTGAAATCAGGGTGAAAGAGACGGGCAAGACCATGACCGTTCCCATATCTCAGCTACGCCGGGCGAATTAGGACACTACCCGCCCCACCCCAACGGCGAGCACATCGTGCGGGGAAAATTGTGACGAAGATGATGAAAGAAGAAACAAAACAGCAGAAGAAAGGCGGACGGTTGATGCTGTACGGCATGGTCGGGGTAGTCTACTCTTTGATTCTTGGTCCGGGCTTCGACCTTACGTTCTCCGGGGACCTAGGGCGTCCTGGACCCCGACTTATCATTCTCGGTTTCGCTATATGCTGCCTCGTTGGCGGTATAGGCAGCCACAGGGGTGGTGGGACTGATACACCCACGCCAACTACGAATCGGACAGCAGGTGCCCCACCTTCTCTGAAGGTGGGGGCTGGATGATACAACGAAGTCCGAAGCTGACTTGTGGATCATCGCGTACCCCACCTCGAAACGAGGTGGGCCACCCGACCTTTGTCTTTGAAAGGCGACTCGCAATGGGATGGCTGATCGAGAAAGGAAATGAACAGTCCGGGTTCACGTTGTATCTCCTTGGTGGCGACGCGAGCATTGCTACGTGGGGCGCGCAGTGCCACAAGGCAAGGCGCTTTGACACGGAGAAGGAGGCCCGAGACGTTGCCGAAACTCTTGCTTACGTAGAAGGCGAGAACATTGGGGTGCGAGAAGAAGGACCCCGAGATCAGAGTGGCACGATTGTTTAGCAGGGGCGAGTGGACCCATAGCATCAATATCGTATGGAGCGGATAGGCACGACAGGGATGTAGCTCCCGAGCGAGGCAACGTGGTGACTGATGGCAGACTTCATGTGGATGCTCATACTGCTGCTTGTCGGAGCCGGTACTATACGTGCCCTATTTGGTGCGGGTATGGACAAGGTGACGAGGGACCTGGAGAACGATGCGTCGGCTAGGATTGCCAGGGACCTGAAGAAAGCGGGGTCCTCTGGGATTGACCCGGATACAGAGGAACCGCCTCGCAGTAATGGTTGGGGCATAGGTTCCTGCGACCACTGTGGCCGTACATCCGGCGACGGCCCCGGCTTCTGTAATGGCCATGCCGATGGCTGCCATAACCCCGTCTGCGAGGGTTGCTGCAAGGGATCGTGAACACTCCGCACGGCTCGACCCTGGCGGCGGTCGAAGCGGACGACCACCCTTAGGATGAGCGAATGCCCGAACTCGTCTCTCAAACCGACCTACGACGGAGTCGATGAAGCACAGCCTGGGCGATTAGGGCGCGGGTGCCCCATCTTCTCTGAAGGTGGGGGCTGGATGATACAACGAAGTCCGAAGCTGACTTGTGGATCATCGCGTACCCCACCTCGAAACGAGGTGGGCCACCCGACATCGTGGTCTTTAGAGCATTCTTCGTTTTCGTGTAGCGGAATTGTGGACGCTGAACACGCTTTGCCGAAGGAGAATCCGCGCGGGCTAAAGCCCACGGCTCGCCACACAAAAACGAAGAACGCTATAAGCTTTCACAAGATGATTGAGTCGCAGGCCTGTCTGGATGATGGGTCCATCAGGATGATGAGGCAAACGGCATTCGGGCGTTTCCCGCCGTGGCCGCAACTGGTACGATTCCCGGCGATGATCGTTACAATCGATGGTCCTGCCGGTTCGGGGAAGTCCACCGCGGCGCGCAAACTGGCTGCCCGCCTCGAGATTCCCTATCTCGATACCGGTGCGATGTATCGGGCAATTGCACATGCGGCGCTAATGCGCGGCGTTAACTTTCAGGATGATGATGCTCTTGTCGGGATTGCGCGATCCGTCGAGTTGGAGCTGGACTGCGGGCCAACGTACACGCGGGTTCGTGTTGACGGACACGACGTCAGTGAGGCGATTCGGACCCTGGCAGTGAGCGCGGTGACTCCGTGCGTCGCCTGTCAGCCTGCGATTCGTGATCTGCTGGTTGCGCGGCAGCGCGAGATCGGTCAAGCCCTGAGCTCGTTCGTCAGCGAGGGGCGGGATCAGGGCAGCGTCGTGTTTCCCGATGCCGACGTGAAATTCGTGCTCGAGGCGTCGTTGGAGAGACGGGCCCAGCGCCGGGCTCAAGAGATGCTCGCAGACGGTGAAAATGTAGGAATTCCAGAGGTAATGGATGATCTGCGGGCGCGCGACCAGGTCGACGAGAGGCAGTGGAAGCCGCTCCTCGCCGCCGCCAAGGCCGTGGTCATTGACACCACGGATTTGACGATCACCGAGGTGATCGATCGGATGGCCGAGCAGATTGCGACTATCAAGCCTGAGAAGGCGGATTCAAGCTGAATGTCACATCAGCGGCCCGGGAACCGCGTCACCCAGCGCGGCTGTGCCGTTCACTCCCGTGACCTGGTGCTGTTTACCTTGCCTCGTATGGCGGATTGTGCCGACCGTAACGCCGGCTCACACAGCACGTCCGATTACGCGGGGGCGTTGCAATCACAGGGTGTGCGGCGTGTAAAAAGCAGCGTATGGCGGGCTGTCGGTTTGCGCCGTGGAGTCGCCGATGGCTGCCGTGAGCGAAGCGATGCGGTTTGACGTTCCGGTTGGACCGGATTACCGTAGCCGTCAGGCGGATTGTCCTCCTTCAAACGATTCGGACAACGGCCTGGACCATGGAGGGTCTGATCGTGTTGTCGCTTCTTCACCGCAACCTTCAGCGCTCTTACGACGGTCGCGTGTGATTCGAGAAGCCCGCAAGGCTTGTGGTTGCACTGTGATCATAGTGGAAGTACGCGGTGCCGAGTTTCACCTACAAAGCGGTTAGTGAAGGCGGCAAGCCGATGAGCGGCGTGCTGACGGCTGAGAACTACCAGGTCGCGTTGCGCATGCTCGACGAGCAGGCGCTGTACCCGATCAAGGTGGCGGAAGGGATTGAAGATACCAAGCTCCCGTTTCGCATCGGGCGTCGCGTCAAGATGCGGCACCTGACAGCGTTTTACAGTCAGCTCGCCGATCTGCTTCAGGCCGGCGTACCAATGTTGCGCTCGCTCGACGTGCTCGCGGGGCAGGGTTCGCAGGGCACGCTCGCGCTTGTGGTCAAGGAGCTTCGCGAGGATGTTGCCGGGGGCATGTCACTGGGCGACGCGATGACCAAGCACCCGCGAGTTTTCTCGCCGCTTCACGCATCAATGGTCCGGGCGGGCGAGCAGGGCGGTTTTTTGGAAGAGGTGCTCCAGCGAATCGCGATCTTCTCAGAGAAGCAGGACGAGCTTCGAAACAAAGTCTTTGGGGCGATGATCTATCCGTCGATTCTGGTTCTTGTCGGCGGCTTGGTGGTCACGCTGCTTATGTTCGTCGTGGTTCCGAAGATCCGTCAATATCTGCGTCCCGAGACGTTCAATGTGTTGACGATTACGGTGTTTTGGGTTTGTGACATGTTGAGGGACCACTACATTGCGATCATCCTTGTGATCCTGGCTGTCATTCTTGCCCTATCGTCGATCATCAGGACCGAGTGGGGTAATCGCGCGTTCGAACGGTTCAAGCTGCGCGCCCCCGTGCTCGGCGGCGTAATGACGATGGTGGCCATCTGCCGGTTCTGCCGGATCCTCGGCACTATGCTGCACAACGGCGTACCGATCCTCCAGGCATTGAGGATTTCCAAGGACTCCGCCGGTAACGCCATCCTTGCGGACGTCATCGACAACGCGGGCGACAGTGTGAGAAAGGGGGCGGCGTTGTCGGCGCCGCTGGGCGACAGCGGTCTGTTCCCGCCGGTGGTCGTGGACATGATCGCCGTGGCGGAGGAGAGCAATAACTTAGAGACCGTGTTGGTCCAGATCGCCGACACGAACGAAGCACGGACGGCCCGTCAGATTGATCTTGCGGTTCGGATATTAGAGCCGATCCTGCTGACGATGATGGCGGGTGTGGTCTTTTGCATAGCGATTGCGCTGCTGCTGCCGATCCTGACGATGGGTACGTCGGTTCAGTAGCGGCGGCCGATGCGACATCGGTGTCGCGACGAAAGGTGTCTTCCATGAACGTTCCTGAAGAGGTTGCGACCTCCTTCCTTTGGAGAAGTGTGATGCGGCGGAAGAATCAACGGAGACGGTCAGCGTTCACGCTGATGGAATTGTTACTGGTGGCGGGGATTCTCGCGCTTCTGGCGGCGTTCGCGATCCCGAAGCTCTTTGAGAAGGCCCAGGAGGCGAAGATCCAGCTCGCGAAGGCGGCCATCGGGCGGAACGGACCCATCGCCAAGGCACTGGAAAACTACAAGTGGGATATTGGCAAGTATCCCGACACGGATGAGGGACTGCGGGCCCTCTTCGAGAATCCCGGCGGTCGCGACGATGAGCGTTACAAGGGGCCGTACCTCGACGGTCAATTCGAGGAGCTGAAGGATTCCTTTAACACTCCGTTCGAATACCGTTGCCCGGGCGAGATCCATGAAGACGGGTATGACCTGTGGAGTTGCGGCCCGGACCACGAAGACGACGGCGGCAAGGAAGGCAGCGACGACATCAAGAACTGGATCGAAAAGTAGGCGAGCGTGGTCGGAGCCGCTTTGGCCTGCATTCGAGGGTTCGCGCGGGCTTTGAGCCAGCGGCTCGCTACGAGTTGGATGTCCGCACGGGCTAACGCCCGCGGCTCGCTGATTGTTATCGGTAACGACAAGGACGTATGCGACTAGTGCTCCATGAGATCCAGTCCATCACACAATCGACGAGCGTTTACGTTGCTCGAGGTGTCGCTGGTGATCGGCATACTGGTGCTGATCACCGCGATGGTGGTCCCGAGCTTCATCCGTCAGATCAGAAGCGATGAGATTGAGCGGTCGGCCGGGCAGCTTCGATCCTTAGTCACGCTTGTTCGTGCAAACGCCTGCTTCGACGGTCTGAGATACCGGATCCGGTTCCCCGATGAGGAGGAGTTGGATTCGCTGGGCGGCGACCGGCAGCCTCTGATTGAACGCGAAGACGATCCGATTGAATGCCCCGATGAGTTCAACCTCGTCACAGCCCCCTGGGCGATCGGCCGGACGTTGCTGGGCGATGTGTGGTGCGCCGAGGTCGTCCTGGGAAGACCCACCATTGAGTTAGTCATAGAGCGACGCGAGCGCGTCGCAGAGAGCATTGACGAAGAGCTGGAGGAGAAGGAGCGGCGTGAGGACATCGACCCGGAGCGGCCTCCGCTGTACATCGAGCCGGACGGCAGCAGCGAATGGGCGACGTTCGTCCTGACCAATGCGCCGCGCGATGTCGAGTTGGATGAGTTGGAGGATCATCCCCGGATCGAGCTGATCGCGGACGGGGCGATGGGGCTGGCATGGTTGCAGCGACCTTTCTACGAGGAGGAACTGGACCTGTTCGAGGAGAAGGGTTGGCCGGCTGTGTTGCGGCAGGACTTCCTTGATCCGCGCGTGCTGACCGAAGACGACGTGCTCGAGATTCGTGAGATGCACATCCAGGGACAGGAAGTCAAGCTTCAGGGCCGCGAGATCGAGATACAGGATGAGCCATGAAGTTATCGAGTCCTATTTCGGCGGGCGGATGTGATCGGCGTCGCAATCGGCGCGGTTACGTGCTGCTGGAGACCGTGGTGGCGACGGGGCTGCTGATCGTCGGTCTTGCGGTGATAGGCGCGCAGGTGCAGGACTCGCAAACATCCGTCCGCAAGATGCAGCGGCGCATTCGCGCGATGATGCTGGCCGAGCGGCAGCTAGCCTTACTAGACCTGGGGCTGGTCGAGCTTGATTCGGTCGACGAGATTGAGGAGGGGAACTTCGGGCCTAGGTATCCGAACTTCGGCTGGATGCTGACTACCGAAGAGACATCCCTTGAGAACATGTATCTTCTGAAATTGGAGATCTTCCATCACCTGCGTGAGGAGGAATACCGGGAGGACGACTTCGACTTCGACAACGCGGAAGACCTCTACACAGTTTACGCGATGCGGGCGACGCCTCAGCCGGTGGATTTCGGCAGGGACTTCGGGCTCAACGATGACGAGTTGATCGAGCTGAGTGAGACGCTTGGCCGGCTCGGTATCGAGGGCCTCGATCCGGAGGCGTTCGATCTGAAGATTCTGGGCAAGCTTGATTTCGAGGAGCTTCTAGAAGCGCTTCCGGTGATCATGGATGCGTTCGGCATGGATCTATCGGATTTCACGTCGATGCTTCCGCCGGATCTACTTGAGCAGATCCAAGAGAGCGGCTTCCTCGACGACGAGACGGCGTCCGGATTGCTCGACCAACTCAATGAGGAAGAGGAACCACAATGAGCCATCGCCGGTATCGTTGTGGTCGATCGCGCATGATCCGTCGTGGGGTGACGTTGCTTGAGATCATCCTGGCACTGGGGATTCTGATCTTCGTTTCGTCAATGACCTACTGGTTCTACTCATCTTCGCTGGAGACGAGTCGGGAGGGAACGGCGGCCGCGCAGAAGCTCAGATTGGTTCGCATCGTGCTGGACCGGATGGCGACGGAGATTCGCCAAGCCAGCGCTATGACGGTGGACAACTGGATTGGTATTCGCGGTGAGGCGGAGGCCATCCGGCTGTCATCCTATCGGGTACCAAGCCGGGAGCAGAGCAAGGAGCTGCTCTCGACAGGGGATAAGCCGCCACCGGCCGAGTACGATCTGACGAAGGTGGAATACAAGATCGTTCGGCATCCGGAGATACTCCACGAGGACGATTACGAATACCCGTTGGGACTCGCCCGGATCGAGATTCCCGTTCCGCGACCCGCCCCTGCCCTGACCGACGAGGAACTTGAGGAGGGGGAGGAGGAGGAGGAGGAGGGCGCGGAGGACGGTGCCGAAGGCGATCAGGCTGGTGAGGACGGATTCGAAGAGGACTTCGGCGCCGACGATTCCCGGCTCGACGAAGAGATTTTCGGTGACGAGGAAGAAAGCGGCGATCCCGATCTCGGGCCTCAGATTCAATGGGACGAACTGTACGCGCCGGAGATCCGCTATCTACGGTTCTGTTATTACGACGGCTACAAATGGTGGGACAGTTGGGACGTAACCGGTGAGAACCCGCTGCCGCAGCTTGTTATGGTGACCGTCGGATTCGAGTGTCATCCGCCGTTTGGTGAGGAGCTGGGCCTCGACGAGATCAACGAGGAGTTCTGCGAATGTCTCAATGAAGATCCGGTTGACTGTGAGCCGCTGATGGAGGATCAGTTTTCGATGGTTGTTCGCGTGTCGCAGTCGGATCCGCTTTTTCGTTCGCGTGTCAGCCGGGAAACGCAGGCGATGGTCCAGGAGCTCGGTGAGGAGTTTGAAGAGTGACAACGACTCGTCATGGTGTCATCCTGCCGGTGGTGCTGATGGTACTGCTCCTTTTGGGGCTTTTGGTGGCGATGTTTGCGTTTCGCGTGAACGCTGATCTTGCATCGACCCAGGCGGTGGCCTTTCGGCTGCAGACGCGCTTAGCGGCCGAAGCCGGCGTCGACCGTATGAGGATGCTCCTTGAGGAGTCGCGCTATGACATGGACCGCTGGTACCACAATCCCGAGGAGCTTCACCGCATCATCGTCTGGGCCCACGACGGTGATGACACGGTCTGGGGTACGAACGACGAGTTCGAGGACGAGGACGACCAGATGGTGTACCGGTTCAGTATCGTGGCCGACGATCCCACCGACGATGAGGATTTCATCCGTTTGGGTATCACTGATGAGGCGTCGAAGCTGAACCTCAACACCGCCACGCAGCGGCAACTGATGATCCTGATGCGCCGGGCCGTTGGAGACGACGACCAGATCGATCTGCGTAAGATCGTCGACGCGATTCTGGATTGGCGCGACAAGGATCAGATTCCGCGAACCGAGGATGGTGACACGGAGGGCGAGTACTACCGGAGGCTGCCGAAACCATACTGGGTCAAGAACGGACCGTTCGACACCGTCGAGGAGCTGCTGCTGGTAAAGGGTGTGACGGGGCAGATTCTCTACGGGGAGGACTTTGATCGCAACGGGCTGCTCACACCCAACGAGGACGATGATGACGAAACGTTCCCGCCCGACAATCAGGATGGCATTCTCAACCGCGGGCTGTATCCCTACCTAACGGTCCTTTCGGCGGAGGACAACGTCAGCAACGACAACCGGGCTCGTGTGTATCTGTTTGGTGATCCGGACGTTGTTCGCCAGGAGCTTGAGAATGTGTTTCCTGACGAGCCGGAGGTTGTAGACTTCATCGTGGCAGCCACACGTGCGCCTGGGACCGGCGGCGGTGGGCGTCTACCCGCAGCATGGCGCGAGCCCGGACCAGCTC
>CAZJTP010000171.1:0-9976 GCA_964548955.1 uncultured Phycisphaeraceae bacterium
TCTAGGCCGTGTCTGACGGATACGGCACCCCTGGCGCGTCCTTCCGGTGTCGGCGATTTCATCAAGGTCTTTCGGCCAGAGCATTTCCCGCCGGCCGCGGCTGTTCCGGAAGTTCATCCCCAGACTGTACCCGAAGCTGTATGCATTGTAGAGCGCGATCGCGCGTTGTTCCTGGGGGCCGTCCGCGCAGCGCAAGAGAGCGTAGTAGAGCATCATTTTGGCGGCGTTTCGCCCTGCTTCGGCGGGCGTCATGTCCCAGTCCGCTGGCATGTCGCCCGATGCGTAGGCCACTTCACCCACCTTGGCCATGTACCAGAAGGTCATCTCGTAGGCGGCGCTGGCCAACGCCTCCTCGGACCACCGCAAGGTGACGCGCCATTCATCGGGTCCTACCTGTTCGATTGAGTCCGCCTTGTTCACGGGCAGCGCGTCGTCCACAATGAGAGCACGGCCGCCCTTAGTTGGCTCAAAACGAAACGAGCGCGGGAGCTTCCGGTCGTTTGGTACGACCCTTACGCGGATGACTCCTCCATAGTTACGACGGGGAATGCGGACGGAACTCGGCGAGAAGCTCTGTCCACGGACGCACAAACCGTGTGCCAACCGCTGTATATGCTTGTCCAATTGGCCGGTGACCTGCTTTTGTCGGCGGCGGTAAGACTTCACTTCGGCCACGCCGACAACCGTGATCCGGTCATCCGATACTTCGTCTTGTATTAACAGATGAAGATCCGCGGCTTTGGCCGCGGCACGCCCTGGCCCACTTGGCACACGCACAATGTCGCCCACGTACCAGCGGGCTCCGGCCAGAAGTCGCCGCCGACTCTGGAGCTGCCCTGCGAGTCGTACGCACGCCCGCGCGGCGAGCAACTCTGCCAAATGGCCCTGGAAGCACGGGATCATGAAGGAGTAGATGAAGGTGATGGCGGCGGCCGTCTCCTCATCCAAGAGGTGCGGGCCCTTGAACTGGGATGGAACTAGCCCCTGCCCTTCGTAGGGGCCATCCTTGAGGAATCGTTGCAGAAGTACTCCGCGGTCGTCCGCGGAAACGTCGCGGATGGACTCAGCGAGCGCTGCTCGAAAAACCGCCAGCGGCTGGGCTCGACCGCAGAAGCACGCCCCCGCCTTCAGGGCTTCAGCGAGGGCATCCCTGACATCGTTGCCTAATGCGCGCCCAAGGAGGTCAAAACCTACGGACCGGACAAGTGCCGCTACGCTCTCTCTCATGGCTGCTGGGCCTCCACGCCAAAGCCGACTTACATCTTAGCCGTGACTAATACGTGCCGCGAGCGGTTCTCGCCCGGCATTTTCACGGAGGGCGGACAGCGCGCCCCCCAACGGCATAGGTAACGGGTGGACGAGCAGTCGAGCGGACCGCATGGCGCGAGTTCGCCGCGGCTCGCACGATGGAGTCCACCCACATGCCAGACTACACAGAAGCGCCTTCCATGCCACCGGACGAGCGTCGCCGCGAGATCGCAGCGATCCTCGCGCGGGGCATCCTTCGGCTACGCCGCATCGCCCGGATCGGCGGAAACATGCATGCTCCGGAATCTCTGAATGTACCCGAAAACGGCCTTGAGCTTCCTGGCAAAACGAGGCTCAGTGTGTCTGACCGTACCAGCGGGTTACGGCTGCGGGATGACGGAGACAACGCATGAGTCTCAACATCACCAAGGAGGTCGCCACGCTCGAGCAGATGACCGTCGGGCAGTTGCACGACCGCTACATCGAGCTGTTCGGTGAACCGGTCCGTAGCCGCCACCGGCAGTACCTGATCCGCCGCATCGCTTGGCGGCTGCAGGCCAACGCTGAGGGCGGCCTGAGCGAACGGGCGCTCCGCCGGGCCGAGGAACTTGCCGACGACGCTGACGTTCGCCTCACGCCGCCACGGTGGGCGACCGTCGCCAACGACGAACGCTTGGCCACGGCGAAGGTGGTCCGCGTGCCGGTTGCGAAGGACCCGCGCCTGCCGCAGCCAGGTGGGCAGATCACCCGCAAATACAAACGCCGGATAATCTCCGTCACTGTGCTGGCCGACGGTTTCGAGTACCTGGGCGAGCGTTACCGGTCGCTGACGGCCGTTGCCAAGGCGATTACCGGTTCGCACATTAACGGCTTCCGGTTTTTCAAATTGGAGAGTGTAGGATGACCCGACACCGAAAGAAGGTGACGACGGCTGGCGGCCCCGCCATCCGCTGCGCAATCTACACAAGGAAGAGCAGTGACGAAGGGCTCCAGCAGGATTTCAATTCCCTCGACGCCCAGCGCGAGGCCGCCGAAGCCTACATCGCCAGTCAGAAGGCCGAAGGCTGGGTCGCCCTGCCGGACCGCTACGACGATGGCGGCTATACCGGAGCGAACATAGAGCGGCCGGCGCTGAGACATCTGCTCGATGACATCGAGGATGGCCGGATCGACTGCGTGGCGGTCTACAAGGTGGACCGGATCAGCCGGTCGCTGCTGGACTTCGCCCGTATGATGGAGACATTCGAGAAGCACCAAGTCTCGTTCGTCTCCGTCACTCAGCACTTCAACACGGCCACGCCGATGGGTCGGCTGATCCTCAACATCCTGCTGTCATTCGCCCAGTTCGAGCGCGAGATCATCGGCGAGAGAATCCGAGACAAGATTGCGGCATCGCGGCAGAAAGGCAAGTGGACCGGCGGCACGCCGATCCTCGGCTACGACGTCGACCGGTCCAACGGCAGCCCGAAGCTGGTCATCAACCCGGCAGAGGTATCGCGGGTCCGGCAGATCTTCGAGATGTACCTGGAACACGGGACACTCCTGTCGGCCGTTGCCGAACTCGACCGTCACGGCTGGCGCTCGAAGGTCTGGACAACGCGCGCGGGCAAGCGCCGAGGCGGCCTACCTATCGACAAGTGCCGGCTACACGGCATTCTGACGAACGTCCTGTACGTCGGCAAGATCAGGCACAAGAAGGAGGTCTATGCCGGCGAGCACGAGGCGATCATCCCCGAGAACCTGTTCCGCCGCGTGCAGGCGCGACTCCAACAGAACCGCAACGCCGGCAACGTCGAGCTTCGCAATCGCTGCGGGGCGCTCCTGCGCCGGCTCCTCTACTGCAAGGCGTGCGGCATGGGATAGCCTTCACATGCCGGGACAGGGAGGTCAGCTCTCCGCCAGGCGCTGTCCGGTGTCGGGCCCTGACACCATCTGACAGGGCATCGGGCAACGGCCCGCGACGAGGCTAGTGCATCATACCAGACATTGAACCGGAAAAAAGCGATTTCATCCAGATCTACCGCGAATGCTTGCCGCACGATCTTGGCATCCGCGATGTCTTTCAGGTGGGTTAAGGAAATGGAGAGCTGCACCTGTGCCAATGCCTCCAGGAACACACAGGAGTAAAGGTCGTGATCTCACCCGGACTTCAGACTCGAGTCATCGAGACGCTCAAGATGCTCGAATTCGACGGAGCACCGCTCGTCAACGCCGACCCTCCGCATTGCAGGTTCATATACCGGTTTCGTGGCGGCGTTCCGTTCATCCTGCTTAGAGCATGGCTCGAGGCGCTACCTATGGACCTTTCAGACACTCTCGCCCTTTCTCTGAGGCGCGAGCTCGTGACTGAGCACACTTGCCATCTCTTTCGGTCGCTGCTTCCGAAGAGAAGAAGGGCTAACGCTCAATAGAAGGGTAAGCTGATCTTCGCTCGCCCGGATGCTCAGCATGTCATTCTGGAATGGGAGCCAGTGCCGAAGGTCGGATTCTTCATGATAGGAACCGCCGGAAAGCTCGAACCAGACGGCGCCTTCCGGATGAATGAGGTCTTACTTACGATCCTGCCGACTGCGGCAGCGAAGTTCCTTCGAATCACAGCCGCCGGAATCCGCTGGTTGAAGGACCAGCATAAGGGAACCGCGGAGCCCGCACCGGCCAAAGAGCCAAGCACCCTGGACGGGAACAGCGAAGCAGTGGCAGCCGCCTCCGACATGACCGTGGTCAGTGAGAAGCAACTGAAGCTGATGATTCGCCAGCAGGTGAAAGCGGAAGAAAAGACCAGACTGACCGACGACATCTACGTCGCCGCTTACCGGCAAGAGGATTCGTATCGCAAAGCGGCGGCCTACCTTTCCCAAGAGGCCGACACGGAAGTCTCCAAGGACCAAGTGTATCGCGCTGTGAACCGATCCGGTGGCGTCCAAGCAGTGCTCAAAACCGAGGACAGCGATTCGATTCAACGCACTGTCGCGTCGCAAGGCCGCGACAGGCAACAGAGATTTGCCTTGCCGGCGCAACCTCCCGAAATCAAATGACTTGCACAGCTTCCTACGCTGTGTCGTGTCAACCTCCCACCTGTCGCAACCGCGACACCACGGCCTGAGGGTGAGGCCAAGAGGCCATAACCCAACGGTCACTTGATGCTCCCGTGCGACTGAAACAAACGACTTGTGTCGTTTCGCGGGGACTTTCTGCGCGCATCTGACCACATTCACGGTGTTGACGCCTCGGCCGGGAGGCGTCGATGCAGTCCCCGCCCGCCCGCGATGCGGCCCTGAGCGAATATGCCCAATCGTTGATTCGATTCAAAGCCAAGCAACTCAGCAGAAAGCCCGGATTCAGCCGGACGGACGAGGATGACGTCGCCCAGGGACTGACGGTTCGTTTGCTTGAGCGGGCGCATCTGTTTGATCCAAACCGCGCGTCGGTAAGGACGTTCGCGGAGCGGGTAATCCGTAGCGCGGTGGCGATGCTGCTCCGCGACCGCCGTCGGCAAAACCGCGCCGCTGGCTTCGTGGCGCAGTCGCTCGAGGGGACCCGAGCTCGATCGGACGAGGATGTCGATTCTCTGCGGGATATGCTCACGGAAGGAGACCTTCGCCGGCGGCTTGGCACGGTGGCCAGCAATCAGAACCGGGCTGAGCTCATCGCAGCGGTGGTCGAGGTGGTGCGTTCCCTGCCGGCGGCGGATCAAGAGATCTGCCAACGGCTCATCGAAGGGACTGTGACCTCTGTCGCCCGTGACCTGGGCGTTTCGCGCCGCCAAGTTCGCAACACCATCAAGCGTATCCGCCGCCACTTCGAGGCGGCTGGTCTGGGCGAGTTCTGATATGGGCGGACACATCGCGCGCGGATGGCATAGGTAACGGTGGGAGGCCCGAAGCGTGGGTCTACATGGAGAACGCCATGACAGCGAATGTCTTTCGATTCACGTTCGAGCCCATGGTGCCGCTGGCCGAAGCGGAAATGACGATGCACCTGGCGACGTATGCCGTCGAGGGGCTCTACGGCGAGGCTCGCGTCCGGCTCGAGGTGAGCTACCACATCGACGACGCGTTGCGGTCGATCACCGTGGGTGGCGGGACCGAAGTCGGCGCCGCGCTGGTCAAGGTCTTCACCCGCCTGCTTATCCGTGAGCTGGGTGAGGACGGATTCCACGTGCGGCCTGTTGATGCGTCCGGAGTCCCGACGGGACAAGCCGCGCGTCCCCCAGACTCCGCCGAGAGGGTCGCGTAATGGGCCGGCATCAACGGCCGCCGGATCTGGGGCTCGTCTTGGGTAGCGTGCCCGAGCGCTTGCGTGAGCCTACCCAATGGGTCTGCTGGGCGTACGTCGAGCGCAACGGTAAGAGCGCGAAGTGCCCGATCAGCCCAACGAAGGGCGGATCAGCTTCATCCACCGATCCGGCCACGTGGGGCACGTTCAAGCAGGCGGTCGCAGCCTGGCAGCGCTGCCCGGACGTCGAGGGTGTGGGCTTCGTCTTCACACCTGCAGATCCCTTCGCCGGCATCGACCTCGACAAATGCATTGACGTCGCGTCGGGCCGGACCAAGCCGTGGGCCCTGCCCATCGTCCGCCAGCTCGACAGCTACGCCGAGACGAGTCCATCCGGCACCGGCGTGAAGGTCTTCGTCCGCGCACGCAAGAAGGGGCGACGCTGCAAGACGAGCTACGAAGATGGCGCGGTCGAGATGTATGACCGGGGCCGGTTCTTCACCGTGACCGGCATGCGGTTTCCCGGCGTATCGGCAGACATCGAAGATCGTCAGGCTCAGTACGATGCCGTTTATGAACTGGCGTTCGGCCGCCCCGCGCCGCCGTCGCCAACAACATCCTCCCAGTCCGATGGAAATCAGGTCCTCCTCGAAGACTATGAAATCGTCCACCTGGCCATGAAGAGCCGCTCCGGTGCGAAGTTCGCAGCGTTGTGGGCGGGACGTTGGAAGGACGGTTTCAGTTCCCACAGTGAGGCGGACTCGTCGCTCGTGTTCACGCTGGCGTTCTACACGAAGGATGCCGGTCAGATCGACCGCATCTTCCGGCAGTCGGGACTGATGCGCGAGAAGTGGGACGAGCGACATGGCCAGCAGACGTATGGCGAGCTGACGATCGCCAAGGGGCTGCAAGCGGTCACGCGAGCGTACAAGCCCCGGAGGCCGCGTGAGGCCGGGGCGTCATCCGGTGGCACCGAGAAATCCCTCCTGGGCGAACCGCCGCCTAGCACGATCGACTCCGCGACGGGGCGCTTGATCCTCTCGACGGAGCGCACGCTGCCAACGGCCGAGGCGTTTGTCAGCCAGTTCCATACGCATCGTGAGGGTATGACGCTACGCCGCTACGCCGGCATCCTGATGGCATGGCAGGACAACCGTTACGTCGCCATCGAAGACGACGCCATGCGGAACCGATTATTGCCCTGGCTTCACACCGCGGCACGCATGACCTACCACGCGCCGTCGGAACACTGGGTGGCCAGAGACTTCCCCGCCAATCCACGGACCGTCAAGGCGGCGCTCGAGTCCATCAAGGCTTACACCCATCTGGCCGCGACGACGTCGTCGCCGTCCTGGCTCGATAACCGGGACGATCGACCCAACCCATGCGAGATCGTCCCCTGCCGCACGTCGCTGCTGCATCTGCCCACGATGACCTACATTGCCCCAACGCCCGCGCTGTTCAACGTGAACGCCCTCGACTACGACCATGACCCAAACGCGCCTGCGCCGACGCGTTGGATGTGGCCCAGGACCGGCCGCCGGTCACCGCACCGGGGGAACTCATCGAGTTGGGACACCATCGCCTGCTCTGCGGCGACACCGCAAAACCTCAGGAATTGGCCAGCGGGGCCACGACTGTATCCTGGTAGGCATGGAGCAGAAGCGCACGGGTGGAAACTCCATCGTGATTACGCACTTGAGTTCTTACCGCGCTCTGGGTAACGTACATATGTAAGGATGCCAGTTTGCTATGCACATTAATCGCGTTTACATCGACGGCTTCAAACGCTTGACGAAGTTTGATCTTGAACTCAACCCGTCGCTCAACGTCATTGTCGGCGATAACGAAACCGGGAAGAGTTCCGTACTGGAGGCCATCGGCCTTGTTCTCACCGGCCTGTACGACGGGCGCCTCATCCAGTACGCCATTGATCCATACCTCTTCAACGTGGCAACCGTTGCTGAGTACTTTCAGAAACGGCGCAACGGCGAGAATTTGAGCGCGCCACACATCCTGATCGAAGCGTATCTCCAATCTGATGACAACAGTCCTGAGCTAGCGAAACTCAAGGGCACCAACAACTCCAAGAGTGATGAATGCGCCGGACTAAAGCTGACGATCGAAGTCGATAGCGACCATCTGGAGGCGCTGAAGGACTATGCGAGCGACAGCTCGAACCCAACCGTGTTGCCCGTCGAGTTCTACAAGGTCACTTGGAGATCGTTCGCCGGCAATGGGGTGACGCTCAGGAACCTACCGTTCAGGGCAGCCACGATCGACACTAGCCTTGCGCGGGTGTATCGCGGTCCGAACAAGTACTTGTCGCAGGTGGTGAATGATGTACTTACCGAGGATCAGCGACGCCAGTTGTCACTTGAGTACAAGAAGCTGCGTCATGGGTTCGCGCAGGAACCCGGTGTCAAAGCCATCAATGAGCATCTGGAGCAGAAGGGCAACCCCGCGACGACGAAGAAGCTGACGGTCCAAATGGACATGTCCACGCGGGCATCTTGGGATAGCGCAATTAGCGCTCACTTGGACGACCTGCCGTTTGACTGTGCGGGTAAGGGCGAACAATGCCGCGTGCAGATGCGCCTCGCAATTGCCGGGGCGGAGCAGTCACGGGTGCTACTTATCGAGGAGCCCGAGAACCATTTGTCGCATTCGAACCTCAACATGCTCATGGACGACATTCAGAAGGATTCTGCGGGTCGGCTGGTCATCGTCGTGACGCACAGCGCGTTCGTACTGAACAAGCTCGGGATCGACAATCTCCGTCTCCTCTCGCACGACGGACACGCAGCGGAGCTTTCCGGGCTGGCACCGGATACTAAGGATTACTTCTTGAAGCTCCCGGGGTACGACACACTTCGGCTCATTCTTTCGAAGCGGAGCATCCTTGTCGAAGGTCCGTCGGATGAACTTGTCGTACAGCGGGCGTACAGGGACAAACACGGGAAGCTCCCGTTGGAGGACGGCGTTGATGTGATCTCGGTTGGTTCCCTCGCGTTCAAGAGATTCCTGGAGATTGCGGGGCTTCTGAATCTGGACGTGCGAGTCGTGACGGACAATGATGGGGATGTGGCGGCGCTTACGGAGAAGTACGCAAATTTTCTGAATGGCACACACACGACGATCAAGATATGCTATGACAAGGACGAGAAAATCCCGACACTGGAACCGCAACTCTTGAAGGCGAATTCTCGGGAGTTGCTGAACAGGATTCTTGAGAAGGAGCACGCGGACCACGCGGTACTGTTGAAGTACATGGATCGCAACAAAACCGACTGCGCGCTCAGAATGTTTCAAACGAATCTGAAGTGGGAAGCTCCGAATTACATCGCCAATGCCATTGAGTGAAAACCGGGTCATCATCGCCTGTGCCGGATCGGGAAAGACGACGCGCCTCGTCACCGATTCGCTGAACAGTCGCGATTACCGTGTCGCGATCGTCACGTACACGAACAACAACATCCGGGAAATTATCAAGAAGTTCGGCCAGACGAACTCTGGCGTGCCAAGGCATGTTGATGTGATGACGTGGTTCGGTTTCTTGCTGCGGGAATGCGCGAGGCCATACCAACGTGCGAAATACGCGGACAAGCGGATCGAGTCGATCGAGTTTGTGAATGGCCAATCGACAAGAGGTATAGCTGAGACGAATACGAGAGACTATTACTTTGCCGGCGATGACCTGATCTACTCAGACAAGATCGCGAGGTTCGTTGTCGAGTGCGAGGAGAAGTCCTCCGGGGCTGCAACGAGACGGATTGGACAGCTCTACACCGATGTTTTCATCGACGAGTTCCAGGACCTGGTCGGGTGGGATCCTGAAGTAGTGAGGATGCTCTTGCAGTCGCGCATTCGAGTCACGCTTGTTGGAGACCCCAGACAGTACATCTACAGAACCAATCCATCGCAGAAGAACAAGCAGTATCGTGGCATCGCGGTTGTGAATCTGGTGAAACAATGGGAGCAGGACGGATTGTGTTCAGTCGAGTACATGAGCAAGACACACAGGTGCAATGCTGCGATCTGCAACTTCTCCAACGCGCTGTGGCCGGGAATGGACGCGATGACGCCTTTGCGGAACGGCGCAACTAACCACGATGGTGTCTTCCTCGTGGCTGAGAACGCGGTAGGGGAATACATCCGCTGCTTTAGTCCCCAAGTTCTGCGGTACGACAAGAAGGCAAAGTCATACGGGTGCGAGGCGTTGAACTTCCGCATAGCGAAGGGGCTCCAGTTCGAACGGGTGCTGATCGTCCCGACCGATGGAATCAGGAATTACTTGCAGAGTGGTAAACTCACGCACGTCGAAAAGTCAAAGAACAGGCTGCACGTCGCCGTCACCCGGGCATTTCACAGCGTAGCATTCGTCTACGATGGGTCGTCGGTGGTTGTCCCGAACCGATGGGTGCCAAGACGGTATTGATGAAACTAGAGACCATGCTGGAGGATACCGAGGTGCTGTGGCCGGAAAACGAGGACTATTATGCTCTGATGCTCA